>JAYVYQ010000090.1:0-15072 GCA_043784125.1 Afipia sp.
TGCGATGTGGCTGACATTTTGATGGCGCGAGATAGCGAATAATGGCCGGACCGTATGATTCCCGAGCCGTGGCAAACTCCATTCTGCACAACGCCAACGAGACCGGGAAAAAGCTGACGCCGATGCAATTGATCAAGTTGGTGTACGTCGCCAACGGTTGGTCGCTTGCGTTGCTCAATCGCCCATTAATCAGCGAACAAATTCAGGCTTGGCAATACGGCCCTGTTATCCCGAATGTTTATCGGGCTTTTAATCGCTTCGGTTCTGCTGCGATTACCGAATACGCTTCCGATATGTTTTCTAAGTTAGAATATCGAGCTGATATGGATGATGAGGAAAAGCGCCTCATCGCCGCTGTCGTAAATTCCTACGGCCACATGCATGCGTTTCAGTTATCTAATAAAATGCATGAGGCAGATACACCGTGGACCAAAACTTACAACGCAAGTGGCCCTTATTCCGTTATCTCACCCGATTTGATAAAAGAGCATTTTCTTGAACTCAAAGCGAAGCGGAACGTCGAAAAAGTCTAGACACCCTTCATGCCGCGCTTGAAGATCGAAAAGAAGCCTTCAATCGTGTTGGTATGAATGGTACCGCGAACGTATTCCTTAGCGGAATGGTTCACGGTGTCATGCGAAGCGTATTCCTTGCCAAGTACGGTGTAGAGCTTGCTTTCATCGGTGTGCAGGTTTGAGTCGCGCTTCTCGTTGGTGAAAAGAATTTCAGTGACGGTTGCAGCGTCAGCGCGGCCAACGTGGAACGAGCGAACATTACCGCCTCGCTCAACGAGAGAAACGATTGCGATCTTGTGTGCGGCTAGTCCCTTCTTGATGAAGGGACGGCCACTGGTTGTTACCTTTGGCTTGTCAGCCTTCTTGCCGAAATATGTTTCGTCGGCCTCTACAACCTTGCCAGCGCCGCCCATTGGATTCTTAGGGCCTTTGGTTTCAGTCATGGCTTCGCGAATACGATGCGCCATGAACCAAGCGGTTTTATACGTCACGCCCAGCGTGCGGTGCAGTTGATGTGCCGAGAAACCTTTCTTGGACGCGGTGTAGAGATCGACGGCATAGACCCAAACATTCAGCGCGATCTTGCTGCGCTCGAATACGGTCCCAACGGTCACGCTGAAAGGCTTCTCGCAGGCACGGCACTTATAGACGCCGGGACGTGTGGACTTGCCCTTAAGCAGGGTTGCTTCGTTGACGGTGCCGCAATGAGGGCAGCTAGGGCCATCGGGCCAAAGCAGGCCTTCTAGGTGCTTACGGGCTGCGTTTTCGTCTGTGTAAATCTTGGGAAGTGCCATGGGTCCAACCTCTGTTAGGCCCAGAATACCTCAAATCAACGGTACGTCAAATATACAATTAGGACTATTTTCCTAAATATATCGTTGACACCACAAGCCCAATATGTTGTAAAAGGTCATCGGAGAGAGCCAATGACCGCCTTTACAGAAGCCCATTTCAACAATGACGCCGCAGCCCGCGCTTTCTTGGAGCGGACCATGTGGCCGGACGGCCCGATCTGCCCGCATTGCGGCGTGATCGGCCATGCCTACGCTACCAAGAAGGAAGGCGTGTATCGCTGCGCCGAGGCCGCTTGCCGTAAGGACTTCACCGTAACGATGCGGACGGTCATGGAGCGCAGCAAGATCGCGCTTCATAAGTGGGTTTTGGCTTTCCATCTTTTCACGTCGAGCAAAAAGGGTTTCTCCGCCCTTCAGCTTCAGCGGACGATTGGCGTTACCTACCGTTCCGCTTGGTTCATGGCTCACCGCGTTCGCGAGGCAATGCGCGCTGGGGGCTTAGAGCCGCTTGGTGGTGACGGTAAAATTGTCGAGGCCGATGAGACGTATTTTGGCCCCGTCGCTAAGGGCAAGGTTCGCAAGGTCACGACGAGCGGTCGCCCGTTCACTAAGTCTGGCCGTCCCGGCCCGTCAAACAAGCGCGCTATCGTCTCACTCGTTGAGCGTGGCGGTAACGTGCGTTCGTTTCATGTTGCAGTTGCCGATGGTGCGACCGTCGCAAACATCGTGAACGAAAACGTGCTTCGCGAAACTCGTTTGCACACCGATGAAAGCCGTCTTTACACCCGCGTTGGCGAAAACTTTGCCACCCACGAGACTGTCAATCATTCGCGCAAGGAGTATGCGCGCGGTGACGTGACAACGAATAGCGTTGAAGGTTATTTCTCAATCTTCAAACGCGGCATGAAAGGTGTCTATCAGCATTGCAAAGAGAAGCATTTGCATCGCTACCTTGCCGAGTATGACTTCCGCTACAATCACCGGGTCAAACTTGGTTTCAACGATGGCGACCGTGCGACGCTTGCCGTGAAGAATGCGGTTGGTAAGCGTCTCACGTATCGGGGGTTTAACTAGTCCCGATTTCAGCAAGGTCGCTGGCCGCTTTGTACGCTGGCAAACTAAGCTCAAAAAACCGAAACCAAAATTCGTTAAGTATTGGCGAACTCGCTAGCCAGCGGCAGGAAAGCTAAGCGGTAAGCCACGCCAAATCGCGAAGACCGCGAGCGCGAATGCGATGACGTGCGCTACGACGAGGCCGTAAATAAACTCAGGCGTATAGTTGAAAGTCGGGACTTCTTTCCAAAGCGAAAATTTCTTTCGCTGTTCCGCCGTGAAATAGGTCTGATAAATCTCGTACATGCTGTTGCGTAGCTTTGTCATAGTTCGCTGCGTGTGTATCAGACACCACGTTCCATATAGCCAGCCGATTGCCGCGATGATCGTTAAAGCCCATTTTTCATTGGGCGTTACGCCGCGCGAGATAGTTACAACACCGGCATAGACGACAAGCGCGTAGTTAGTGATGATCCATTGCTGGCGCTTCAGGAAGATAATGTTGTCGATTGCGCCTTTGTAATAGATTTTCACGCCCTCGCTCATTTCGATAGGTGCCTTGGATTTGGCGTTGGCCATGAAAAATGCCCCCTGAAAAGGGGGCATCATACGCGCGGTAAATTGGATTTGTCGGCTACTTTTTCTTTGTCTTACCTTGCGATTCGCGCTTCTTTGGTTTGTCTTTGAGGGGCTTCGGCTGCGCTATACGCGCGCCACGTAAGGCCGCAGCCATACGTTCTTCAGATTCTTTCTTGCTGAATTGATCGCTGGAATCTTTTGCCATGTGGAAACCAACTCCGGAAGAAGAAGCCAAAACCTGCACTGTCTAAATAGATGAAAGCGCCCAAACCGCCCACACCTATTTCATTTTGGGATCCCTTATCATTCCGTATCAATACGCCGCTAGATTCAACGCCGATATTTTGGCGGCGCGCGACGGCACGAATGTAGCGAAATATCGGGGTGAAGAATATTGGGTCTTGAAATGGGAGAAGGTTTCTAAGTCAACGCTGCAAGCATACAAGAACACCGTGGATGCGGTTTTGAAGTTCAAGTTTAAGCACACCATGTCCTTACTCACGGACATGGAAATTAATTGTCTTGCGGTCAATACAACCGACCGGCCAATGCACGTTATTGGCAAAGGCGATAGGGAGACTGCTTATGAGATAGAGATGTATACGCTACTCGGCGTATGCGTCGCTAAACGATTTCCCGATAAAATATTTGACGTTTGCATAGACGGAAAATTCTTCCGCAAAAAACTTGATGAGCTGCAGGCTATTTCCAATCACGGCGCGCACCAACATCACCATCGCATTAAGTGGCCGTTCAGAAAATTCAGGACGAGCAAACCAAAATGGAGCTTACCGTTGCAAGTGATCGACATCTTTATAGGTGCCCTTCACTACAAACTAAATGGGTACTACGACGCCCCAAACGCAAGTTCTGCCAAGAAAGAACTTCACGACTATATCTGGAAAGCGATGGGCCTTCGCGATCCGCTCAAGGTCTTACCGCGCCGTACCAGCAAGTTGATGGACTGGATGCATCGTCCAGGCCCTAAAGACTACAAAACTCATCCGTTCCAAAACGACGGATACCAAGAATAGGTGCCAGCGCCCCTACACCCGTGAGGGTACGGATCAAGTCCGGTCTACCGCTTAAGGCGGGAGCTTCGAGAACGCTGGTCTTTCATACTGTGGGCGCGCCAACGGGATTCTTCAATCCCGTGTCTACACCCTACATAAAGCCTCTTGTGGTGTCACCGATATATTTGGGACTATTTTCCTAGGTTCATTTTCTTAGAGAGTTCAGCGGCTTACTTGCAAACGCCGGACGCTTTTCGTTCCTTCAGAAGCCTCTCACAATCTGCTTCGCAGAATTTGGAGGCAAGTTTCAAACAGCGCGACATGCAAAGGTTGTAGGTGCAGGCCAAACCGCCCTTTCCGGTATCGCCGGCAACGGCAGAACCGGTTGCCGACAGGAGTACGAACACCGCACCCAATTCTGCGAATTTCATGAATCGCATCGAACGCTCCTCAGTCCAAAGCCCCCGTCACATTTCCGCCATTGCGCGTCTAACGCACGCCTTCGCGCTTGAAGAACGCTGGATCGTTGAGCGCCTTGGTGAGAGCCTCGACCATGTCGGCGGCGCCGTGATCCTCGCTGCCGTCGAGCAGTTCCCACATCTTGCGCAGGTTTGCGCGCATCGGCGCCTTCAGCGACGGATCGCGTTCGATCAGCGTGCGCGCGATGCAGAACGCAATCGCCTCGGTGCCAAGTTTGCTTTGTTCGACGGTTGGCTTGGACATGGTGTGCTCCATTCGCCGCGTGAAGATGCGGCGCGTGAGATTGAAAGATGGGTTCGGCGAGACTCGACTGGACGCGAACCGCGATGGCTTTGGAATAGCCGATTGTGCGATGCGCGCGCTACAGCAAATCGACCGCCGCAATCAGATTATCGCGCGCTATTCGGCGGGCTCGGTCGCTGAAATTTTTGCCGGCCCCGCGAGCGGGCGTTCTTCCATGATGCCGAACAGCACGGCCGCCGACGCCAGCATCAGCCCTGCTGCGCCGAACACATAGCGAAACGCGCTCACCATGTCGACTGACGCGATCGCATGCTTCACGCCGGCATGCTGTTCGACACCGATGGAAATGTTGCGACCCAAAACCGCAAGGAGGATCGCGGTGAACAGCGCCACCGTGAACGACGCCATCAAGGCGCGGAAGAAATTCATCGCACCGGTCGCGGTGCCGACCTGCGCGCGCGCCACCGCATTCTGGATCGACACCACGCTCAATGGAAACACCGTGCCGAGACCGATGGCGAACAGCGACAACAATGCGAGCATCGGCCACAGCGGCAGCGGGGTTGCGGTCGCGAGCGCGAACGCGGCGAGTGCAGACACCGTTGCGCCGAAAATCGTCGCGCGCTTGTAGTGTGCCATGCGCGTCATGGCGCGGCCCGCAGCCCACGCGCCCAACACCGAGACCGCAACCAGCGGAATGAGTGCGGTGCCCGCTTCACTCGCGGAGAGGCCATAGACCACTTCGTAGTAGAGCGGCATGTGAACCGTGAGACCGATCATCGCGCCCATCGCGCAGCCGCCCGCCGCCATCGCATACGGCACGATAGTGCCGCCAAGCAGCGGGATCGGCAGAAACGGTTCATCGGTGCTGCGCGCGTGCCAGACGAACGCACAGCCAAGCGCAATGCCGGAGCCAACCATCGCGATGATCGTCGGCGAAGCCCACGCAAAACGATTGCCGCCCCATGTCAGCGCCAGCAGAAACACCACTGCCGCAGCCATAAGTAGCACGCCGCCGAGCCAGTCGAGTTTGCGCCTGCGATGGAAGACCGGAATCTTCGCCATGCGCGGCAGCAGCAGCGCGAGCGACAGAATACCGAGTGGCAGATTGATCCAGAAGATCACAGACCAGTGCAGATGCTCGGCGATGAGGCCGCCGAGAATGGGTCCGCCGATTCCGGCCGAGACCCACACCGAACTGAAGTAGGCCTGATACTGTCCGCGTTCGCGCGGCGTCACCACATCGGAAATCACGATCTGCACCAGTGGCAAAATTCCGCCGCCGCCGATGCCTTGAAGTGCGCGCGCGAAAATCAGGGTCAGTATGTTGGGCGCCACCGCGCAGGCGACCGATCCCAACAGGAACAGCATCATGGAGACCACGATCATCGCACGGCGGCCGTAGATGTCACTCAGCGTGCCGTACACCGGAGCGACCGCGGTCGATGCAAGAAGATAGGCGGTGATGACCCACGACAGATTATTCACGTCGTTAAACTGACGGCCGATGGTCGGCAGCGCGGTCGCCACGATGGTCTGATCGAGCGCGGTCAGGAACATCGTGAGCATGAGGCTCAGGAGAATCGTGCGGACTTCGCTCTTGTCGAGCGCAGGCCCCGGCATGATCGGCGGCGCGTCGCTGACGTCGATCACTTCGGTGGCAAGATGCGAAATCTCGTTGACGGTCTCGTCAGACAAATCGCGTTCGTCGGCCGTCTCAAAGCCAGCCCTGTCCAAGCTGTGCCGTTCTATTTTGCTCATGAGGCCTGATCGAAGGAAGGGAATGAATGCAATGCGCGTGTCTAGCGCGCGGCGGCGCGATTCATAACCCGTGCGCGTGCATGGGTGGTTCACGCCAAAGGAGGATCACGCTTTTGTGGCCGGCCGTTTTTTCAGTTTCGCGCGCTTGGGAAGAAGTGCCGGCCATTGCACGATGTGGTCTTCAAGGTCGGCGACTTCGCACTCATCCTCGGTGCCCCACACCCTGCCACGGACCGACACGCCGGCCTCATGCACGGTGTTCGGATCGCCGGAAATCAGCGGGTGCCACCAGTAAAGATCGCGGCCTTCGGCGACAAGTTTGTAGCCGCAGCTCGGCGGCAGCCAGTTCAGGGTGCGGACATTTTCCGGCGTGAGCCGCACGCAGTCGGCGACCTTTTTGGAGCGGTTGGGATAGTCCTTGCAGGCGCACAATCCGGCATCCAGCAGCTTGCAGCTGACATGGGTGAAATAGATCTTGCCGGTGTCCTCATCCTCGAGTTTTTCAAGGCAGCAGCGCGCGCAGCCGTCGCACAGGCTCTCCCATTCGCCGTCGGACATCTCCTCCAACGTCTTGGTTTTCCAGAAGAATCCGGCCTGATCGGAGGGCGGTCGCGGCGGTGCGGTCATATCCGGGCGTCGATTCTCATGAGAAAAATGCAGGCCATCACGAATTCACCTTCAGCCTCAAAAATCCAGCAGCACCATTGGTTTATACCCTGCGGTCAGCTAGAAGATTTGTGGATTTCGAGGCGGCAAAGACGACTTGTAAAGCGCCTTGGGAATATCGCAAATCTATAAGCATAGTTCGGCAGCGCTTTTCATCCGGCGGCTCCTTCGCCGCGACATCTGACCAAGGGTTCCGGTGCGCAAGATCGTAACCAGCGACGTGAAAAAGTGGTTCCGGAATTTCTTTCTGGACGTCGATGCGCGCATCGACTCTTCGCTGTTCAATTCCGCCGTGGGCTTGCGCGAATTGTATGAGCGCTTCTCGACCTTCATGGACAGGTTCTATGTCGGCCGCTGGAAGCGCTGGGTTTTCATCGAGCCGTTGTCGGAAGGTGCCACCATCGGCCTAGTCGGGTTGATCCTGATGCTGGCGCTCGCGGTGCCCGCGTTCCGCGAAACTTCTGATGAAGACTGGCTGAAGAAGTCGGATTTGGCGGTGACGTTTCTCGATCGCTATGGCAACCCGATTGGCAGCCGCGGCATCAAGCACAACGATTCCATTCCGCTCGAAGATTTCCCGGATCACCTCATCAAGGCGACGCTGGCGACCGAAGACCGCCGCTTCTACGATCATTTCGGCATCGATATCGCAGGCACCGTGCGCGCACTTGTAACCAACGCGCAGGCCGGTGGTGTGCGGCAGGGCGGCTCATCGATCACGCAGCAGCTTGCGAAGAATCTCTTCCTCAACAACGAACGCACCATCGAGCGCAAGGTGAAGGAAGCGTTCCTCGCCGTTTGGCTTGAGACGCGGCTGACCAAGAACGAAATTCTCAAACTCTATCTCGACCGCGCCTATATGGGCGGCGGCACCTTCGGCGTCGATGGCGCGGCGCATTTCTACTTCAACAAATCCGCGCGTGACGTGAATCTCGCCGAAGCCGCGATGCTGGCCGGTTTGTTCAAGGCACCGACGCGATACGCGCCGCATATCAACCTGCCGGCCGCCCGCGCCCGCGCCAACGTGGTGCTCGATAACCTTGTGGATGCAGGCTTCATGACCGAGGGTCAGGTGTTCGGCGCCCGCCGCAACCCGGCCACCGCCGTGGACCGCCGCGAGGAAGTCTCGCCGAACTACTATCTCGACTGGGCGTTCGACGAGATGCGCAAGCTCGTCCTGACGTTCCCGAAAAGCTATACCGAGCGCGTGTTTGTGGTGCGCACCGCCATCGACATGAACGTGCAGCGCGCGGCTGAGAAAACAATAGAAGACAAACTGCGTCAGTTCGGACGCGACTATCATGCGACGCAAGCGGCACTGACCGTCGCCGATCTTGACGGAGGCGTGCGCGCGATGGTCGGCGGACGCGACTATGGCGCCAGCCAGTTCAACCGCGCAGTCGACGCGATGCGCCAGCCGGGTTCGTCATTCAAGCCATACGTGTACGCGACTGCCCTGATGAACGGTTTCACACCGAAATCAATCGTCGTCGATGGGCCGGTTTGCATCGGCAATTGGTGTCCACAGAACTACGGCCACTCCTATTCGGGCGCGGTGACACTCACGCAGGCCATCACACGCTCGATCAACGTCGTGCCGGTGAAACTGTCGATCGCGATGGGCGGCAAGGGCGGCCCAAAAGCCGGACGGGCGATGATCGTGGCGACCGCGCGCAAAATGGGCATCAAGGCACCGCTGCCCGATACGCCGTCGCTGCCGATCGGCTCCGACGAGGTCAACGTAACCGAACATGCGGTGGCGTATGCAACCTTCCCGAACAAAGGCAAAGCCGTTGTCCCGCACGCCGCACTCGAAGTTCGCAGCGGCGCGGGCGATCTTGTCTGGCGCTTCGATCGCGACGGACAAAAACCGACCCAGGCCATCCCCGCCTCTGTTGCGGCCGACATGGCGGGCATGATGAGCCACGTCGTCGAAGAAGGAACGGCGCGGCGCGCGCAGCTTGACGGAATTCCCGCGGCCGGAAAGACAGGCACGACCAACGCCTATCGAGACGCATGGTTCGTCGGCTACACCGGCAACTTCACGATGGCCGTATGGTATGGCAACGACGACTACTCACCGACCAACCGCATGACGGGCGGCTCGCTTCCTGCGCAAACATGGCACGATGTCATGGTGGTTGCGCATCAGGGCGTCGAAATCAAAGACATCGCAGGCATCGGCGCGGGCGTAAGACGGCCGCAGGCGGCGGTTATTGCATCACTTCCGGGCGCGGCTGCGATCAATCCCGGTCCGCCGCCAATCCTGACTCGCAAAGGCGCGAACATTCTGGTACGCGTCGAAAAACTGTTCGAGGATGCCGCCAAGACTGCGGCAACGACGGGCAAGGCGTCGTCCAATGAGCCGGCAAAACCGCCCTCGCTTGCGTCTGTGACCTTCCCGGAATCCTTCGCATCGGCAACAACCGAACCTGCGGCACCTGTGCCGCGCAAAAACTGATTTGCGCATGATGACGCTCCTCCCGTGCGGCTGATTATCCTCGCTCTCGTCACGCTTGTTGTTGCGACCGGCGTCGGCCTCGGCTCGACGTGGATGACGGCGACGCGCGGCGTCAATGTCGGCACCATTACCATCGGCGCATGGACGGCGCGGCCGCGAACCGGAACCAGCGGCATCGATCCTTATTCGCGCGCGTCGATTGCCCGCAGCGGCGAACTGCCGGTCGGCACCGGCGACGGTGTCACGTTCACAGCCACGAAGGACGATACCGGACGCACGCTCGATGGCCGCTGCGATGTCGTCGTCAAGGGTGTCACGCCCGCTGCCCGATTCTGGACGCTGACGCTCTACGATCCGAAGGGCCAGCTCGTCGGCAATTCGCTGCAACGTTATGGATTCACCAGTCAGGAAATCGTGCGTGCGTCCGACGGCGCGTTTGAATTGCGGATCGCAGCGCGTTCGCGCGCCGGAAACTGGCTGCCAACGGGTGGCCTTGATCGCTACATGCTGATGCTTCGCCTTTATGACACGCCGGTTGGCGTTGCGACCCGGTCACAGAAGGATGCGCCGATGCCATCCATCGCGACGGTGGGCTGCTCATGATCCGGTGGATATTCGCAGTTCTTGGCGGCGTTCTGCTCGGCGGCGTCGTGCATCTGGTCAGCGTGCTGGCTTTGCCACGGGTCGCCACGCTCGACGCTTATTCGCGGCTGACGCCTATTTCAAAGGTCAACGCCGTCACGGCCATTCCCATGCCGACGCCGAACCGGGCGCCGATGCCGTTCATGGATCCAGCATTCGCCAGCGCCGTCTGCCGTTACGATCTGTCGAACGGTCCGATAAAGCTCACCGTGCCGGTCAGTCAGGCCTACACATCGGTGTCGTTCTATACGCGCGGTGAGATCGCCTATTATGCGATCAACGATCGCTCCGCCGGCCGCAAGGTGATCGAACTCGACCTCATGACGGAAGCGCAGCACGGTGAATTACCCGAAGACGAAGACGTCACCGCAGCCGACCGGCTCATCATCGATTCACCGACCACAACAGGCCTCATAGTGATGAAGGCGCTCGCGCCTGAACCCGGTCTTGTCGCTCAAGCGCAGGCGGCGCTGGCCGCAGCGTCATGCCGGGTGCAGACCGACGCGTCACAGGCCAAGCGATAAATTTTCCACTATTTGACGACGAGCGGTCCGACGGGAATTGCGCGTCCGACCACGACGATTGCGCTGGTCCACGGGGCGTTCGCGCGTTCGGACAATTGCCCGATCAAGCGGTCGGCGTCCGCAGCCATCTGGTCGGGCGCCTGAATAACGAGCCGCTCCAGCGCCCAGCGATATGACGACACCCGCTGCTGCAAACACAGCTGCGCCCATTGCACGACAAGAGCATTCTCGCGCATGCGGGCTTGCGCGTCGCCGCGCTCGCGGGGCGACAATTCGGTGATGTAGCTCAGTGCCTTGTTGCGCTTGATGTCGAGATCGTTGACCTGCATCGCGACGGGGAGGAATCGATCCAGCATCACACCATCGTTGCGGACGTCTTCGATCAAACCCGCATAGGCCGACACCTGCGAGCGATGCGGCTCGTCAATCATGCGGCGTCCGTAGGCGGTGCGGTCGAAAAACACTTTCTGACGCCACGGCGACGGCAGCGACAGATAGTCACCGAACACGGCCTTCCATGCCGGCCGCGAATGCGGCGGCTCGATGAAATAGTAAGCCAGATCGCGCAGGCTGCGCTCATAATCGGTCAGTTGAAACTGCGAAGGAATGCCGCCGAGACTTTGCGTAGCCTCGCCGCCGACCCAAGCGTGCATGTCCTCGTGATAAAACGTATCGCGCGTGCGGCCGAAATCATCACTGGGGCAAGCGAGACCGGCAACGAATGGGATTAGATAAAGCGGGTTGCACATGACGATCCGTCTGGCCGCAGGGGCGAAAGCTGTGTCGCATCGGCCCGAACGCGCCGAAACTCAATCCAGTCCTTGGTCAGGAACGAGCCCGGCGTTTGCGGCGGCGGCCCGGCGCTGTGCCCTCTTCTGGGCCGCTGCCATCGGTGGTCTCGTCGGTATGCCGCTCAATCCGGATCGCGGGAAGAATCAGGATGGTTGCCGTCATGTCTCGCGAGGCGGCCTCGATGCCCAGACCGGCGCGCCGTGAGGCTGCGTCCGCCGGAAATTCTACGATGATCCCCATGTCACTCTCTCCCGGCCGCCTCAGCCAAACTCGCAAGGGCCAGCGGCACAGGGTCATTAAGGCGGAGCATGGTTAACGGGTTATTAAAGAGCGCTGGATAACGTCGCGCTGAGATTCACCCCCAGTTGCGTAGCTTCATGACGGCACCCCCGATGTTTCACGGCTTCGACGGCCTGATGACACTGTCCCGGCGCGAGGGCGTCGATATCCGCCCGACGCTTTTGCGCGTGCTGACGGACCTTTATGTCCAGACCGCCAATCACTCGCGCGACGAAGACCGCCAGTTCGTCGAACTGGCATCGAGGCTGATCGACGAAGTGGACGATGCGACGCGGGCTGCCGTTAGCGCACGGCTTGCAATCTATCCGAACACTCCGCGCGAACTGCAATGGAAGCTCGGGCTGCGCACCAGCCTCGACGAGCGGCTGTCGCGCTACGTGCCGAGTCCACCGATCAGCGACGACGAACCTGAGGTGAGTGTAGAGGCCGTCGTTGAGCCGCAAGTCACCACCGCGCCGACGCTGTCGATGAAACCGGATGACGCCTCGCAGCTCATCACCATGTTCGTCGCGGCAAACGCATCCGAACGCCACCAGATTCTTCATAACCTGACCGACGCGCCGCTCAAGCCTTCGACACGCGTCGATCCGCGCCGCGCCGCGCGCGCGCTGCCTGCGCTTGAACAACATGCGATGACACGGAACGTGGAAGGCTTCACAGGCGAACTCGCCGACGCGTTGATCCTGACCTCCAAGGTCGCAAACCAGATCGTCAGCGACCGCGGCGGCGAAGCACTCGCCTGCGCTCTGAAAACGCTCGGCATGCCGGGCGACGCCTTTCAGCGCGTCTTGCTGTTTCTCAATCCCGCGCTCGGCTCGTCGGTGATGGATGTCTATCGTCTCGCACGACTCTACGACACCATCACCGAGCGGGCAGCGCTGATCCTGCTGTCGGCATGGAGAGGCGCCTCCCTCGCCACCACTCGGGCGAAATACCGCCCCGGTCACTATGATGATGAGCGGCATCGCGCGCGGCCGGCCGCAACGCAGACACGGCCTTCAGTTCAGCCAGCGGCGAATACGATCACTCGCAATACGTCGCGGGGATGAATCTCTAGGCCTTCGCAATATCGAGGAAGTGCCGCCCTTCCTTGTCTTCGACTTCGATGATCCAGACATCGGGATCGAAACCGATTTCCTTCACCAGACGCGCCTCCACCGCCGCCTCATCGACGACTTGCGGCGGCGACTGCGTGAAAATGCGTTCAATTGGCCGGCTGTCATCGTAGGTCGATTGCGGCGCAGGGACGAACAGCAGCGCCTTGCCATCCATCAGCGCGATCTTGACGAACACGGCACCGGCTTCTTCGGCGCCCCGTCGTCGGACGGCCCCGAAAATACCCGCGCCCTGGCAGCGCCGCAGATAGGCCGCCACCCATATCGCCGTCTTGAGTCTCATGCAGGCGACGTTAGGCCAGCGGTGCGCACGATGCCAGCAGCGCGGACCTTTGCCTGAACTATTCGATCGGCCGCCCGGTGAGGACGCCGAGATCGCGGATCAGCCTGTCCGAAATCTGGCCGGTGACGGGCTGCTTGCGGTCGCGCTCGAACTTTTGAATGGCCGCATGGGTGTCGGCGCCGACAACGCCGGTCGCCTTCAGCTGGCCGTAACCGTATTCCGTCAGTGCGCGCTGGATCGCAGCGACACGGCGCGTCGAGACGATCAGATCGCCGACGGGATCGTTCTTCACCGCTGGAATCGCAGTCGGCGGACGTGGCGTCGTGCTGGCCGCTGGCAACGATGGCTTGGACGGAACAACAGGTGCCTCAACCGGCTTCGCCTCCGGGCGCACTTCGGCGTCGGACGGGCGAACGCGTGGCATCGGTGCCTGTACTGCAACCGGCGCAGGTGGTGAAGCCGCTGGCGTCCCGCCGAACATCGGCGCGGGATGTCGGCCTGGCTGCAAAACAAGCGCATTGCCGACGATACCGAACACGACGATCAGAGCCGCAGCGCCTGCCAGCGTATCCTTCGGGCTATGCAGCAGCACGCGCATGACAAGGCCGCGTTCGGGCTCAATGGCGACCGCAGCAGAACGCCTCCGGCGTCGGGGCTTTTCATCGTCCACAATAATTTGTCTAGGCACGTTTCTTCACCTGATGGTCTTGAGGTTCAGCGCGCGGCAATGGCGCGAGGGTCGCAATGTTGCTTGTCGAATCAGAATGCGGCGGCGTGAACGCAATCGGCAATGCGATGGCGACGGTAGTGCCCTCGTCGATCTTGCTGTCGACCGTCATGTCGCCGCCATGCATCGCGACGAGGCTTTTGACAATCGAAAGGCCAAGACCGGTGCCTTCGTGGCGGCGCTGATAAGTCTTGCCGGCCTGAAAGAAAGGATCGCCGACGCGCTTGAGATCCTCTGCGCCGATGCCGACGCCGGTATCGATGACGCGCAGCATAAGGCGCGAGCCCTCGACCGATGCCTCGACCGTCACCTTGCCGCCGCGCTCCGAGAACTTGATCGCGTTGGAAACGAGATTGAGCACGATCTGCTTGAACGCACGTGGGTCGCCGGTGATCTGCGGCAGATCGGCGGATGCGCGGGTGACAATATCGATACCACCTTCCCGTGCCTTCAACACCATCAGGTTGCAGCAGCTGACCAGCGACTCGCGCGGCGAGAACAACTCCGGCAGGATTTCAAAACTCCCGCTTTCCATCTTCGACATGTCGAGGATGCCGTTGACGACCGATAACAGATGCTGGCCGGATTCGTTGATGAGCTTGGCGTATTCCTGACGCCGCGCCGCGTCGATCCGCAGTTCGTCCTCATGCACGATCATTTCCGAGAACCCGATGATGGCGTTCAGCGGCGTGCGAAGCTCGTGGCTCATGGTCGCAAGGAAGCGTGACTTCGACGCGCCCGCGCGTTCGGCTTCCATGCGCGCGGCGTCGATGGCGTGTTCCTGCCGCTTGCGATCGGTGACGTCGCGCATGACCGCGACGACTTCCGAACCACTCTCCGTGTTCGGTGCAGCCTCGATCGGACGGCAGCGCATTTCGATCCAGATGAATTCGCCGGTCGCCGGACGCCCACGCACACTTTCGCGGCGCAGCCGGAATTCGACGCTGCGCTCCGAGCCGATGCGCGCGGCTTCGGACAACGCCGTCAGATAGGCCGGACGGTCGGCAACGTGGACGCGATCGAACAGTCCGTGTTCAAGAAGGCTGGAATTCGGCGCGCCGATCAGCGCTTCTGCGGCTGGAGAAATAAACTGCACGGCGCCGTTGCGGCCATGGCGGGAGATC
>JAYVYQ010000091.1:0-7682 GCA_043784125.1 Afipia sp.
CTGGCGATCCGCCCCTTGAACGAAACCCTGCATTACTTCCCCCGCCGCTTCAGCAAGAGAATCATACCATCGATGGAGTTTTCACACAGCCTGGACCCAAAGCAGCGGCGTATCGTTCGCCGCATCGACGGACATATTCCGTCCGTTAATGCTAAGAGTAGCCATAGTCTCTTCCCCTGCCGGTGTCTGCCATCGCTTACGGCGATGTTTCACGTCGAGGTAGTCGCCCGCCACCCACCGAGTAAATGACGGACCGTGCGCAGGATGAGCGCCTTTTTTTTGAAGTGGCAACGCAAATTAGAATCGGTCAAAAAATAATATCGTGATAGCAAGATGCGGTTGTGCGATGCGGAACACATTCGCAAATCGCCATGATGTGATCTGTGTGAGCTTGCGCGTCGCGCGTAATCGGCAAGAATTGACCCAATGAAAAACAGATTCAAATGCGGCGTGTTGATGCTTGGGGTCGCAGTGGCTGGATTCGGCATTTGCGCAACCAGCGATGCCCACGCGCAGCAGACGTCCCCGACACCGTTCACGACGACGCTCTCCAATATCACGCCGCTGGTCTTTGGCATGTCACCGGATGAGGCGACCGCCGCGCTCGGCACGCCGCTCGTCTATGTCGATGGACCGCCCGGCGGCGAGATTTTCCTCACCACCCGCGACGTCGGCGGCAGCGGGTTCACCTTCCGCCACGATCCGCTCTATCTCCAGTTCCGCGACGGACGGCTCACCGGCTGGAAGGCCGACTGGAGCCGCAACTGGATGTGGAAGTAGCAACACTCCCTTTCCCTCTCATTTTATGACGGAGTCCTCATGGGACAGACGATAACGCTGACCGCGTCCGATGGATTCAAGCTCGGCGGCTACCGCGCCGAACCGCCGTCAAAGCCAAAAGCCGCCATCGTGGTGATTCAGGAAATCTTCGGCGTGAACGCGCATATCCGCAACGTCTGCGACCGTTTCGCGAAGGAAGGCTATGTGGCGATTGCGCCCGCGATCTTCGACCGCATCGAGCCGAATTTTCAGTCGGGCTATTCGCCCGATGAAGTCGCGGTCGCGCGTAAATTCGTCGCCAACCCGGATTGGCCGGCGATGCTGCGCGACACGCAGGCCGCCATCGACTCGGTGAAAGATGTCGGGCCTGTCGGCATTGTGGGCTTTTGTCTCGGCGGCAGCGTCGCCTATGGGGCAGCGACCAAGGCAAGCGGCCTGAGCGCGGCTGTCGGCTATTACGGCGGCGCCATCGTGCGTTTTGCTGATGACAAGCCGAAGGTACCGACGCTGTTGCATTTCGGCGAAAAGGACACCGGCATCTCGATGACCGATGTGGAGACCATCAAGGCCAAGCGGCCTGACGTGGAAATTTTGCTTTATCCCGGCGCGCAGCATGGCTTTGGCTGCGACGAGCGTGCGAGCTTCGATAAAGCAAGCTCGGACCTAGCGTGGCAGCGGACGCTGGCATTCTTCGCAAAACATTTGAAGTAAAGTCGGCATAACCAAAAGTCTCCGTCATGGCCGGGCTTGATCCGGCCGTCCACGTCTTAAATTCGCGATTTACCGAAGAAGACGTGGATGCCCGGCACCGCAGACAAGTTTACGCAGTCTGCGACCGCTATGGCCGGGCATGACGAAAAGGAATTTACGCCGTAACGCCTGCCCCGATCGGGCACGACACCCCGGTGCCGCCAAGACCGCAATAGCCGGCGGGATTCTTCGCCAGATATTGCTGATGATAATCCTCGGCAAAATAAAACTCGCCGGCGGGCGCAATCTCGGTGGTGATTGCGCCGAGGCCCTTGGCGGCGAGCGCCTTGTTGTAGGCAGCCTTCGAGGCCAGCGCGGCTTTCATCTGCGCGTCGCCGTGCGTGTAGATCGCCGAGCGATATTGCGTTCCGATGTCGCCGCCCTGCCGCATGCCCTGCGTCGGATTGTGACTTTCCCAAAACGTCTTGAGCAGCGCGTCGTAGGAAATCTTTTTCGGATCGAACACCACCAGCACCACTTCGGTGTGGCCGGTGCGGCCCGAACAGGTTTCCTCGTAAGTCGGGTTCGGCGTCGAGCCGCCCGCATAACCGACCGCCGTGACGTACACGCCGTCACCCAACTCCCAGAACTTGCGCTCCGCGCCCCAGAAACAGCCGAGACCGAAGACTGCGGTCTCCAGACCTTCCGGATACGGCGCCTTCAGCGGATGGCCGTTGACGAAATGCGTGCGTGCGGTGGTCAGCGGCGTCGCGCGGCCGGGTAAGGCGTCCGCAGCGCTCGGCACGTCGAGAGATTTGCGTGAGAACAGCATGGCTCACTCCTGTGTTGGATCGCTCATTCTGAATGATGAGCAGCATATAGGCTCTTACGTGCGATGCATCAGGGCGTTACGTCCGCCTGCCACATCATATGTGCGTTAGGTGGCCTCGAATTCTTCGCGTTCGCTTTCGACTCAATGCCGCGAGTATCCGATCAGCGGCTTGCCCGGCCGAAACAGCAGCAGCAACACGATGCCGAGAATTCCCAACACCGCCCAAGCCGGCTGGTTGAGGATCGCCTTCACCACGCTGTTCCACAGAAACGGCGACAGCCCCTCGACCGCACGCTGGAATGCTTGCTGGCTCGCCTGATTAATGTCGTTCCAGAGTTCGCCGAGCCGCGTCAGCCGCAGGGTCTGGTCGGCAATGGTGCGCGCGCCGTCGTAAACCAGCGACAGAAACGCCAGCACCATCAAAATCAACCCGATCAGTCGAAAAAACCCGCGGATCATCGTTCACCTCATCCTGCCTGCATGTCTCATATAGAGACTGGCGCTCCATTTGGCTCATCTGGCGGCGCGCGCCGTTGACGACGCCCCGGATTGCGCCGGAAATGCAGCCTCAAACACCAAAACCGCCTTCAAATTGGCCCGGAAATCGTTGACGGTCCAGACCGCTGACCCTATAAGAACCCGCAACTGGCGGCGGGCGCAATCCTGCCGCCGCTGTTCTTTAGGAGCGGCGTTCGGGTTTTCGCCAAACGCGTTTCAGGAACACCAGATTTCACCCAGTATCGGCATACGCGCCGATGTCGAACAGCCCGGCGGCGCTCGCGGTATCTGCAGCACCCTGGCCTGACGCACCAAAAGCCGTCTGAAGGACGAAGAGATATGGCAAATACCACCTCCGCCAAGAAGGCGACGCGCAAGATTGCCCGCCGCACCATCGTCAACAAGGGCCGCCGCACCCAAATGCGCGGTGCCGTGCGCACCGTCGAGGAAGCGATCAAGAATGGCGATCGCAACGCAGCCCTTGAGGCGATGAAGCGCGCGGAACCCGAACTGATGCAGGCGGCGCAGCGCAACATCGTTCACAAGAACAACGCCAGCCGCAAGGTTTCGCGGCTCACACACCAGATTGCGAAGCTCGCAAAGTAAGACGCTTCCTAAATTCTGACTGATTTAGCCCGGCAACGCCGGGCTTTTTCGTTTTTTATGACGCTGCCGTGCCAATCCAGAATAAATTTCGTGCAGAGGCGGCGCCATCGCGGCCAAATTCGGCCCTCGCAAATGCTTCATGGAAATTCTGCGTCACGCAACAACAAATTTCAGAACGCAAGAGCGAGCACAGGAAATAAAACCGCACCCCGAAAAGCTGCCCTGTTTCGCTGAACAAAAAATATCGCGCTTTAGGAGCCACTTATCGGCATAGCGCCGCGCAGCAGTTGGAAAACGCTTCTGTGCGTTGATCATTCGTTACCGAATTATGAATTTATTTTAGACGATTGCTCGGTTTGCGACACTGACACGACATTTCGAATCTGTGCGCAGATTCAAAACCTTGCCGTTTTGTCATAATCGCCACGATGTATCGCGATGCGCTCAAGTCCAAATTTGCAGCGTCACGCGCGAATCAATTTCGTTGCGATGGAAGAAAGCTCTGTTATTTCTAATTCATCGCGGTGCTCGCGGGTTTTTCAGATCAGGGCGGTTTGAGGCTCTCGGGCAGGCGGACAAATCGGCGACGATGCGTACGTTAGCGGTGCTCTCCTAGCGATGATTGGTTTCGAACCCGTATGATTGGCGGGATCGGGGTTCTGTGTCGAAATTTCTCTGGCGTTGCTTCGCGATTTGGCAGGCAATGCAACAAGAAGAACGGGCGCAGACGACAGCCTCTTATCGGTGAGAGCCGGGTGGTGGCGATTGTGAGGTTTAAACGGGCAGGACGCGCTGAAGCTTGAACGATTTGCGTTCGGCGGACGCGAGGCCAACTAGAAACAAATTATTCGACAGCAGCTTGCCGCGTTCACAGCGCGGCAGGAGGGGGATATTCATGCCTTTGATACAGAGCTTGCAGCAGCATTCCGCAGCAAATTCGACCGACAATCCGATTTATTCCTGTGCGCACGGTGACGTCGCGCCGGATGGTTCACCGCCTTATCCGAGTACGCGCTGACCTCGCAGCGCCTTCCCTTCACATTCGCAACGCTGCCCGCGGCATTCGCGCCGATCGAGGCTTCGTCTGCCGAATTGAGCGAAGGCGATTGGGACGGTCGCGAAATTCCATCGCCGGCTTCATCGCCGCATCAGAAACTCAACCAGAAAAGTAAAAATGCAAATGGCCATCACCGCAAAACTGGAACAAGTCGCGGACCTCGAACAGGACAACTGGGAGCGCGTCAAAGCACGCCTGCGCAGCAGCGTCGGCGAGGATGTCTATACGAGCTGGTTCGCGCGGATGGATCTGGAGAGCAGCAGCGCCGAGGGCGTTCGCATCTCGGTGCCGACCAAGTTTCTGAGAAGCTGGATCCAGGCGCATTATTCCGATCTGGTGCTGACCTGCTGGCAGGCCGAAGCCCCGCATGTGAAGCGCGTCGATCTCACCGTTCGCAGCGCCATGCGCTGCCCGCCGCCGGTGAAGGACGCCAAGACGCAGATCGATGAGCGCCGCACCGAGCGCAACGACAATCGTCCCGTTACCGAATTGCGCGTGGCCGCCACGGCGCCAGTCTCCGCAAGCCATGATGCGCTCGGCGGTTCGCCGCTCGATCCGCGCCTGACATTCGGAAGCTTTGTGATCGGCCGTTCCAACACGCTTGCGCATGCCGCCGCACGCCAAGTGGCCGAAGGCCGTCGCGGCGACAGCGTGATGTTCAATCCGCTTTACATCCATGCGGGTGTGGGCCTCGGCAAAACCCATCTGCTGCAGGCCGTGACCTGGGCCGGAAATTCTGGCGCCGAACGCAAGGTGCTTTATCTCACCGTCGAAAAATTCATGTACGGCTTCGTCGCGGCGCTGAAATCGCAGACCGCCCTCGCCTTCAAGGAAGCGTTGCGCGGCATCGACGTGCTGGTGATTGACGATCTACAGTTCCTGCAGGGCAAATCGACCCAAGCCGAATTCTGCCACACGCTGAACGCGCTGATCGACGCGGGACGCCAAGTCGTGATCGCGGCGGATCGACCGCCATCGGACTTAGAGGCGCTCGACGAGCGTGTGCGTTCGCGTCTGGCCGGCGGTCTCGTCGTCGAGATGGGATCGCTCGGCGAGGAATTACGGCTCGATATTCTCAAGTCGCGCGTCACAGCGGCGCGTGCGCATCACGCGACGTTCGATGTGCCGCAACCAGTGCTGGAATATCTCGCCAAGACCATCACGCATAATGGCCGCGATCTCGAAGGCGCCATCAATCGCCTGCTGGCGCATTCCAAGCTCAACGCCACTGCGGTGACGCTGGAGATGGCGGAGCGCGAAGTGCGCGACCTGATCCGCCCGCAGGAGCCCAAGCGCGTCAAGATCGAGGACATCCAGCGTGTGGTTGCGCGGCAATACAATGTCAGCCGCTCGGATCTGCTCTCGTCACGCCGCACGGCGAACGTCGTCCGCCCGCGTCAGGTCGCGATGTATCTTGCGAAAACCCTGACGCTGCGTTCATTGCCGGAAATCGGGCGTCGCTTCGGCGGCCGCGATCACACCACGGTGCTGCATGCGGTTCGCAAGATCGAAGCCCTCGTCGCCAAGGATATTTCGCTGTCAGACGAGGTCGAACTTCTGAAGCGCCAGCTTCAGGAATGATCCGATAAACAAGCGCGGGGATAGCCGGAATCGCGGCGTCCCCGCCCTTGCATCCCACCGCCATCCACGCCACCTTACGCTCCCCCGCGGACCCGGCTTGACGTCAAGTTTTGCCGGCTGCGGGCATCAGTCGCCGTGGCGCGCTTCTCCAGCTGCGCCCGGCACATTCAATAAAGCAGCGGTTTGGGATCGAGCGGAATTGCCATGAAAGTCACCGTAGAGCGCGCGCAGCTTCTGAAATCGCTGGGTCACGTCCATCGCGTGGTCGAACGGCGCAACACGATTCCAATTCTCGGCAATGTGCTGATCCGCGCCGAGAAATCGCGCCTCAGCCTGAAGGCCACCGATCTCGATCTCGAAGTGACCGAAACGCTGGCAGCGGAAACCGCAACCGGCGGTTCGACCACCGTGCCCGCGCATATGTTCTACGACATCGTGCGCAAATTGCCGGACGGTTCGCAGATCGTGCTCGAAGGCGACGGCGATCGCTCGGTGCTGGCGATCCGCGCAGGGCGTTCGCGCTTCACGCTGCAGACATTGCCGGAAAGCGATTTTCCGGATCTCGCTGCCGGCGACATGACACATTCGTTCACGCTTGCAGCGAGTGACATGAAGCGGCTGATCGACCGCACGCAATTTGCGATCTCGACGGAAGAGACGCGGTATTATCTCAACGGCATTTATCTCCACGCCGCAGGTTCGGCGAAGTCGGCCACGCTGCGCGCGGTCGCAACCGACGGCCACAGGCTCGCCCAGGTCGATCTGCCGTTGCCGAAAAGTGCTGCCGGCATGCCCGGTGTCATCGTGCCGCGCAAAACCGTCGGCGAAGTGCAGCGGCTGATCGAGGATAGCGAGTCCGAGGTGAAGATCGAACTCTCCACCGGCAAAATCCGTTTCACCATCGGCGACGTGGTTCTGACATCGAAGCTGATCGACGGCACGTTCCCCGATTACGGCCGCGTCATTCCGCAGAACAACGACAAGGAACTGATCGTCGACAAGAAGGATTTCGAGAATGCGGTGGACCGCGTCTCGACGATTTCCAGCGAGCGCGGCCGCGCGGTGAAGCTGGCGCTATCTCCCGGCAAGCTCATTCTCTCCGTAACCAATCCGGATTCCGGCAGCGCCACGGAAGAACTTGAAGTCGAGTATGCGTCCGAGGCGCTCGATATCGGATTCAACTCGCGCTATCTGCTGGATATCGCCGCGCAAATCGAAGGCGAAGTCGCAGTGTTACGCTTGGCCGACCCCGGTTCGCCGACGCTGGTGCAGGACAAGGATTCCAAGGGCGCGCTTTACGTCCTGATGCCGATGCGGGTGTAGCGCCGTCGGTTCTGCTATAGGGCGGGCACCATGACCGTCTCCCGCATCCTGCGCCTCAGCCTCAATCACTTTCGCAACTATCGCACCGCGAGCGTGGAGACGCGCGGCGATCTCGTGGTGCTGGTCGGCCCCAACGGGGCCGGCAAGACGAACTGCCTCGAAGCCATTTCATTTCTGTCGCCGGGCCGCGGATTGCGCCGCGCAACGCTCGACGATGTCGCCGACAATCAGGGCGATGGATCGTGGGCGGTCTCTGCCGAAGTCGAGGGCGAAGTCGGTCTCGCCACATTGGGCACCGGCATCGATCCGCCGGGG
>JAYVYQ010000092.1:0-8308 GCA_043784125.1 Afipia sp.
CTTCTTTACATCGACGACGACGCGGATCTCGCGCGGCTGGTCAAACGTGGCCTGAAGAAGCAGAAATTCGCTGTTGAGCATGCCGCCGACGGCGAGCGCGGACTTGCGCGTATTCGCCAAGGTGGCATCGACGTGGTCGCGCTGGATCAGCATATGCCCGGTCTCGATGGACTGGAGACCCTTTCGGAAATTTTGAAGATTCCCGGCGCGCCGCCTGTCGTGTTTGTCACAGCCTCGCAGGACAGCAAGATTGCGATCACGGCACTTAAGGCCGGTGCACCGATTATCTGGTGAAGGACATACAAGGCGATTTCGTCGCCCTGCTGGATGTTGCGGCCAAGAACGCACTGGAACAGGCTTTGGTTCGCAAGGCGCGCGACGACGCCGAAGCTGAAGTCCACGCGTCGCGCGATCGCTATGCTGCGCTGGCGGCGGAGCGCGAAGTGCTGTTGCGCGAAGTCAATCACCGCGTCGGCAATAGCCTCCAGATCATCGCGTCGCTGCTGCACCTTCAGGCAAATTCCACCGACGACACCGACGTGAAGGCGGCATTGACCAATGCGATGGGCCGCGTCGCGGCCGTCGCTCAGGTGCATCGCCGTCTTTACACGTCGCAGGATCGCAAAACCGTGATGCTCAACCAGTATCTCGAAGCCCTGCTGGAAGACCTGCGGCGCTCGGCCGAAGGCAATCGCATGTCGCGTCTGACGCTGACAGCTCAGCCGATCGAGATCGATCCGGATCGCGCCGTCGCCATCGGCATCATTGTCAACGAGCTGGTGATGAACGCCGTCAAATACGCCTACCCAAACGGACCTGGCGAGATCGACGTCGATCTGCGCGATGGCGTCGACGGTCTTGAATTGACGATTGCCGATCACGGCGTCGGATACCAAACCCTGAAAGACCCACGCTCGACCGGCATGGGCCAGCATATCGTCAACGCGATGGCGACCAAGCTGGAGGCGAAGGTCGAGCGCGATCCGGACCATTCCGGCACCCGAATCATCCTGCGCTGTCCGCAGAGGAACGCTGCACAGACCCGGCAGGCCGCCATGGCGGCATCCGGGCGGTGACGACTGCGCGATCATGCTGTTATGATGCGGCATGAGTTCGCGCGACAACGCCTCCTCCGAAATCACCCCCGAAGTTCTGCTGCGCGCCTATTCCTGCGGCATCTTTCCGATGTCGGAGAGCGCGGACGACCCGACGATCTTCTGGGTCGAACCTGAACGGCGCGGCATCATTCCACTCGATAATCTGAACGTGTCCTCGCGGCTTGCGCGCACGGTGCGCTCGGACACATTTCGCGTCACCGTGAATACGTCATTCAAGCAAGTCATCGCGGGCTGCGCGGAGCCCAAACCGGGCCGCGACGACACGTGGATCAATCAACGCATTCGCGATCTCTACATTGCACTCCATGGCATCGGACATTGTCACAGCGTCGAGGCGTGGGACGGCGACCAACTGGTCGGCGGTCTGTACGGTGTCAGCCTCGGACGCGCGTTTTTCGGCGAGAGCATGTTTCATCGCGCGCGCGACGCGTCGAAAGTGGCGCTGGTGCATCTGGTCGCGCGTCTCCTCGCCGGCGGCTATGTGCTGCTCGATACCCAGTTCGTAACTGAACATTTGAAGTCGCTAGGCGCGGTCGAAGTGCCGCGTCAAAAATATCGCACGAAGCTCGACGAAGCGCTCAAGGGCGAAGCGGACTTCTTCGCGCTGCCGGGCGAAATATCGGGAGCCGTCGCGCTCGCGCAAATCCGCGGAGCCTGAAGTCAGTCTACTGGCGAAACGGCGGAAATGGATTTGGCGATGGCTGGCGCTGCACGGGAGCCGTGCCCGGCGCGAGCGAAGGCTGCTTTGCGGGCAAACTCTTCTTTTGTCCCACAGGTGCAGCAACCGGTTTCGGCGCTTCCTGCTGCGCCACCGTTGCATCCGGTTCTTTGCAGTCCGTCAGCCAGACATCGTAAATCGGATGCTCGATACCGTGAAGACCGGGGCTCGCCGCAAACATCCAGCCCGAAAAAATCCGCTTCACCTCACTCTGCAGCGTAATCTCGTCGACCTCTACGAAAGCATCCGTATTGGCCGAGGCTGTGATCGGGCGCGTGTAGCACGCATCCGGCTTGATACGCAGCGCGCCGAACTGAACCGTCTCGCCCATATCGGCATCGAACTTGATGATGCGGCCGGTGATCTTGTCGAGACCAGCGAACACCGCCTTCTTGTTGACGATCTTCTGAGCCGGCGGCTCCGTGACGACCTCGTCGCCGGGCTGCAGGGTTGCGGGTGTCGGCGGCGTTCCGCGCGGTTGTTTTTGTCCCGGCGGCAAGCCGGGCAACGGAGTGGGATTGGCTGTCGGCGGCACTGTCGCGACATTCGGCGCGCCTTGCTGATTGGGCGGAGCAGTTGCGGCGCCCGGAGGCGGTGGCAACGGCTGCGACTGGAACGATCCCGGCGGCGGAACGCCTTGGCCCTGAGGGCGGTTCGGCGTGGGAAGCAGCCGGCCTTGCGGCAATTCCGGCACCTCTTCTTCGTCGGCGTCCGGCCCCTGATCGCGTGGTCCGACGGTTGCAGGCGGTCGCGGACGATCTGAAAAAATATTGCCGATCTGAGCGTGCGCGGGCGACACGAATGGCACCAGCGATGCACTCAAAAGTGCCGCGACAAAAACTGTGATGGCCGGTCGGAACATTGTGCGCGCACTACTTCAGCGAATCGGGCTCGCGACATTCTACAGGCAATGCGCCGCGCGCAGGCCCATCGGTTAACATGTGGATTGCGGCGGGGAAAGGGCGAGTCAGCGGCCCGATTACTGGCCCGGATTCCAGGGCTGATAGTCGCCGGTTGCCTTGGGACGGCGGCCGGTCGAGAGCGTCGAACCCGATGGCCGGTACGCAGCCGGCGTACCCGTCATGTTCGGGCGATGCGGCTTTTGCCATTCGCGCGGTGTGTAGGATTCATCCGTCGGCGGCACATCGACAGTGTGATGCAGCCAGCCGTGCCATGAGGGCGGAACGCATGTCGCCTCCGCATAGCCATTATACATCACCCAGCGCCGTTCAAATCCAAGCGACGGATCGATCTTGCCGCCGCGCGTGCGGAAATAGCGATTACCGCTTTCGTCCTCGCCGACCAGTTCGCCGAAACGCCAGGTCCAGAGCTGCGTGCCGAACGTCGCGCCGTTCCACCATGTAAAAATGCGCAGGAAAAACAGCTTCACGGCGGTGTCCGAATGCGGTGGCGCGGCTGCGCCGATGCTCATTTGATGGCATTGGGCTTTTGATTTGTCCAGCGCCAACAGCAACTTGGTGCGCTGCGTGAACAACACCCTGTCCCGCGCGTTATCCCGGTCCCCTCTCCGCGCCAAGAGGCCTTATTTCATGATCGAGTCGATTAGATACAGCTATGCGGAAATCGTCACCAAACTCCAGCTGCTGCCGGGCTGGCTGCTGACATCGCTCATCCTCGTTGTGGCCATCGCCTTCGCCTCGGCGCTCTACGTCGCGCTCATTGCGACGATGCGCAGCACATTCGGGGTCCGCCATCCGAATACGCGCGCGCTGCTGACCCGCAGCAAGGGTCCGTTGCGGCTCGGATTGATCGTGCTCGCCCTTGCTCTATCCGTGAAGGTTGCGCCGATCAGCGCCGATGTCGCAACAGTGCTCGGCAATGTCCTGAACGTGGCTTTCATCGCGCTGGTGGGCTGGGTCGCGTCCACCGCCGTGCAAATCGCAGCGCAGATTTATGTCCGCCGCTTCAAACTCGATGCCGAAGACAATCTGCTTGCGCGCAAGCATGTCACGCAGGTGGAAATCCTCAAACGCGCGGCAGACACGCTGATCGCCATCATCACATTCGCCGCAGCACTCATGACATTCGAGGATGTCCGGCAATATGGCGTTAGCCTGTTTGCCTCAGCCGGTGTCGCGGGTCTGGCCATCGGTCTTGCGGCGCGGCCGCTATTGGCGAACCTCATCGCCGGCGTTCAGATCGCAACCGCGCAACCCATTCGCCTGGACGATGTCGTATTTCTTGAAGGCGAATACGGCACCATCGAAGAAATCACGTCGACCTACGTGGTCATCAAATTATGGGACTGGCGTCGGATGGTGGTGCCTCTCAGTTACTTCATCGAGAAACCATTCCAGAACTGGACGCGCGAGACCTCCGCGCTGATCGGCTCGGTTTTCCTCTATGTGGATTACACCGTGCCGGTCGAACCTTTGCGCGAGAAGCTGACGGAAATCGCGCGCGCATCGCCGCTGTGGGACGGGCGGGTCGTGGTGATGCAGGTCAGCGAAGCCAAGGAACACACACTCGAATTGCGCGCATTGGTGAGCGCGCGCAGCGCGCCGGCATCATGGGATTTGCGCTGCGAAGTCCGCGAAAAGCTCATTGCCTTTCTGCAGGCCGAATACCCCAACGCCCTGCCCCGGACCCGTCAGGAGCTGGTGGGCAACCGCTACCCTGACCGTGAGGTCTTGCCCCCGTCGCTCATCCCGGACGACAATCCTGCGACCGTTTAGCCCGCCGCCGTTCCGCAGCGGGAACTGCCCCAGAAGCGCCTGAATTCAAACCAAGAATTACAGCCGCCAAGACCGGAACACGCAGGTATACCGCGCGTTAGGGCTGGTGGTTCCGATTATCGGAGCGGGATTTGGAGTTTGGACGATGATGACCTTTAAAACGGGATGCGCGCTTGCCGCACTTGCGGTTGCGATCCCAATGACAGCAGTTTCTACCGCCAATGCGGCCCCGCTGGCCGCCGGTACAGCGATCTCGACCCCGAATGCCTTGTCGGCCGGAAACGATTCCTTAGTCACGCAAGTGCAGTGGCGCGGTCGTCGTGGCGGATGGCGCGGTGGCGGAGCTGGTCTGGGCATCGGCCTCGCGGCTGGCGCGTTGATCGGCGGCGCGATCGCTGCCGGATCGAGTCCGTACTACGGCTCTGGTTACTACGGTTCAGGTTATGGCTATGGATACGGCGGCCCGGTTTATGCGCCCGCTCCAGTTTACGTGCAGCCGGGTTATGGCGGCGGCGGCGACGCCGAGGCGTACTGCATGCAGCGTTATCGTTCCTACGACCCGGCATCGGGAACGTATCTGAACAATGACGGCAATCGCTATCCTTGTCCGTAAGCAGGTTTGGAATTGAGCAACATCCAGCGGCGCATGAAAATGCGCCGCTTTTTTATTTGCCGCGATTTGAAAAATTAGAACGCGACCTTCACGCCGCCCTTTGCGGTGGCGGTTCGGTTTGAATCGGTGGTCGCGGTGTATTCAGCCGCGCCGAACACCGTCACACCGCTGCGTTCCCATGCCCGAATAAATGCCGAACACATCGTTCTTGCCCGGTGTTGCGAACGGAAGATTCTGCCCGAGCAAAATCGTGTTTACTGTTGTGTCGCCGACGCGCTGGAGCGCAAGGAGGCCAAGCGTGCCGGAAATCTGCATCCGCTGGGTCGGCGTCGGATCCGATGTCTTCGTCAGAGTAACTTCGCCGCGCTCCTCGAAATTATGCGAGGTGCGCGACGCCACCGTCAGATTGGTGGTTGAGCCGATTTCCTGATAGCCGCCGAAACCCGCTGCGACGTAACGCACGCGCGCGGTCGGGGTCAGCGTCAGATTGGTGCCGACCGGCATTTTTACGCCATAGGCGATCTCAGGGCTGATGAACCAGCCATTGTAATTTGCGGTAGCGGTTTCGAGGCCACCCGGCACAAGGTTGTTGGCCATGTTTCGGCGCAGATCGTTGCTGCTGTGTCCGCCGAGCAGCGCGAAATCCACGAACGATTGATTCATCGCATAGCGACCGTAAAGGCCGCCGAAAACGATATCGCTCTTTGTTTCGCCGGAATTCACATCGATCGACGATTTGATGGTACCGGCGCCAAGCAAGCCGCCGATCCGCAATCCCGGACGGAAGGTTTTATCCACACCCATCATGCCGCCGTAGAAATTGTTGACTGAGCGCAATGTCGGCGCATCGGCATCCTGAATCCGCTGGCCGGCAAATCCCTGCGCCCACACACTTGAGCCATCGGCGGCGGTCACGCTTGGGTTGCCGAACAGTACGCGATCCGAGCTTGCGTAGTTCAACGATGAAATCCCGGCGAAAGCATCACGCGCCATATCGACCGCAACATTGCCGGAAGGAGCGAAACCAATAGGCGTCGATCCGCCACTCATCGGGGCCGGATTATTCAGGCGGCTTGTGATCATCGACGAAATCGTGTGCGAGAAATCGGCGATGTTCTTGTCCTGCACCGCGAACGAAGTCGGATCGAGGACAGCGACTGTATTGCCGAAGATGACGAACGGCGCGCCGCCGAAGACGTTTACGACGGAGCCGGTGTCGGTCAGGCCGTTTATGGCGCAGCCGCACCCGAATGAGCCGAATGTGAGTGTCGAAGAAATATCATGTCCGGCAAAAATATTGACGTTCGTGCCTAAGGAGCCCGGTGACATATCCCCATGTTTCCGATAATGCGCGATCCCGGCAATATGTTTAGCGTCGTTGCGATAGTTGGACCTTGACCTTGTGTGAGATCGATCGCCGTTCCGAACAGCGATCCGTCAATCAATCCCGCGTTGGAAATGATTGCCGATCCGCCAAGGCCAGCAAAGGCGTCGAACTCACCGTATATTCTTCCGGCGTTGTATGCGAACGCCGTACCCGTCAGGGACGCGGTCTGAACAGCCCCGGTGCCGCTCGACGTATCGATAGTACCAAAGTTGATAAAGGTCGCGTTGCCGGGTGCAGGAACACCACTTACCGCCGAAGCTGTCGTGACATCGCCATTGACCTTTCCGTAGTTGACCGTGAGGGCGTTGCCTCCGCCCGCGAGCACGCCAGTGCCGCTAAATATGCCGCCGTTAACGGTGCCGGTGTTAATCGTTGTCGCGTCACCGCCGTGTATCGTCTGCGTTTGAATGGCGAATTGAGAAAAGGTTGTATTCGCAACCGTGCCTGAGTTTATGGTTAGAGCGATGGCAGTGGAAATGCCGTTAGAAAAGTCCGATGTTTGCGTGATGATACGGCGGCCAACCGTCCCCGAGTTGATGGATGTCGCGTTCCCGGCCCCAGGCCCGCCCGCATTATTCTGAGTTTCAGTATCGAGGAGACGCGTAATCGTTTGCGTGTTGATCGCCGTCGCGTTGCCACCGCCGTCTGCGGTGGTGGTGACGCTATTGTTGACGGTTCCAAAGTTACGTGTTGCGGCCTGTCCGCCAAGCGTCGTTGAGTTTGGCGCAAATGTATTTTCAGTCGTCGTGTTAACGCAGCTGACGCTGTCGCCCGGATTTGGCACCAGGGGATCGCACACAAACTGCGCGCGGGCATCGGTCGGCATCATTGCTAGCAACGAACCGGCGGCGATCAGCGCGAAAAGGAAACGCGTCGCGCGCGCTTTGCGAACGCTAAAACCCCACGCAACTATTGTCCGCAACGACGCCACACCCAGCCCCTGTCGTCCGCGGGCGTTGACCGCCCGTCGGAACTCAATGGAACCTAGCAGGCGACCGATTTAGGGGCTGTGACAATTGCGATACACGCGTCGCAAAAGTCGCGACAAATGCCGGTTTTCAAAGGGTAAAATCGCACTTTTGGGTCAGGAGCGCGAGGCCAGAACGACGCCGGCAATCGTCAACACGAGGGCCGCGATCTGGCCCGGTCCAAGTGGCTCTCCAAGCGCAAATGCGGAGGCTAAAACGCCGATGACGGGGACTAAAAGCGTGCCGATGGCCGCGACCGAGGCCGGCAGCCGTTCCAGCGCAGCGAACCAGCAAAGGTAAGCGATGCAGAACTGCACGACGATCGAATAGGCGAACAGTGTCCAGCCCCATGAGGTGAGTTGAGCGAAGTGCGGTGTCTCGATTGCAAGGCCGATCAACGCCACTGGCAAGCAACCGATCCCAACCTGCCAGACAGCCGACGTAACCGGCGCAAGATTCAGCGGCCAGCGTTTCGCAAACACCGTGCCGAGCGCGAAATTGAATGCACCCCATAGCGCGAGCGCAATGCCCGGCAGCTTCGCCTCGGTGGTGGAGACGCCCTTGCCGCCCATCAGCGCGACCAATCCGGCAAGCGCCATCGCCATCGCGACCACGCGAAGCCACGACATGCGCTCGCCGAGAATCGGCCACGCGAGTGCGGCAGCCCACACCGGCATTGTGTAAGCAATCACAGCGGCTTCACTGGCCGGCAGATAGGTCAGCGCCAGCCCCATCAGCGCCATCCAGGACGTGACGTTGAGCGCCGACAGCAACACGAGGCGCGGCCACTGCGCGCGCGGCACTTTCA
>JAYVYQ010000093.1:0-5517 GCA_043784125.1 Afipia sp.
GCCGAAGTGCAGGATTGATACGCGCGGCCGTAACCGCCGGTCGCCAGAATAACGGTCTGCGCGCGGAAACGATGAATGGTACCGTCGTCGAGTTTCAGCGCCACCACGCCGCGGCAGGCGCCCTGATCGTCCATGATGAGATCGATGGCGAAGAACTCGATGAAGAATTCCGCGGCGTGACGCAGCGACTGGCCGTACATCGTGTGCAGCATCGCGTGACCGGTGCGGTCGGCGGCGGCGCATGTTCTCTGGGCTTGGCCCTTGCCGTAGTCGAGCGTCATGCCGCCGAACGGGCGCTGGAAAATCTTGCCGTCTTCGGTGCGCGAAAACGGCACGCCCCAATGTTCAAGCTCGAATACGGCTTCGGGCGCATTGCGCACCATGTATTCGATAGAGTCCTGATCGCCGAGCCAGTCCGACCCCTTCACGGTGTCGTACATATGCCAGCGCCAGTCGTCCTTGTGCATGTTGCCGAGCGACGCCGAGATGCCACCTTGCGCCGCGACTGTGTGCGAGCGCGTTGGGAAAACTTTTGTGATGCAGGCGGTGCGCAAACCTAATTCGCCGCAGCCGACCACCGCGCGCAGACCCGCGCCGCCAGCGCCGACCACGACCACATCGTAGGTGTGATCTTCGATGGGGTAGGCCGCGCCGTTGGTTTTGCCGTTCGGTGCCATGAAAATTAAACTCCCGACGACAATTTGACGATGGCGTAGATCGAGGCGAGGCCGACCGACCAGCAGAAGAAGTGATTGCCGATGATGAGCGCCAGCTTCAGCTTCTCATCGTGAATGTAGTCTTCCAGCACGACCTGCATGCCGATCTTCATGTGCCAGCAGCTTGCGATGATGAACAGGATCATGATGACGGCAACCAGCGGATTGCCGAGGATTTGCGAGGATGTTGCCTGATTGCTTCCCAGTATCTTCATGACGATGACGATGGCCGGCACGATCAGCAGGATCATGGCGACTGCGGTGATGCGCTGGCGGAAAAAATCTGCGGTGCCGGACCGGGCCGAGCCGAGGCTGCGGACTTTCCCCAGTGGCGTGCGCATCGTGGCGGATTTCGGCGTGATGTCAGGCGCGCTCATCGTCCGCCCCCCACCGCATAGGCGACGATCCACAGCACAATCGTCAGCGTGATCGAGCCGATCAGCGCGGCAAGTGTCAGGCGCTCGCGTTCGACCTTGCCGAAGCCGTAGCCGAGATCCCAGATCAGATGGCGCAAGCCGCCGAGCAGGTGGTGCAGCAGCGCCCATGTATAGCCGAACACGATGACGCGGCCGATCCAGCTCGATGTGAAGGCCTGCACATTGGCGTAAGCGCCGGGGCCGGAGGCGGTGGCGATCAGCCACCAGGCCATCAGGATCGTTCCGAAATAAAGCGCGATGCCGGTGATGCGGTGAACGATGGACATCGCCATCGTCAGCGTCCAGCGGTAGGTCATGAAAGGCGAAAGCGGACGATCGATCCGTGGGGTCATGAGCAGCTTCGACGGTTTGCTGACGACTACGAGCGTCGCCGGCCGGCATGCGGGATCGCGTTAGAGGATTTCTATTTACGAACCTCAAACAGTGAGCGCAACGGCGAAGTTGGCATACCACGAACAGTAATTCATAACTTCAAATCGCCTTATACGAAAGGCGATTGGCGGCTATGGGGAAACGCCGATGCATCCGACATTCATTCCTTGGTATACCATGGCGTCTGTTCGCTAATCCGGCTACTCACGCAGGCGGAATCAGCCAAACGAGCGCCAATGATCGCGGGCCTGAACACCACCGAACTTGCCGAACTCACGGTGCTGCTCGTGGCCACGGGCGCGCTGGCCGGATTTCTCGCCGGCATTTTCGGCATCGGCGGCGGCGCGGTTCTGGTGCCGGTGCTCTATGAGTGCTTTCGGCTGGCCGGCGTGCCGCTCGATGCCCGTATGCCACTGTGCATCGGCACGTCGCTCGCCATCATCATTCCGACCTCGATCCGCTCCTGGCAGGCACATCGCAAGCGCGGCTCGGTCGATATGGATATTTTGCTGAAATGGGCGTTGCCGGTTTTGCTCGGCGTCATTCTGGGCAGCGTGATCGCCCGCTATGCGCCCGAGAAACTTTTCAAATATGTGTTCGTCGGCGTGGCGTGGTCGGCTGCGGCGCGATTGCTGCTCGGAAAAGAAAATTGGCGGCTTGGAGATGAGATGCCGAAGGGCATCTTCATGAAGGCTTACGGCTTCTTCATCGGACTTCTTTCGACGCTGATGGGCATCGGCGGCGGATTGTTCTCGAATCTGCTGATGACGTTCTACGGACGGCCCATTCATCAGGCCATAGGCACCTCGGCGGGGCTGGCGGTGCTGATCTCGATTCCTGGTGCGCTCGGTTATATCTATGCCGGCTGGCCGGCAGCGATGCGTCATCCGGATGTGGTGGCGTTACAATTGCCGTTTGCAATTGGGTACATTTCGCTGATCGGCACGCTGCTGGTGATGCCGACGAGTCTGCTGGTCGCGCCGCTCGGCGTGAAGGTCGCGCATCTGCTGACCAAGCGAAAACTTGAAATTGCGTTCGGGTGTTATTTGCTGATTGTCAGTTCGCGGTTTGTGGTGAGTTTGGCGTTCGGGGTGTAACTTCCACCGTCGTCCCGGCGAAGGCCGGGACCCATCACCCCTGAAATCTGTAACGATCGCAGATGATCCTGTCCTCTTAGTTCTCGAAAAGAAGATGGCTGAGATCTTCCCATTCCGGATCGTCTTCTTCAATAAGTTTGACTTTCCAATCTCGTTTCCAGTTCTTGAACTGTTTCTCGCGACGGATGGCATCCTGCGCGTTCTCGCAACTTTCGAGATAAACCAGACGATGAACTTTATACTTTTCGACAAACGCCGAACCGGTCCCGGCGCGATGCTGCTCTAGCCGATTGCGTATCGAATTGGTGACGCCGACGTAGATTGTGCCGTGCCGTGCGCTGGCAAGCATGTAAACGTAATACATGCGGATAGATTAGGTCGGAGGCGACTCGATATTCAATTGCGAGTGCAGTGGTTATGGGTCCCGGCTTTCGCCGGGACGACAGCTAGTCACTTCACATACAGCTTCGCATAGCTATCCCGCAGCACGTTCTTCTGTACCTTGCCCATGGAGTTGCGCGGCAGATCATCGACGAAGATCACGCGCTTGGGCATCTTGAATTTCGCCAGCCGCCCGTCGAGCGCCTTCATCACGGCGGCTTCGTCCAGCTTTGAATCCTTGCCGTTGACGACGACAGCGGTGACGCCTTCGCCGAAATCCGCATGCGGCACGCCGATCACCGCGCTTTCCACCACGCCCGGAATGGCGTCGATCTCGTTTTCGACTTCCTTCGGATACACATTGAAGCCGCCGGAAATCACCAGATCCTTGCCGCGCCCGATGATGTGGACGTAGCCGCGCGCGTCGATCTTGCCGAGATCGCCCGTAATGAAGAATCCATCCGGGCGAAATTCCGCCGCGGTCTTTTCCGGCATGCGCCAATAGCCCTTGAACACGTTCGGGCCCTTGACCTCGATCATGCCAATTTCTTCCCGCGCGAGTTCTTTGCCCGTCTCCGAATCAGTGACGCGCGCCGACACACCCGGCAGCGGGAAGCCCACCGCGCCCGGCACGCGGTCGCCGTCGTAAGGATTCGAGGTGTTCATATTGGTTTCGGTCATGCCGTAGCGCTCCAGCACGGCATGGCCCGTGCGCGCCGACCATTCACGATGCGTCTCCGCGAGTAGTGGCGCGGAGCCTGAGATGAACAGCCGCATATGCTTCGTCGACTCTTTCGTGAGGTCCGGCGATTGCAGCAAGCGCGTGTAGAATGTCGGCACGCCCATCAGTACCGTGGCGCGTGCCATGAGCTTGATAATCAGTTCGGGATCGAGCTTCGGCAGAAAGATCATCGCGGCGCGCGCGAACAGCGTGACGTTGCTGGCCACGAACAATCCGTGGGTATGATAGATCGGCAGCGCGTGGATCAGCACGTCGTCCTTGGTGAAGCGCCAGTAGTCCACCAGCGACAGGGAATTCGATGCGAGATTGTCATGCGTCAGCATCGCGCCCTTGGAGCGGCCCGTTGTGCCGGATGTGTAAAGAATAGCCGCGAGATCGTCGTTGGCGCGCGGCACCGTCGCAAAATCGGATTTCTGTTTCGCCGTGTCTTCGGTGAGCGAGCCTTTGCCATTTGCGTCGAGCGTATCGACACGCGCGCCGATATTGTCGGCGAGCGCCGCGATGCCGGCCTGCTTCGACGGATCGCACACCACCAATGAGGGCTCGGCGTCGCCGATAAAATAATCGAGTTCGTTGAGCGTGTAGGCGGTGTTGAGCGGCAGGAACACTGCGCCCGCCCGCACGGTCGCCAGATACAGCACCAAGGCGGCGACAGATTTCTCCGTTTGCGCTGCAACACGATCGCCGGGCTTCACGCCGCGCGCGACCATGAAATTTGCGGTCTGTCCCGACAGCGCGATCAAATCGTCATAGCTGATGCGCGCCCCGTCTGCGGTCTCAATGGCGGTCTTGCTGCCGTCATTGAGGTGATCGAACAGGCGCGAAAACAGATTGGCGTTCGGCAAAGCGTTCATGCATCATTCCGGTCGGAGATTTCCGACTGAGTTACACCAAAACCCCAACGTGCAGCAACGCAAGACAACACATAAGACAACAACGAAAGACAACCGCATGAGCAATAAGAAGAAGGTCGCGTGGATCACAGGCGGCGGAACGGGCATCGGGCTTGGCGGCGCACAAGAACTTGCGAAGGACGGCTGGACCGTCATCATTTCGGGACGCCGCAAGGAGGTTTTGGATGAAGCCGCCGCAACGGTGAAGGACGGCGCAGAAGTGATGCCGCTCGATGTCGGCAACGCTGCCGATGTGGAGAAAGTCGCGAAAGCCATCGTGGCGAAACATGGCCGCATCGATCTGCTGGTGAACAGCGCGGGCCTCAACGTGCCGAAGCGAAGCTGGGACGATGTCACCACCGAAGGCTGGGACAAGGTCGTCGACATCAATCTCAACGGTGTGATGTATTGCATGCGCGCGGTGCTGCCCACCATGCGCGCGCAGAAAGACGGCTGCATTATCAATGTCGCCTCATGGGCGGGACGCCACGTCTCCAAGATGACGGGACCGGCCTACACGGCGACCAAGCATGCGGTGCTGGCGCTGACACATTCGTTCAACATGGACGAATTCAAGAACGGGTTACGCGCGTGTTGCCTGTCGCCCGGCGAAGTCGCAACGCCGATTCTCAAACTGCGCCCGGTGCAGCCGACCGAAGAAGAAAAGAAGCGGATGCTGCAGGCCGAGGATTTGGGAAAGACCATCGCGTTCGTGGCCAGCATGCCGCCGCATGTGTGCATCAACGAGATTTTGATTTCGCCAACGTGGAACAGGAGTTTCGTGACGGCGACGCTGTAAGAATTTATGTGGTCCCGGCGAAGGCCGGGACCCGCACCCCCTGTAACGCAGATGAAGCGCGATCTCGCAATCGAGCAGAC
>JAYVYQ010000094.1:0-30549 GCA_043784125.1 Afipia sp.
AACGCCGACACTCGACGATTGGATATTTAAGCCCTATGGAGTTCGAGAGGCAGGCTGGATTAGCTTAAGCGGGTGTCAACAGAACCGGGTGCAGCTCATAAGGCATGATGTTATTCATGGCGTTTCTGAAAAGAAACTAAAGTTCGGTGAACACGATTTCTCAAGGCTGCGCCTCGACGGCAAAACCATCTTTCACCAAACCAAGTCCTATAGCCAAAAGGAAATGATCAGGGCGGGGTCGGAAATGACCGCGCTTTTGAAAAAACTAATCGCGCTTGTGCGCAGAATGAGCGCATCGCGACTTAACAATCTCGATAAGGAGAATGGCTAACTCGCGGTAGGTTTCCTCGCCGCTCGCCTCCCATAAGGCGAGGCGGGCTTCGACTAACTGAATTAATTCATCTTCTTGCACTGTTCCTCACAGTGCATTCGCATTCTCAACTTAAGCGGGCGCGCCAATCGAAACTTCGATGGCTGATAATAGGAATATATCCACTTTTGTCAAGTATACAAATGCGAATTTATACCTATATCCTAGTCAGACTCGCGGCCAGCGAGGATAGCCGTCCTCATAAAATAATTTCAAAGGATGACACTTGACTCTCAAAGCGCCGGAAATATGGAAATATTCCTATTCCGGCAAGGCCGCGTTTGTTTGTTTTTATTTGCGGCGCCGGCGCTGCTGCCCAAGCCCCATCTTCTTGGCCAATTGCGACCGGGCGACAGCGTAGTTGGGCGCCACCATAGGATAGTCCGACGGCAGGCCCCATTTTTCCCGATATTGCTCGGGGGTCATATTGTATTGCGTTCTCAAATGCCGCTTCAGCGATTTGAATCGCTTGCCGTCTTCGAGGCACACCAGATAGTCCGGCGTCATCGACTTCTTGACCGATACGGCTGGTTTCGCCGTCTCAAGCGCAGTCTCGGAGCCGCCATTCGAGACACGAAGCAGGGCTGCATGAATTTGGCTGATGAGGCCTGGAATTTCAGCCGCCGTGGTGGCGTTGTTGCTGACATAGGCCGAGACGATGGACGCCGTCAGATCCACAAAACCTTTTGGATGCGTGTCGCTCATCGCCCCATCTTTCCGCCGCAAAGAAACCCCGACGTCCTGCAAGCAATCGGCTGTCGAGCCGCCGCAAAGCCTGACTATACTTGAGAATTATTGGCGTAATACTGCGGACGTGACAAGGATAACGTCGGCACGCGGCGTCATTTCGCGCCAGCGAAATGCCGTCTGAAACAGACCGTGGAGCGTCAGTGGCGCTGATCGAGATGGGAGCGCAGTTCTTCGATCGACGAAAACCGCACCATGCCTTCAGGCATCTGTGCCTCGATCGATCCATCGGAATAGAGCGAATACGCCATCGAATCCACCACGCCCGATTTCACGATCGAGACGGATGCTGCATCGGCCCGCCGCGGAGATCTGGCTTCCATCGGACGCGAGGGACCACGGCCGTTGGCGTCGGGGAAATCGCCTATCTCGTCAGCAGCGTCGCGGCGCTTGGAGGAAAACAGAACATCGCGGCGTTGGCGTTCGCCTGCATCGACGGGTGCCGACGGACGCGTGCGAACCGGCGGTTCATCCTGCCACGGCGCCGAAAGCGAAGGAGAGTTAGCCGACGGCAGCGAAGGCTCCGCGCGATCGACCTCGTCGTCAAAACTATCGAAATCGGACTGCGGATCGCGCGGAAACAGCATGTCGTCGCGCGACGATGAGGGACGAATGGCTTTTGGTTGTGCGGGAGCCTGCGGCGCTGACGCATTTCGTCCACGGCCTGCAGAAATTGCATCGCGTGGCGATGCAAACGCGCCTGGAGCTTGAGCCGGCAATCCCGTATCCAGTCTGCGTGTCAGATTTCGGAGTTCGCGGCCGACGAGATAAAGACCCAACAGCACAAGCCCGGTGCATGCCACCACGGCTCCGGCCAGAATCATCGTATTTCCGACGCTAAATTCCTTGATGGGGATTCCGAACACAATCGTCAGAACACCAACGCACAGAACAACTGTTCCGCCGATCAACAACGCAATCATCAAAAACTCCACCCCAACGCCAACATAGGCGTTGCTCTCAGCCCCAACATATTACTGTCATCCCAATAGCATTACCAATTGGTAATTTTTGCATGGCTCTCATCACGTGAGTGTATAAAATGATACGCAATCGAACGCTTTTCGTTGCAGCCCAAATTCGTCTGAAATCTACCTAGACGAAAAAAGCTATGAACTTTACTTTATTACCGAATGCTGCATTGCGTCAGGAAATTGTGCCACAATTGCCAATTACTTAAATGGCCAACTGCGATACATTGTTCCCGGGATAAAGAGACCAAGCTGCATTCAGCATTGGTTCACGGGACGCTGGGTTTACTGACTGACATGTCATCCATCACGACATCGGCCCTCGAAACGCCGTCGCGGCGTTCGATCGAGCAGACTTGCGACGATATCGCGCTGGCTGTGCTCACGGCGGTTGCGATTGTCGCGGCCCTGACGTTCCGCGACTACGGACTGGGCTGGGACGATTACACCCACGCCGAATATGCCGATCTGCTGCTGAAAATGTTCGGCAGCGGCTTCCGGGACACCAGCGCTCTCACTTTCGCGAACCTCTATATGTACGGCGGCGGCTTCGACATGGCCGCAGCACTCCTGCACAAAATCGTCCCGCTCGAATTGTTCGAGACGCGCCGCCTGGTGGGCGCGGTTGTCGGAATCATCGGCCTCGGCGTGACATGGCGGCTGGCGCGGCGCGTGGCGGGGCCCATCGGCGGCGTGGCTGCGCTGCTGATCCTTGCACTCTGCCCGATCTATTACGGCCACATGTTCATGAACCCGAAGGATGCACCCTTTGCTGTGGCGATGATTGTGCTCTTGCTCGGCCTGGTGCGTCTGGCCCAGGAATATCCCGCGCCTTCGATGCACACGATTCTCATCGTCGGCCTCGGTGCGGGCTTCTCTGTCGGCTCACGAATTCTTGGCGGCCTTGCTTTGATCTATGCGCTGATCGCTTTCGCCCCGCTCTGGGTCGCGGACATTCGCGCGCATGGGTGGCGCGAAGCCGGTCACAGACTCGGTCATGTCCTCTACGTGCTACTGCCCGGCCTGCTGCTCGGTTATCTGCTGATGGGGCTGATCTGGCCGTGGTCGATCATAGACGTCACCAATCCATTCAGGGCGCTCACCTACTTCTCGCACTTCTTCGAGAAGCCGTGGAAGGAACTGTTCGACGGCGCAATCGTGTCCGTACCGGACATGCCATGGTCGTATCTGCCGACGCTGTTTGCCTTGCAGCTTCCGGAAGTGATGCTCGGCCTTCTCGCCGCCGGCGTCGTCACCGCCGCCGTCGTGGTGTGGAAGCCGACGTCCGATCCGAAGCGCAAAACCGTGCTATTGCTGCTGGTGCTTGCGGCGCTGCTTCCCTTGATTATTGCCATGGTGAAGCGCCCTGCTCTCTACAACGGCATCCGCCATTTTGTGTTTGTCATTCCGCCGATGGCCGTGCTTGCCGGTGTCGGGTTTGCGGCGATTTCAGATTGGCTGAAGACGCGCAACCGCAAGGCACAGGCGGCCTTTGCCGCACTTGTCGCGTTCGGTCTTGCATTGCCGCTGGCCGAAATGATCCGGCTGCATCCCTATCAATATACGCACTTCAACCACATCGCGGGATCGGTGCGCGGCGCCGACGATCGCTACATGCTCGACTATTGGGGCCTCGCACTGAAGCAGGCATCCGAAGGACTGCGTGAGCAGATTATCGCGCGACAGGAAATTCCGCCGCGCAACCGCAAATGGCGCGTAGCCGTTTGCGGACCTCAGCGCCCTGCGCAGGTTGCACTCGGCCCTGACTTCACCATCGGCTGGGACAGCCATGCCGCCGACTTCGCCATGACGCTCGGTGAGTTCTACTGCAAGGGCCTGAAAGCCCCCGTCGTTGTCGAGATCAAACGCGACGACGTGATTTTCGCGCGGGTCTACGACATTCGCGGCAGCAGCATCGCCAGCCTGTTGGCGATCCCGGCTCCCTGACATCTGTTATTCTGCATGCGACATGGCACATCCGCGCCGGCATGCTGTTGCCCGGTCTTGGCGGCCAGTCTAGAATTTTCGCAATTCGATAAAACACGCGGGAGCAAACACCCATGTCACCAGCCGAAGCACGTCTCAAGGACGTCAAATCGACCATGACCGACGCCGAATGGACGCAGCGCGTCGATCTCGCCGCCGCCTATCGGCTTGTTACGCTGTATGGCTGGGACGATCTCGTCGATACCCATATCTCGGCACGCGTGCCGGGGCCGGAGCATCATTTCCTCATCAATCCTTACGGGCTGATGTTCGACGAAATTACCGCATCGAGTCTCGTGAAGGTCGATCTCGACGGCAACCAGCTCACCGAGAGCCCCTACAAGATCAATCCTGCAGGATTTACGATCCACTCTGCCATTCATGAAGTTCGCGAAGACGCCGGCTGTGTTATTCACCTTCACACGCCCGACGGCACGGCCGTGGCAAGCTGCATGGAAGGCCTTCAGCCGCTGAATCAGACCGCGCACTTCGTGACCGGAGATCTCGCCTATCACGACTATGAAGGCATCGCGCTCGATCACGACGAGCGCCCGCGCATTCAGAAGGATCTCGGCACCAAGAACCATCTGCTGTTGCGCAATCACGGAACGCTGACGGTCGGCCGCTCGGTCGCCTCGGCGTTCGAGCGCATGTATCATCTGGAGCGTGCCTGCACGATGCAGGTGCGCACCCGCATGCTTGGTCCGACCGCCTATCCGGTCGAGGACATCGTGACCGAGAAGAACGAGAACCTGATTGCCAATCAGGATGCGATGGAATTGCGTTCGACCAAACTGGTGTGGCCGCCGCTGCTGCGAAAGCTTGACAGACTCGATTCCAGCTACAAGACTTAAGCCATCACCCTCTACACGTTCCAATCAAACGCCGCCCAATTCCGGGCGGCGTTTTTGCATTGGAAGTTACAACATCGCCTAAGTTTTGAGGCCGGCTGTCAACGTTTCGCTAAGCCGCAGCCGCTAGTGCTGGTGGAACTGGCAATTGGAATCCCCGCATGACCTTCGACATCGCCATCTACCTCATTACGCTTGTCGCAATTTTCGTAGGTTTTCAGGCTGGGATTATCAGAAGTGCGGCGACCATCCTGGGATATATATCGGCTGCGCCGATCGCGGTGTTCGTCACCGCTTTCATCACGAAGGGTCTCGCAGGCAGCTTCGACGTCTCGACCAGCATGAAGTCATCCATCTTCATCTGCGTCTTCATCGCCATCGGATTTATTGTGGGGTCATTGCTGCGGTTCTCGATCGACGAAGCCGTGGGTCCGGCGCGCAGTTTCCCGGATCGGTTTTTGGGGGCCGTTCTCGGCGTGGTGCGTATCGGGCTTGTCGCAGTCACGCTGGTACTGGTGTTCGACCGCGTCATCCCGGCGGGGCGTGAACCGGGCTACATGATCGGCTCGAAGTTGCAGCCGATTTTGCTGCAAGCGGGCAAACGCGGTTTGCGCACATTGCCGCCGGAGACAGCCACCTACATCGATCAGTTGAAGCGAACCTGAGCCCTATCGCGGCGCATCGGCGAACGCCGCCAGAATTCGCGCCCATGAGCGAATGCCTTTGTGGAAGCTCTTGAGGTCGTACTTCTCGTTCGGCGAATGGATATTGTCATCCTCAAGCCCGAACCCGATCAGCACGGTATCGAGCCCCAGCGTCTTCTTGAAATCCGCGACGATGGGAATGGATGCGCCTGAACCGATCATCAGCGCGTCTTTGCCCCACTCATCGCTCAATGCGCGCTTCGCCGCCGCCAGCGGCTTCATGCCCCAGTCCAGCGCAATGGCCGGCGCGCCCGCATGGTCGAGAAATTCCGCCGAGCAATCCGCCGGCAAACGTGACGTGACGAAATCGCGGAACGCCTTGCGGATTTTCGCAGGCTCCTGGCCCTCGACCAGACGGAACGAAACCTTGGCCGAGGCTTCTGCCGGAATGACGGTCTTCGAACCCTCGCCCGTATAACCACCAACGATGCCGTTGATGTCGCAGGTCGGACGCGATGAAATCTGCTCGATCAGCAGACGGTCTTTCTCACCGGCCGGCACTGACAGGCCGATGGGCTTGAGAAAACTCTCCGCCGACAGATTGAGGCCCTTCCACTGTGCCAGAATATCCGGCGGCAGATCCTTCACGCCGTCATAGAAGCCCGGAATGGTGATCCCGCCGTTGTCGTCGAACAGGCCGCCGAGAATGCGTGTCAGAACGCGGATCGGATTCTGCGCGCCGCCGCCGAAAATCCCCGAGTGGAGGTCGCGGTTCGCCGCTTTGATCTTCACCTCTTCATAGACAAGCCCGCGCAGCGACGTCGTGATCGCTGGCGTGTTCTGGTCCCACATGCCGGTGTCGCAGACCAGCACGAAATCGGCGGCAAGGTCTTTCTTGTGCTTGTCGAGGAACGGTCCGAAATTCTTCGAACCGATTTCTTCCTCGCCCTCGATCAGGATCGTGACGTTGAGCGGCAGCGAGCCGGTGACATTCTTCCAGGCCCGGCAGGCCTCCACAAAAGTCATCAACTGGCCTTTGTCGTCCTCCGCGCCGCGCGCGACGATGATCTTGCGGCCATCTGCATGATCGGTGACGACGGGCTCGAACGGCGGACGCTTCCACAGATCGAGAGGATCGACAGGCTGGACGTCGTAATGGCCGTAGAACAGCACATGTGCCCCGCCGTTCACGCCATGGTTTTTCCCCACGATGGCCGGATGCCCTGCGGTCGGGCGAACGTCGGTTGCAAATCCAATCGTTGCGATATCGGCGGCGAGGTGATCCGCCGCCTTCTTGCAATCCTCGTCGAACGCCGGATCGGCAGAAATCGACTTGATGCGCAGCAGGCTGAAAAGCCGCGCGAGGCTGTCGTCGAAGTCCTTGTCGATGCGATCGAGAACGGCAGAAAGCTGTGGCGCGGCTGGCATGTTCGACTGATCCTTCCGATCCAGATGCGGCGCGGAAACGCGCATTACTGGACTTGATGAGCAATTTCTGCTCATCCTCTATCATCTTTTATCACGCCGCTCGCGGCTTTTTTAATGCCGGAAGCATCGGTCTGACATGCTGTTTTACGAGCCGCTTTTCCTGACGGTCTTCCCGGCGCTTTACGCATTTTATTTGTTATTGACGGCAGCGCCCGCGAAAAAATGGACGCTGCTGATCGCCAGCACGCTGTTCTACATCTGGGGCGAACCGGTTTTCGTTCTGGTGCTGCTCATATCGACAGCCTTCGACTACGCATTGTCGTTCCCTATTTCTGAAGCCGGATCGATACGCGCCCGCAAGCTGGCGCTGACCACAGGCATTGGCGGCAATCTCGCTGTGCTGATTTTCTACAAATACGCCGACTTCCTCGCCGCCAATTTCAATCTCGCACTCACGCCACTCATCGGCAGCGCCATTCCCCTGCTGCATCTGGCGTTGCCGATCGGCGTCTCCTTCGTTGTTTTTGAGAAAATCACCTATCTGGTCGACACCTATCGCGGCATCTCGAAGCCTGCGAAGAATTTCTCGGACTATTGCCTGTTCGTGTTGTTTTTCCCAAAGCTGCTCGCAGGACCCATTCTGAAATATCACGAGATGCGCGAGGCGATCGCGAGCCCCCCGCCTGTCGTCTGGACCGATTTTCAGGATGGATTCCTGCGCTTCGCGCGCGGACTTGGCAGGAAACTGTTCATCGCCGATCCGCTCGGCGCGTTCGCCACGCAAGTGTTCGCCGCCGATCCCGCGACACTTGGCGCGGGAAGCGCGTGGCTGGGTCTCGGATGTTTTACGCTGCAGATCTATTTCGATTTCTCAGGCTATTCCGACATGGCTATCGGCCTTGCGCGCATGTTCGGGATTCGCCTCAACGAGAATTTCAACGCGCCCTATGCGTCGCGCTCGATCACCGAGTTCTGGCAGCGCTGGCACATTTCGCTGACCACATGGATTCGCGATTATTTGTACGTGCCGCTGGGCGGCAACCGCAGCGGAAATGCCCGCACCTATCTGAATCTCTGGATTTGCTTTTTGCTGTCGGGCCTGTGGCACGGGGCGAGCTGGAATTTCGTGCTATGGGGCGCCTATAACGGGTTGTTTCTGACGCTGGATCGTATCTTTCTTCGCGACCTTCTCAACCGTTGCGGCGCGTTCATCGCAACAGCGGTAACGCTGTTCATCGTGATGATCGGCTGGGCGATCTTCCGGTCAGAGTCACTGGGTCATCTCGGCCCGTTCTTGACAGCGTTGTTCGGATTTTCTCCAGCCCGCGCGGCAATTGTCATTCCGGCCGATGTCCCACTGACCTTAATCTTAGGTGCGGCCATCGCGCTGTTTCCTGCGACGATGTTTTTTGAGCCGCTCAAGGGTGCCTATCGCCGCCACGGCTGGCTCCGGCTCGCAACCGCGCTGGCGCTGGTGACGCTGTATGTCTTCGCCATCGCCCGCTCGGTGACGGCGCCATTCCAACCCTTCATCTATTTCAGGTTTTGATGCGATGATCCGGCTGACATCATTCCACCCTGCCATCCGAGCCGCCTGCTGCCTGTTCCTCATTGTGCTGCCGGCCTTGACCGCGTGGAATCTTGCGAACCCCCAAAGGGCAATCAAAATCGGCCCGAAACTCGCAGGTGTCACGCGGCAGCCGGAGCTAAACTGGTCGGTATCGGCGTTGATCGACGGCAGCTTGCAAAAAGCGGTAACAAGCCGCGTCACCGAAGCGCTGCCGATCCGTCCGCTGCTGGTACGCTTCAACAATGAACTGCGCTTTGAGCTGTTCGGCGATATAACGATGTCGGGTGTCGTCCATGGCGCAAATGGGCATCTGATCGAGCAGCCCTATCTCGACGAATATTGCAGCCGCACCGAAAGCATGGCGGAAAACCGCGCGAAGGCGATCATCCCGAAGCTCAAGGATATTCAGGATTACTATCGTTCACACAGCGCGGTGTTTTTCTATGTGATTACGCCTTCCAAAGTCGCACATCTTCCGGAGTATTTCGTAAAGCCCCGACAATGTCCGAGCACGGCAGCGGCGCGGACAGGGTTCATTCCGGAATATGCGCGTCTGTTGAGAGAGGCCGGCATTCCGGTGGTGGATACCGCCACCTTCATCCATTCCCTGAAGGGAAAATATGAGATCGACCTATTTCCGCAGGGCGGGTCGCATTGGAACGAAATTGGGGGTGCTCGCGCAGCATCGCTGATCGCCGAGGAGATCAACCGTCAGGCCGGACGAGTGCTCGCGCCGCCATTTATGTTCACTTACAAAATATCCGGGGTCACGCAGGGCGTCGATCGCGAGCTGGCGGATCTGCTGAACGTCTTTTTCCCGCCGCTGGCCTATCTGACGCCGAAGGTCACATTTCAGCCCTCGGTGTCGTGCGCGGATCATCCGTCAACCAAGCTGGATGTCGCAGTGGTCGGTAGTAGCTTCACGCATCTGCCGGCAGAAATTCTCGCGCGCTACAACTGCCTGTCCGCGTTGAATGTCTATTTTTATCTGACGCAAAGCCGCCACGGCGAGGTTCCCTACCGCAAGCTCCAAAGCGACCTCAAGCAAAGCGACCTGATGCGTCTGCGCGATGCAAAAATCTTCATCTTGGAAGAAAATGAATCTTTCGTAGGCCAGAGCGGGTATGTTCAAACGGTGCGCGAACTGCTTGCGAAGCCGCAATAGCGCCTGTCATGCAGCTATCCGGCTTTCGTCGATCCGGAACCGAAAGTCAGCGCCGCAAAATACTGCCGAGCGTTCCGCGCACGATCGAGCGCCCAATCGAACCGCCGATCGAACCGGCGACCGATTTTCCGAGACCGGCGACAACATCACCCGCGACCTTGTTGGTTACGGAGCGTGTCACGTTGCGAGCGATGGATTGCGCCGTCGACAGCTTCCCGCGCGGCGTGTTGGTGCCGAAAATTGTGCCGACGATCGACCCGATTTGCCCGAGAACACCGCCGCCGGCAGCAGCGCCGCCGTCCGCCGGCGCTGCTGTTGTTGAAATTCGCTTCTGAAGCATTTCGTAGGCGGATTCGGAATCGATGGTCGTGTCGTATTTGCCCTTCACCGGGCTCGCCGCCATGATCGTCTTGCGCTCTTCCGGCGTGATCGGCCCGATACGAGCCGTCGGCGGCCGGATCATGATGCGCTCGACCATGGATGGCGTGCCGTTGCCCTCGAGGAACGAGACTAGCGCTTCGCCCTTGCCCAATTCCGTAATGACCTTCGCGGTGTCCAGCTTCGGATTTGGCCGGAATGTTTGCGCGGCCGCCTGCACAGCTTTCTGGTCGCGCGGCGTAAACGCACGCAGCGCGTGCTGAACGCGATTTCCGACCTGCGAGAGAATTTTATCCGGCACGTCGACGGGGTTTTGAGTGACGAAATAGATGCCGACGCCTTTTGAGCGGATCAGGCGCACGACCTGTTCGATCTTGTCCATCAGCGCTTTCGGCGCATCGTCGAACAGCAGATGGGCTTCGTCGAAAAAAAACACCAGTTTCGGCTGCGGCGGGTCGCCGACCTCCGGAAGCTGCTCGAACAATTCAGACATCATCCAGAGAAGGAAGATCGCATACAGCTTCGGCGACGTCATGAGCTTGTCGGCGACCATGATGTTAATGATGCCGCGTCCATTGGCGTCGGTCCGCATGAAATCCTTCAACTGGAGTGCGGGCTCGCCGAAGAATTTGTCGGCACCCTGATTTTCCAGAACGAGAAGCTGGCGCTGGATCGTCCCAACCGTCGCCTTCGTGACGTTGCCGAACGCCTGCGCGGACTTGCGGATCGCGTCCAGCGGGTCGACGTCGTCGTCTTTTCCGGTGCCCGGTACAATCGCGTCGAGCAGCGCACGCAAATCCTTCATATCGAGCAGCGCCAGACCGTTCTGGTCGGCGACGCGGAACGCGACATTGAGGACGCCCTCCTGCACATCATTCAATTGCAGCATCTGCGACAGCAGCAACGGCCCCATTTCGGAGACGGTCGCGCGCACCGGATGGCCCTGCTCGCCGAACACATCCCAGAACACCGTCGAGAACTTGTCGGGCTGGAAGTCGAGGCCCATGGTCTTGGCGCGGCTGAGGATAAAATCCTTCGGCTCGCCCATTTCCGAGATGCCCGAGAGGTCGCCCTTGATGTCGGCAGCGAATACCGGCACGCCGGCGCGCGCAAAACCCTCCGCCATCACCTGAAGCGACACGGTTTTTCCGGTGCCGGTCGCGCCGGTGACGAGGCCATGGCGGTTTGCGAGCGCAAGCGTCAGAAAAGCAGACTCATCGCCCTTGCCGACGAAGATCGCCTTGTCGGTATCGGCCGATTTCGCGCCGTTGCTGTCGGCAGCTTTCGCGGCCGGAGCAGCCTTTGCGCCGGAAGCAGCCTTCAATGTCTTGGATGTCGGGGACTTCGCCATTGGTTCGCCTCTCGCGGGCTGTCGATCAGCCGCATTATGCGGAATTGGTCGCGCATGGCGCATCCTTCCGCATCTTGCAGGCTACATTTAGCGGGTCAACCCATCGCAAGGCCGCAGGTAGCATAAGTGAGTGCCGCATATGCGGATTCTTGGACCTTAAAAATAGCGATTGATCGAATTTTCCGGCACGCGAGAAGAAATCTTCCGGTTCAGCCGCCTCTCGACGATGCGAGGTGCATTTTTTTGAAACAAAACGGAAATTTCTTCGTATTTTTCTGCTGCTTGAGATGGGTTCCCTCATGGCGCGTCAAAACAGAATGGAAATCTCCGAGAGTCTTGCATCGCGGCAACACTTTCAAAGCGATCGCGCACAAAACGTACATTCGCATCGTCGCATCGCTTGTAATTCCGAATGCGCACGCTCAAGATAAAATCATAAACAACGATCCGGTACTCAACCGGAATTTGGCGGAGCATTTCATGGATGAGTCGATTCACAGTCTGGCTGTCGCGGCCGGGATCGGAACGGTTATGTCCGGTGACATCGTCTTTGATGCGCGCAAAATCGTTGTGACCGATCGCAGAATATCCAGCCTGTCGCACGCCGCCTGAATTTCATTTCCAGTTAGAGTCGTTAGTTTAAATCCAATGTCATATCCGATTACAAAGATCGACGGTCTTGGTCCGCAATCCGCCGCAAAACTCAAGGCAGTCGGCATTCGGACGACCGAGGGTCTTCTGAAGAACGCAGCTTCCGCTAAAGCGCGAAAGGTGCTTTCCGCCAAGACAGGCATCAGCGAGCAGCAACTTCTCGAATGGGCCAACACTGCCACTATGATGAGCGTGCCGGGTATCAGCACGGGCAAGGCAGGACTGATCCGCGCCACCGGCGTCAACACGGTGCGCGAATTGGCGATGCGCAATCCCGGCCGTCTCGCGCAGGCGATGAGAGAAATCAACAATGGCAAGAAATTCCTGCGAGTTCTCCCGTCGGAGAAATCGCTGGCCACGCTGATCGAAAACGCCGGCAAGTTGCCCCATAAGATCAGCTATTGAGCGCCGCTCGGTTGGCCAGTATTGGCTGATTTGCAAAAGACCTTCGCCCAACTTAAGCCCGACCGCCGCGCCGGTCGCCTTGACTCCATGAGGCGGACGCCGCAAATCGACCTTATGACGGTCAAATCCACCTCTGCCGCAACGGCTTTGCGACACCCCCCATCTGTGCTCACATTGCTGCTCGCGCGGCCCGTCCCCGTTGTGATGGGCATCCTCAACGTGACGCCCGACTCGTTCTCCGACGGCGGAAAATTCCTGTCCCCGGAAGCCGCGGTTGAGCAAGCCAAACGCATGATCGCCGAGGGCGCCGACATTCTGGATATCGGCGCGGAATCCACCCGTCCCTACGGCGCGGCGCCGGTGACGACGGACGTGGAAATGCAACGGCTTCGCCCCATCCTGCCGGATTTGGTCGCGCTCGGCGTTCCGGTATCGATCGACACGATGAAAGCCAGCGTCGCCGCATGGGCACTCGACGTAGGCGCCGCCATCGTCAACGATGTCTGGGGATTGCAGCGCGACGCAGATATGGCCAAGGTCATCGCGAAGCGAAACGTGCCGGTGATCGTGATGCACAATCGCGATAGCGTCGACGCCTCGCTCGACATCATGAAGGACATCGCGGCATTTTTCGCGCGATCGCTCGACATTGCCGCCAAGGCCGGAATTGAGAAAGCCAATATCGTGCTCGACCCCGGCATCGGCTTCGGCAAGACGCCGGAACAGAGCATGACCGCGCTGGCACGTTTGAGCGAATTGCAGACATTCGGCCTGCCGTTGCTTGTCGGCGCGTCGCGCAAGCGCTTTATCAGCAATGTCACTCCGTCAGAGCCGAGCGGACGGCTCGGCGGGTCAATCGCCGCTCATCTTCTCGCGGCGCAGGGCGGAGCACGGATCATTCGTGCCCATGACGTGGCCGAGACAGTGCAGGCGCTTCAGGTTGCGGCAGCGATTGGAAATCAACGATGAGCGACATTATCTTCATCAAGGGGCTTTTGATTCATGCGCGCCACGGCGTCATGGAGCATGAGGCCGAGGTCGGTCAGCGTTTCGTCATCGATCTTGAACTGTCGATCGATCTTGCAGAGTCCTCGCGCACCGACAAGCTCGCCGATACGGTGTCCTATTCGGACGTTGTGGCGACCGCGAGCGCGGCGTTCAAGGGACACAATTATTATCTGCTCGAGCGAGCCGCAGGCGCTGTAGCGGATTCGATCTTCGCTGCGTTCGCACGCGTGAAGGCCGTTAAGGTCACGGTCCACAAACCGCACGCGCCAATTGCAGCGATCTTCGACGACGTCGGCGTCATTATCCATCGCGCACGGTCTTAAGGCCGATGGCCGACGTCCTGATCGCGCTCGGCGGCAATGTCGGTGATGTCCGCACGACATTCCAAAAGGCCATCGCCAACATCTGCGGCATGACGCAGGCGGCACTGATCGCGCGCTCGTCGGACTACGCGACCCCGCCATGGGGTGACGAACATCAGGCGCGCTACGTCAACGCCTGCATCGACATCGAAACCAGCCTCGATCCGCACGCGCTTTTGTTCACGCTGCACAAGATCGAAAAGAAATTCGGCCGCGACCGCGCCAACGAGAAGCGCTGGGGACCGCGCACGCTGGATCTCGATCTGATCGCTTATGACGATGTCAAAATCGACAAGCCCGAACTGACCCTGCCGCACCCGCGGCTGTTCGAGCGCGCCTTTGTGCTCGTGCCGCTCGCCGAAATTGCGCCCGACCGTCTCATTGCGGGACAGACGCCGCGTCAGGCGCTCGCGCGGCTGTCATCCGACGGCATCGAGAGGCTGCCTGAGCTGCATTGATTGCCGACCAAGGGCCAAACAACCAATTGGCTTCAACCGCGCAGCATGGCATTTTCAATCTGCGGCCAAGCCGGGCTGCCGGAGCTAACCCATTGAATGGCCAAAGAAACTGACCCATTGCGGCTTGCCGCCGATTTCGCGCCGGCCACCCGAACCGACTGGCGCAAGCTGGCCGAGGGCGTGCTGAAGGGTGCGCCGTTCGAAAAGCTCGTCGCCAAGACTTATGACGGTCTGCAGATCGATCCGATCTATGAACGCGCGCGTGACGCTACGGTCATTCCAGGACGCGCCACGGCGACGCCCTGGCAGATCATGCAGCGCGTCGACCATCCAGATGCAGCGAAGGCAAACGAGCAGGCAATGCACGATCTCGAAAACGGCGCGAACGGATTGACGATTGTATTTGCGGGCGCGAATGGCGCGCGCGGATTTGGGCTGCCGCCAACGAAAGAAGCGCTCACGCACGTGCTCGACGGCATTTATCTCGACGCCGGCATCGGCATCGAGTTGGAGATCGGGCTCCAATCCCGCGACATGGGGCAACACTTTGCCGAACTCCTGGCGGCACGAAAGATTTCACCCGCCTCCGTGAATGTCCGGTTCGGCCTCGATCCAATCGGCGGCAGCGCCGTGCGCGGCGGAAGTGCCGGCTCGTGGGAATCGACCGCGAAAGTCTTCGGCGAGAAGATTGCCAAGCTCGCGGCTCTCGGTTTTCGCGGCCCCTTCGCGCCTGCCGACGGCCGCGTCATTCACGACGCGGGAGGCTCCGAGGCACAGGAACTTTCGTGGGTGCTGGCGACAGGCGTTGCCTATCTGCGCGCGCTTGAGAGCGCAGGCATCGCGCTCAACGCCGCGCAGGGCATGATCTACGCGCGGATGAGCGCGGACGCCGACCAGTTTCTGACGATGGCGAAATTCCGCGCTTTGCGATTGTTATGGGCGCACGTCGAACAAAGCTGCTATCTTGCACCGAAACCTTTGTTCATCGCCGCCGATACCGCGTGGCGCATGCTGACGCAACGAGACCCCGACGTGAACATGCTGCGCGCGACCGTCGCGACGTTCTCCGCAGGATTGGCCGGTGCCAACAGCATCAATGTGCTCCCGCACACGCTGGCAGCAGGCTTGCCCGACGCGCTGGCGCGGCGCATCGCGCGCAACACGCAACTTGTGCTGCTGGAAGAATCCAATCTCGACAAAGTGTCCGACCCTGCGGCGGGGGCCGGCGGTATCGAAGCCTTGACCAAGGAGCTTTGTGAGGCTGCATGGTCGCAGTTTCAAGAGATCGAACGCGCGGGCGGCGCTTTTGCAGCGCTAGAAAAAAATCTCGTTCAGACGAAGGTCGCTGCGGTTCGCATGGCGCGTGAGGCAAATATCGCGAGGCGCAAGGACGTGCTGACCGGCGCCAGCGAATTCCCGAATCTGCGAGAGAAGATCGCCGATGTTCTGACCGCAAAGCCTGTCGCGCTCATGTCCCACGGCGACGAGAAAATCAAATTCGACACGCTGACGCCGCATCGCCTCGCGGAGCCATTTGAAAAATTGCGCGACGCGTCCGACAAGATGCTGCAGGACAAGGGCGCACGACCGAAGATGTTCCTCGGCAATCTCGGGGCGGCGGCGGATTTCACCGCACGTGCGGCATTCGCGAAGAGTTTTTTCGAGACCGGAGGTATCGAGGCTGTCGGGAATGAAGGCTTCACCGACCCTTCCGTCCTCGCCGCCGCCTTCAAGGCATCCGGAGCAGCGCTCGCCTGCATCTGCTCGTCCGATATGGTCTATGCGGAACACGCAGTTCCCGCAGCGAAAGCCCTTCATGCCGCAGGCGCAAAACATATCTATCTTGCAGGCCGCCCTGGCGAGATGGAGGCGAGCCTTCGCAGCGCCGGCGTTAACGATTTCATCGTGGCCGGCGGCGACGCGCTGGCGACGCTGAACGCGGTCTATGCTAGAAGGGGTTCATCATGACCCGCATCCCGAATTTCGCGGATATTGCGTTCGAGCCGGTTGCCGTCGATGGCGAGCGGAGCAACGCCAAGCCGTGGCTGACGCCCGAAGGCATCGAGGTCAAATCGAGCTACTCTGAGGCCGATCTCAAGGGTATCGACTTCCTCGACACATGGCCCGGCATCGCACCCTATCTGCGCGGTCCCTACCCGACCATGTATGTCAACCAGCCGTGGACCGTGCGCCAATATGCCGGTTTCTCGACGGCGGAAGATTCCAACGCGTTCTATCGCCGCAACCTCGCCGCCGGGCAAAAAGGGCTTTCGGTCGCGTTCGATCTCGCCACCCATCGCGGCTATGACTCGGATCATCCGCGCGTGTCGGGCGATGTCGGCATGGCTGGCGTTGCGATCGATTCTATCTACGACATGCGCACGCTGTTCGCCGGCATTCCGCTCGACCAGATGAGCGTGTCGATGACCATGAACGGCGCGGTGCTTCCGATACTGGCGCTGTTCGTCGTCGCCGCCGAAGAACAGGGCGTGCCGCCGGAAAAACTCTCCGGCACGATTCAGAACGACATTCTGAAAGAGTTCATGGTGCGCAACACCTACATCTATCCGCCGCTGCCATCGATGCGCATCATTTCCGATATTTTCCAATACACGTCGCAGAAGATGCCGAAATTCAATTCGATCTCGATTTCCGGCTATCACATGCAGGAAGCCGGCGCGACGCAGGATCTGGAGCTAGCCTATACGCTCGCTGACGGTGTTGAATATGTTCGCACCGGAATGGCGGCGGGTCTCGACATCGACAAGTTCGCGCCACGGCTGTCGTTCTTCTGGGCCATCGGCATGAACTTCTTCATGGAAGTGGCGAAGATGCGCGCGGCACGTCTGCTATGGGCCAAGCTGATGAAGGACTTCAATCCGAAAGACGCGCGTTCGCTGTCGCTGCGCACGCATTGCCAAACCTCGGGCTGGTCGCTCGCGGCGCAGGACGTGTTCAACAATGTCGTCCGCACCAACATCGAAGCGATGGCCGCAACGCAGGGCCATACCCAGTCGCTGCACACCAATGCGCTGGATGAGGCGCTGGCGCTGCCGACGGATTTCTCGGCCCGCATCGCCCGCAACACGCAATTATTCCTGCAGCAGGAAACCGGCACCACGCGCATCGTCGATCCGTGGGGCGGTTCGTTCTATGTCGAGCGGCTGACGCACGATCTCGCCGCCAAGGCGTGGGGACATATTCAGGAAGTCGAAGCGCTCGGCGGCATGGCCAAGGCCATCGAGGCCGGCGTGCCGAAGCTGCGCATCGAGGAAGCGTCCGCGAAAACGCAGGCGCGGATCGATGCCGGCCGGCAGTCGGTGATCGGCGTCAACAAATACAAGCCCTTGAATGAAGCGCCGATCGAGGTGCTGAGGGTCGAAAACTCAACCGTGCGGCGGCTGCAGATCGACAAGCTGTCGCGGCTCAAGTCTGAGCGCAAGCAGGCCGAAGTCGATGCTGCGCTCAATGCTCTGACGCAGAGCGCGAAGGACGGCAAAGGCAATTTGCTGGCGCTGGCCATCGAGGCGGCCCGGGCCAAGGCAACCGTCGGTGAAATTTCCGACGCCCTCGAGAAAGTGTTCGGCCGCCACCGCGCCGAAATCAAATCCATCACCGGCGTCTATAAACGCGAGGCCGCCACCATGTCCGACAAGGTCGAAAAGCTGCAAGTTCTGATCGATGCGTTTGAAGACGCCGAGGGCCGCCGCCCGCGCATTCTGGTTGCGAAAATTGGACAGGATGGCCACGACCGCGGCCAGAAGGTGATCGCATCGGCCTTTGCCGATGTCGGCTTCGACGTCGACATCGGACCGTTATTCGCGACTGCGGATGAGGCTGCGCGTCAGGCCGTCGAGAACGACGTGCATATTCTCGGTCTGTCGTCGCTCGCCGCAGCGCATCTCACCGCTGTGCCCGAAGTGAAAGCCGCGCTGAAAAAGCGCGGCCGCGAAGATATTATGATCATCATCGGCGGCGTGGTGCCTCAGCAGGATTACGACGCGCTTTATGCGGCCGGCGCCGAAGCGATTTTTCCGCCCGGCACTGTCATCTCGGAAGCTGCCGAAGAACTGATCCGCAAGCTCAACGTGCGGCTCGGTCATTCAAGTGCGGCGGCGGAGTGAGCGTGCGCCAGCAAAGCCCGCGCCCATCATGAATGCAGCCAAGACAGGCAGCCAACTTGCAGTCGATCTCCGTGCGGGAGACCGCGCGGCACTGGCCCGCGCCATCACGCTGATTGAAAGCCGCCGCGCCGATCATCAGGCGACCGCGCGCGATCTGGTGCAGGACTTGCTGCCGCTGACCGGCAAAGCGGTTCGGGTCGGTATCACAGGTTCGCCGGGCGTCGGCAAATCCACCACGATCGACGCGCTGGGCATGGCGCTGATCGCCAAGGGCCACAAGGTCGCGGTGCTGGCGGTCGATCCGTCATCGGCCCGTACCGGCGGCTCGATCCTCGGCGACAAAACCCGCATGGCGCGCCTCTCCGCCGAGGACAGCGCCTTCATTCGCCCCTCGCCCGCATCCGGTACGCTCGGCGGGGTCGCTGCGAAAACGCGTGAGGCGATGCTGTTATGCGAAGCGGCGGCCTTCGACATCGTATTGGTGGAAACCGTCGGCATCGGGCAGTCTGAGACCGCAGTCTGCGACATGACGGATTTTTTCCTGGCGCTGATGCTGCCGGGTGCCGGCGACGAATTGCAAGGTATCAAGAAAGGCCTCGTTGAACTGGCCGATATGATCGCCATCAACAAGGCCGACGGCGACAACATCAAGCGCGCCAATCTCGCGGCGGCCGAATATCGCGGCGCGCTTCATATCCTCACGCCGCGTTCCGAGCATTGGCATCCGCCCGTGTTGACCTATTCGGCGCTCACCGGCGACGGCATCGACGTACTCTGGCAGAAAATTCTGGATCACCGCATGGATATGAATGCCTCGGGCGATTTCGCCGCGCGACGCCGCGAGCAACAGGTCAAATGGATGTGGGCAATGCTGGAGGACCGTCTCAAGACAAGGCTGCGCTCAGATCCCGCGATCCGCACCAAGGTCAAGCAGTTGGAGGCCGCCGTCGCCGACGGACGCATGACACCGACAGTCGCCGCCGACACCGTATCGGCGCTTCTCGACACATGAGCAGCGGGCCGCGCATTCTCATCACCGGCTTCAAACCGTTTCCCGGTGCGCCCTACAACCCAACCGAAAAACTTGTGGCGCGGCTGTTACGCTTACAACGTCCCGCGCTCGATGGCGTCGAGCGCACGGGTCACATTTTCCCGGTAACCTACAGTGCGGTGGACCGGCAACTGCCGGAACTGATCGCTATACATCGCCCGAACGCGCTCTTGATGTTTGGCCTCGCAACGCGAACACGTTTCATGCGGATCGAAACACGCGCGAGAAATACCATCACTCAAATCTGGCCGGATGCCGACCACACGGACATCCCCTATCGGAATATCGCGATGGGGGCAGACGCGACCCGCCGCTTCGGGCCGCACACCTTGAAACTGCTTCAAGCGGCGCGCGACACGGGAATCGATGCACGCGCGTCGCGCAGTGCGGGCTTTTATCTCTGCAACTATCTGAGCTGGCGTGCCATCGAGGCCACGCGCATGGAAGGCGGCCCTCGCCTTGCGGCTTTCGTCCATGTTCCACTGGTGCCGCGCGACGCACCTCACGCGCGCGAAGGTGAATCCAGCGGCGTGACGTTCGAGCAGTTGGTCGATGCCGGAGAAGCGATGCTGATGAGCATGGTTAAACTCGCAAAACGAAGCCGCCTTAACGCTCAAATTTAACCACGCGACAAACAATCGGACGCAAGCCTCCTTCTGCGCGCAACGCGCGCCGCATTCCTGCATTAGATCATATGCAGGAGCCCATCATGGACATCAGCCGCCGTCATCTTCTCAACGCCTCCGCTGCGTCTGCCGTAGCCGGCGCGCTCGTCGGCGCTTCGGAACCCGCGAACGCCGCAACGTTGATGTCGGTGCTCGGCCGCGACGCGACGGGTTACGGTGTGCGTCCGAACGCGTCCGAAGATCAGACCAGAATTCTCCAGCGCGCCATCGAGGATTCCGCACGCGCGCAGATGCCGCTGGCGCTGCCTCCCGGCATATACCGCACCGGCATGCTGACCCTTCCCGCCGGCGCACAAATCGTTGGCGTGCGCGGGGCGACCATCCTGAAATTTTCAGGTGGCCCTTCAATGGTCACCAGCCAAGGCGCGAACGGAATTTCACTGAGCAACCTCACGCTCGATGGCGGCGGCATTAAATTGGCCGAAAGGCGCGGCCTTGTGCATTTCCTCAACAGTCTCGATATCCGGATTCACGATTGCGAAATCGTCTGCAGCGGCGGCAACGCGATCTGGCTGGAAGGCGTTTCAGGCGAGGTGCGCGGCAACATCATCCGCAAAACCGCCGTAACAGGTCTGGTATCGTTCGACGCGCTCGGACTGCTGGTGGCGCAAAACACGATTCAGGGCACCTCGGACAACGGCATCGAAATCCTGCGCAACGCGATCGGCGATGACGGCACGATCGTCGTCAATAACCGGATCGAGGACATCAAGGCCGGTCCGGGCGGTTCAGGCCAGTACGGCAACGCCATCAACGCATTCCGCGCCGGAAACGTCATCGTCAGCGGCAACCGGATTCGCAATTGCGATTACTCCGGCGTGCGCGGAAATTCGGCGTCGAACATCCAGATCACCGGCAACAGCATCAGCGACGTGCGCGAAGTGGCGCTCTATTCGGAATTCGCTTTTGAGGGAGCCATCATTGCCAACAACACCGTGGACATCTGCGCGGTCGGCGTATCCGTGGCGAACTTCAACGAGGGCGGACGCATCGCCGTCGTTCAGGGAAATATCATCCGCAACATCTTGCCGAAACGGCCCATCGGAACCGCACCGGATGACGATGCAGGCGTCGGCATCGTTATCGAGGCGGATGCTGCCGTCACAGGCAATGTCATCGAAAATGCGCCGTCCTTCGGCATCGTGGCGGGCTGGGGGAAATATCTGCGCGACGTAGCGATCACCGGCAATGTCATCCGCAAGGCTTTCATCGGCATCGGTGTCTCGGTGGTGCCGGGTGCCGGTACCGCGCTCGTGAACAACAATCTGATTTCGGGATCGGCGCGCAGTGCGATTGTCGGCCTCGATCACGCCAAGGCCGTCACGGACGATCTTGGCAATGAGACGGTATCACGATTTACGCAGATCGTGCTCGGCGGCAACGCCATCCGTTGACACGACGGCTCCAGGCTTGTCGTCCACGATCTGCGCGATAGCGATTTCGGCCGTTTTGTCCTGAACTGGGTCCGGCGGCGCGAGTGTTTCCCACGTCTTGAGCGCTGCACGGGCTTCCTGCACCATCTGCAGGAACTCGGCTTCGTCGTGATAGAGTTTCCAGCGCCCGCTTTGATAGAGATCGACCAAATGATCCAGCCGGCGCGAGGCCAGAATCCGCCAACGCGCAATCAGGCTGCGCCCGCGATCCGCATCGGATGGGTTCGTCATCTGAAATTCCGCAGACTTAAAAATGGACTTCACGCAAAATACCGGCCAACGCTATGCGTCGGCGAACGTCTCCGCCAGATCAAACTAGCCGCAAACCACAAATTTTCTGTGACACCGTTAACTATGGAATCCGTGGCTGGCTGTCAGGCCAGCCACGGGAATTCGATCAGCGCACCTGCAGTTTGATCGCCGCACGGAACGATGCGCGCGACCCTTCCGGCGGCGGCTCGCGCGGCCCACCCGCTGCGGCGTTGCCGCTGTTGGTCACGCCCGCGACAGCCGGCGGACGAGGTGCGCCAGCGGCTTCCACCACAATCGAACGTGCAACCGCATTGGTGTAGTTCGGCACCGGGGTGAACTGATCCTTCTTGAAGTCGTGCTGGATCTTGTCGCCGCCATTGGGCAGCGCCGCGCAAACCGCCGTCACCGTCTCGACGCCGGGATCCTTCATGCGGAATTTGAAAGGCGCTCCAGCACCGGGGAATTGAATTGGCACCCCCGCGCGGATCTGGCTGTCCTGCTGGAATGCATTGGGCAGGAGCACCGTGCCGACGCCCTTTTCATCGATGTCGGTGATGGTCAGGAAACAGTCGCGCGGTGCAACGATGGTGAACACCGGCGTGTCGCCGACCTTGTAGCTATCCTGATCCGACGTCAGCGACAGGTCGTCCTTGTTGCCGAGTGGCTTGGTCAAAGCTAGCGCCGGTTTGGCGCCTGCGATCTTGACCACCTGAAGGTCGGTGATATCGGGCGCGAGGTCGATGAACAATTTCTCCCACTGATCGCGCGGGATCGAGCCTTGCGACAGGCGGCGGATCAAAGGCCGAAACCTCTGATCGACGTCGCCGGAGCTTTCCTTGAACTCGGCCTTGTCGATTCCAAGTTCCGCGGTGGCCAGCGTCAGGTCCAGATCGTCCTCGTAACGCTTCGCCAGCGCATTGATCATCTCCACGCCATTCAGCTTCAGCGTCGGCTCCAAACCGGCGCGCTTCAAGGCATCGGCAAAGCGCTGCGCATCGCCTGCAATCAACGCATCCATTTTGTCGTGCGGCGGATAGAGACCTTCCACCGCGTCGCGCACCTCTTTTGGATAAGCACGGCCCGAGAGCACGATATCGCGGATTTCATCCTTTGCTTTGCGCATGCCCTGGTCGTGGCAACCCATGCAGGAGATGCCGTTCGTGACGCTGAAATCCTTGCGCGAGGGGTCACGCACAATCTGAACCGGCCCCTTATCGAGCCGCTCGCCATTCGATTTGTTCAGGTAGTAGCCCTGAAACCCGTTGGGCAGGCTGAAAACCGTTTCGCCGCCATCGTGGTGGAAGCCTTCGGCGCTCGGCCCAAGCGGAAAATCGAACAGGCTCTGGTGATCGCGGTTGCCGGCAAAATCATACGATGTCCAGAAATAGCCGCTGCGCGACGGATGGCGCTCGATCAGCCGATTATTTTGACTGACGCCGGATTTCTGAAACGCCGCACGCTGCGCGACAAAATTGGCGATGTTGGCCGTCAGATCGATGCCCTGATCCTGGGAAAATTGCTGAAACGTAGCGCCGAGCTTGAGCAGGTCGTCATACAGCGGCGGTTGTGAGGCCGTGAATGTGAACCAGTCGGCGCGGACATACGACATTGGTGTTTTGGTCGCGGTCGCAAGCGTGCGGCTGAATTCGGAATCGGGTTGCACGTTGTAGGGATAGACCGCGATGACGTTGTCCCAATCGGCAGTGCTCCAGCCGAGGTCGATCAGATTGAAGCGCAGGATGGTGCCTTCCGGATCGATCGTCTCGAGCTTGACCACGTCCGAAGACCGGCCGAGCGAATTGAGGAACTTGATCGCAGCCTGGCGATAGACCTTCATCGCATCAGGGTCGGTGCAGATATTCGCAAGATGCGTCAACGTCAGATAGCGCGTCGTGGGCTGGCGCTGCTTCAGCTGCTTATCGAGATCGGTCACCATGAAGGAGACCATGTCCTCGGGTTCGATGAATTTATGGGATTCGCAGCTCGCGGTGGCTTTGGCACCGAGTGCCGTAATCCAGTCCTGCAGCGCTTTGAGGTCCGCTTCGGTCAACGTGCCGTATTTGGTTTCGCCCTCGTAGTTGACGTCGTAGGGCATCTCCTTGTCGGCGATCTGGCGATAGAGCTTGGACCCCAGCGGATTACCCGGAAGAATGTAGCTCGGGTTGGCCGCGATCTCATTGAGCTTGAGGATGTCGCCGAAATTCTTCGCCGGTCGCTCACGGGAGATGAGCTTGCCGTTCTGGTGGCAGCGCGCGCAATTGCGATCAAGCACATCGAAGGCGGCTTTCGCCACGGCATCCGTCGGCGGGACAATGACTTCGGCCGGCGCCGAGGCAAGCGCAGGAGCGGGTGCGACCGGTGCGGCCACGACCGCCGGTACTGCCGGCGGAGTTTCAGGGGGCTTGGCGTCCTGCGCCCAAGACGCTCCCGCTAGACCGAGTGCGAAACCTGTGGCCGCTGCAATGCTCAATGCATGCATGCGATACCCCGGAAATCCACTCATAGGACGTCTCCCTCAAAAGTCATCATTCTGGCAAATTCCACCGAGCATTGGTCACGCCCCATGCCCGGCAGGTTCAATCGTTTAGTGGTTCGCCGTGACGGTCGTATTGACGATCTGGACCCTGCGATTTTCGTCGGCGAATGGGTTGGCGGGATTCTTCAAATTGTCCTTGCCGAAACCGGCGGTCACGAGCGTATCGGGCGCCAGCCGATAGCGCTCGATCAGCACGCGGCGAACGGAATCCGCGCGACGTTGTGAAAGATCCTGATTGTAATCGGCGCTGCCCTTGGCGTCGGTGTAACCGTTGATGAAGAAGACCGTGCCCTTGAACTGGTCCTTCGACAGGGTGTTGCCGAGCGCCGCAACCGCTGGCGCAGCCTGCGGGCTGATATTGGCCGAGTTGTAATCGAAATAGATTTCCAGATCGATGGCGGGCTTGTCGCGCGAGATGGCGGCGATTTGCGCCCGCTCATCGGCGGTGGGAGGCCCAGCCGGCTCGACGCTGATCGACCGTGTCCGCAATTTATCCACGACCTGCTTGTCGGCAGAGGCCTGTGGATCGATCGTCAATCCACGGGTCAGCGGCTTCTTGGCCTGGAGGGCCGATCCGATCTTGTCCTCCAGCGATTGTGCATAAAGCGCGTTGGGCGCGAGGCCAGCAACCAGAACGAACGTTGCAATGGCCATCCCGGCAAAGCCGGTTCGGGGGGAGAGAATTTTCATTGCAGAATCCTCATCGAAATGAACTTGCGTAAAAATGCGATCCGGCTTCGGACCTATCCTTATGATCCAGGAGGAAGCGGTCAAGTGTTTCAGGGGGTTATCTCCCTCCGAAGTGCGCCGCGCCCTATCTCCATGTCAGGCCTCTCCTACTGCCGCGCTGCGGGACGGTCTGCGGCTGTCGCGATGGGCGTCGCAACGGCAGAGACAGCGCTGAACGCATCCACCTGCCCTGCACCGAACTGGTCGTCACGCCCCGGTTGTCCGAGATCGCGGGCCGTCGATAGCAAGATGGCGCGAACGTCCGATGACGCAATGTCGGGGCTGCGCGAAATCATCAATGCGGCAACACCGCTGACATAAGCGGCGGACAAGGATGTGCCGGACAATATCTGATACTTCCCTTCAGGCGCTGCGGACAGAATGTCGACGCCGGGGGCAGAAATCGCGATGTATCTGCCGCGGTTGGAAGCTGAAAAAAGCCCATCGTTCTGGTCAGTCGCGGAGACCGCAATCACATTGCGATCGGCTGCCGGAAAAAGCGGCGACGATCTGGAGCCGGCATTGCCGGCGGCCGCGACAAGGACGATGCCCTTGGACGCCGCAGCCGCAAGGCTACGCCCGATCGCTCGATCTTTCGGACCGGCAAAACTCATATTGATGATCTGCGCGCGGTTGGCCACGGCGTAGTCCAGACTTTTGATGACCACGAAAGAATTGCTGTCCGCGCCGCTGTCTTTCGAGGCATTGTCCAGAGCGCCGAAGGCGCGGATCGCGAGCAGGCGCGCCGACGGTGCAGCGCCCATCAGACGGCCATGCGCCACGATGGTGCTGGCAACGCTGGTGCCGTGCAGATGCGGGCCTTCGTTGCTGCCGAGCGCATCGAAGCTGCCGGCAATTCTGCCCGCAAGCTCGGGATGACTTGTATCGATGCCGGAATCGATCACCGCAATCGTCACGTCTGCGCCGACGGACAGCGCATGCGCCTGCGGCAAGCGCAGCTTGGCCAATCCATATTGCGCCGGATCGCCTTCGGTCTTGGCGGGATTGCCCTGCGCGGTCGCGTCCTGCTGAAGTTTGAAAATGTTGTTTCGCTGCGCCGATTTGACGTCGCCGGAATCCAGTAATTCCTGGACCACATCGTCGACCGAACGACCATCGGAGATGCGCCATCGGAAATACGTTGAGTTGGTCAGCGGAAAATTCTGCGATTGCGTTCGCGTCAGCCGATGACGCCGCGCGATGCCGTCGACCTGCTGCTCGGTCGGCTTGCCGTCAACCTCGATCAGCACTTCCTTGGAGACGTAACTGTTGTCAGCGGGAATGTCGGCAACCACGGGCTGACGCGGAGGGCGCGAGCGGGGCTGACTGGACGACGGCGGCGCATCGTATGAGCCGCCACCGCCATAGCCGTAACCTTGCGCCGAGGATTGCGAATTTCCGCAGCAGAGCAGAAATGCAGCCGCCGCCGTCAATGTCAAAAACACGCGCGCGATGCTGCGAGGCGCGAAACTGTTGGATTGTGTCGTCGATGCCCGGGACTCGATCATTCGGATTCTCCGCGAGACATGCTGGCCGCTTATTCCGCCGCGACCGCGAGATTGACTATCTTCTCGTTCTGAAGGCGCGCCAGAAGCTGTGTTGCGTCTTCTTTCGATAGCACTTTCTGGCCGAACTTGATCCGGAACATACCGGCCTTCGGCCCTGAAACAATGGTCGCGTCGTAGCTGATGAGAAGTTGGCTGATTTCATCGATGTTGGCGTTCGGCGCAAAGCGCAAAAGACCGAACGTGCCGGCTGTCGTCTGCGCCTGGAATGACGCGGTCTCGAACCCGTCGCCGAGCCGGGACTTGACCAGCGCGCCGATTACACCCGCCTGCAGCAACAGCGCAACCGCGCCGACGATGGCCGACAGTGCGAGTGTCCGCGCCGATAGGGTCGAGAAAAATCCACCGAGCCTGAAAACAAGATTGGAGATTGCCGATGCCCTGCGCGCGGGCTCCGCATCGATCGCCGCCGACAGTTTCTGCATAGCGCGCACCGAGGGCGCACCGAGGCTCTCATTGAGCAGGATGGTTTCGGCATACTCGTCCTGAATGGCTTTGTATTGCCGCGCCAGATCGGGGTCGTTGGCGAGCGCCGCATCGACGCGGCGCGTGTCATGCAGGCCCAGGGTGCCGGCGGCATGAAACGGCAACAGAGCTTCAAGCTCGGTCGGTTCGCGATCCGACATCTGCGTACCAGCGCCGCCGTTCTTGCCCGATGCCATCATGGCCAACCTCGCTCGATCCCGGCTGCGTTGAGCAACTCGGCCAGTTTCTTTCGCGCATAAAACAATCGCGTCTTCACGGTGTTCTCCAGAATGCCCACGATCTCGGCCACCTCCTCCACGGACTTCTCGTGGTAGTAGACGAGATCGATGATCTCCCGATGGTCTGGCGAAAGTGCTGTCAGACAATTCCGTAACGCCTTACTCTTGTCTTTCTTCGCAACAGCGGTTTCCGGATTGTCGGACGTGTCCTCGATCGCGGCTGCCGCCTCATCATCCAGTTCCGCGTCCTTCCGCTTGCGCAGAGCGGACAGTGCCTTGAATCGCGTGATCGCAAGCAGCCATGTCGAGACAGCGGACCGGCCTTCAAACTTGCCGGCTTGCCGCCACACATCGAGAAACACCTCGCTGATGAGATCTTCCGCGATGGACTCGTTCCGCACGAGCCGCAGCGAAAAGCGAAACACCCGCACATGATGCCTTCCGTAAAGCACCTGCATGGCGAGCCGATCACCTTGCGCGATACGGGCGATCAGAGTTTCGTCCGATGCCGCAACTGTTGCACTCAATGGCCGTCTCGCAAGGTTGGTCGCAGGCGACTGCGAAGAGGTTCGATTAAATTCGTGGGGACGTTCACTAAATCCGTGCGGATGACGGTTTGCGCGAAGCGCCGGTTGCCAAAATGCCCTCGAATCGCATGCCGGGGCAAGCGACCGATATTGGTGGTCAGTACCGAGAGTTCCCACTTAGTTCATGCGTGGCACTAAACGCTACGCCCCCCGAAGTCGAGGACATTGGAGACAAATTTCCCTTTTATTTCAATGTGTCATGGACTTTTGGCTAGGTCCGGTAGCCGACAAAAGATACCAAAATTAAAGGCTTTGCCGCGTAAAGTTCCTGAAAGGTACCTCTTATCGGCGAACCCATGCGCGGCGCGACCCCAGCAATCGACAATCCGCAGTCCGACGAGATCGACGGCCGCGAACGGGTCTTAACTCCCGCCGTCCTGGCACGGCGCGTAAAGCAGCGCCGGCAGATACTGGTCAATATCGGCATCAGTTACGTGCTCGATGTGATTGTTCTGTTTGTCTATGCCTATGCGGGGACGACTTCGGTTGCGGTCGCGGCGGCCTATGGCACCTGCGGGCTGCTGACTGTTGCACTTTACGCAGCCCTTTCCGAAACACACATCAACGATCGCTTCGAAGACCATTATCTCATTCTCTTCCAATCGACCATCAGCGTCGTTGTCGCCTTCGCGTTCATCTATGTTGCGCCCGAAGTCGGCATCGTCTTTATCTGCGCGTTATTCATAACATTCGCATTCAGCACCTTGCGTTCGACACCGCGCCAAAGCGCAATCGGCTGGACAATCACAACAGCGGGATTGGCGGCGTTGTTTCTACTGACCGACAAGCCGATTGGCATGCCTCACGACAGTCTGGTCGAACGTCTCGGCACACTGCTGCAATTCTCATTGTGGCTAGGGCGAACCATGATGCTCGGGCTGTTTAGCGCGGGTCTGCGAGCATCGCTCTACAAGCGCGGCCTGCAACTCAAGGAAGCCTACAAACGCATCGAGGAACTTGCCGAACTCGACGAACTCACCGGCTCGTTCAACCGCCGCAGCATCATGCGGATGCTGGACGATGAGATTTCGCGTGCACTGCGCAGCAAGCAACCTTGTTCGGTGGCGCTGATCGATCTCGACTGGTTCAAGCGCATCAACGACCGCTTCGGTCATCCAACCGGCGACGAGGTGCTCCGCACCTTCGCCATCACGGTGTTCGCCAATATTCGCAGCATCGACAGGTTCGGCCGTTACGGCGGTGAGGAATTCCTGCTCATTCTGCCTGAAACCGAGGAAGGTGCTGCCGAGCGCACGCTTAACCGCCTGCGCGCCATCGTCGCCGATCTCGACTGGAGTGCCATATCCAGCGGCATGAGCGTCACCATCTCGGCTGGCGTCACCAAATTGCTGCCCGACGACGCGCCGGACAGCATTCTGGCGCGCGCCGATGCCGCGCTTTACCGGGCCAAGGATCTCGGCCGTAACAAGGTGGTTCAGGTCTAAGTTGAGTTTCGCTCCCAGCCAAAGAACAGGCTGGTGTTTTTGTTGAATGTTTCAGGACAGAAGTCATGAGTTCGACCGCCCTTGCATCTCCGCCAACTCTTCTGGGCGAACTGCAGAACGCACTCCAGCACGGCAATGTCGCGCGCCGGGTCGAGACATTGCGTCGGGTCACGGACCTGTTCCTTAACGGCGGCGTGGACTATTCCGATGAGCAGATCGCCGTCTTCGACGATGTCTTCAATTGTCTGATCCAGGAAATCGAAACATCCGCCAAGGCGCTGCTCTCGACACGTCTCGCGCCTATTTCAAAAGCGCCGCCCCAACTCATCCACACCCTTGCCTTCGACGACGTGATCGAAGTCGCAGCTCCCATTCTGTCGCAGTCCGACCGTCTCGACGATGCGGCATTGATCGAAAATGCCCTCAACAAGAGTCAGGGGCACCTGCTCGCAATATCGAAGCGAAAAGTTCTTAGCGGCGCGGTCACGGACGTTCTGGTCGAGCGCGGCAATGAAGAAGTCGTGGAAAGCGCCGTCAACAATCCGGGCGCCGAATTTTCGGAGAATAGCTTTACCAAGCTCATATCCCGCGCGGCCGGCGACGACAATCTCGCAACCTGTCTCGGCATGCGGCGGTCGATTCCGCGCCACCATTATCTGAAGCTGATCGCGAAAGCCTCGGACTCGGTTCGCGCGAGGCTCGCCGCGGCAAACCCGCAATCGGAAGAGGATATCACCACTGCGGTCAAGGAAGTGGCGATGCGCGCCAGCAGCGAGCGCGGTGCCCTCAGTCCGGAAACCGAAGCTGCGTACCAGTTGGTGAAACTTCTGCATGCCGACGGACGGCTGGACGAAGATCAGATCGCGACGTTCGCAGAAGCCGGGAAGTTCGACGAAACCAACGCCGCGATTGCCATGCTTGCGAATATTCCGGTCACGGCGGTCGAGACCATGATGATCGAATCGCGCTCCGAGGGAATGATGATCCTGGCGAAAGTGACCGGGCTGTCATGGCCGACGCTCAAGCTCATTCTGTCGATGCGCGGTCATCTCGCTGAATCCGACATCAAGAACATCGGCGAATATCGCGAGA
>JAYVYQ010000095.1:0-10391 GCA_043784125.1 Afipia sp.
CGACGTGAACTAAACACCCTCATCGGGTGTTAATATCATGCTACCAAATTCACCCAGGGAGAAAACCATGAAGAATACGAGTTTTGCAATTGCCGTCACCGCATTGGGCGCGTGCGTCGCACTCGTCGGACCCGCTTTCGCCGAAAAAATGACGATGAAAGTGCCTCTAACGAGCGCTTCTGAAGTGCCGCCAAATACCAGCGCCGGAAAAGGCACCGCCGACGTCACCTATGACACGGCGTCCAAGATGCTGACCTGGAAGGTCACGTATTCGGGTCTCACCGGTCCGGCCACGATGGCGCATTTCCACGGCCCTGCCGCAGCGGGCGCCAACGCGCCGGTCGTAGTGCCGTTCAAGGACGCTGCCAGCGGCGCCGAAGGCAGCGCCACACTGACCGACGCGCAGGCCGCCGATCTGATGGCCGGCAAGATGTACGTCAACGTCCACACCGAAGCCAACAAGGGCGGCGAAATTCGCGGCCAGGTTGTGAAGTAAAGTCGTGACGTAAAACAGTTCACGTACTCAATAGCGAAAGGGCGGATGCTTTGCAGCACCCGCCCTTTTCATTTGGATTGTCGCGGAACGATTATCCGTTCTTGACGCGATAGGTCTCATGGCAGCCGCCGCAGGACTTCGTGACCGCGGGCAGTGCAGCCTTAAACGAATCGAGGTCCTTGGACGATGCCTTGGCGGCCGCCACTGCATCTGCGAAAGCCTTAATTGCTGCTGCGAACCCTGCCTTGTCGTCGAAAACCTTCGGCGACGGGGAATAATCGCCCGACGCTGCCGCGCCCTTCTCGCTGTCCGGATAGAACGTCGGCAGCTTGGCGGCGGTATCCGTCATTGTCGCCAACGCCGCATCGATATCGGCCTGCACGTAAGGCTTGTCACCCTTCATCGTCGGCAGCAGAACGGTGCCGAGCGCCTTGCCGTTGCCCTTCATCGCAGCGATGCCCTCAGGCGTCGCCAGCACGGCGCTCGCACCCAGCAGCAGCACCGCGGCCGCAATCGAAATACGCTTCATTTGAAAAGTCTCCCCCAAGGTCTTGGCGATTCATGGCGTTATAACGGATCTAAATCACCATTCCCGCCCAGCCTTGGCAAGACCCAGAATTTTCTGCCGCAGGGGAAATTTTTCTCGAACCTATTTGCCGCGCGCACCCTCGATCGCCATCCACACCCGCTCGGCGGTGGCAGGCATATCGATGTGCTCGATCTTGTAGTCGCGCCACAGCCCCTCCGCGATGGCGTTCATCACGGCAGGACAAGAGCCGATCGAGCCCGCCTCGCCCGCGCCTTTGACGCCGAGCGGATTGGTCACGCATGGCACGTTATGGGTCTCGAAGGTGAATGACGGCGCATCCGCCGCGCGCGGCAGCGCGTAGTCCATGAAGGTGCCGGTGACGAGCTGACCATCCTTGTCGTAGAACGCCTCCTCCATCAGCGCCTGGCCAATGCCCTGCGCAGCACCTCCGTGAACTTGTCCGGCCAGCAGCAGTGGATTCAGCGTGACACCGAAATCATCCACGATCACATAATTGACGATCTTGGTGACGCCGGTAGCGGGGTCTATTTCCACTTCGGCGATATGGGTGCCGTTCGGAAAAGTGCCGTCGGCCTGCGTGAACTTGTCGGTGCCGGTGAGCTTGGATGGATCGCTGCCCGCCTTCTTGGCGAGTTCAGCGAATGTGATGGTGCGGTCGGTGCCGGCGACACGAATGGTGCCGTCGCGGATTTCTAGATCACCCGCGCTGGCCTCCAGCGCATCCGCCGCAAGCGATTTCAGATTGTCGCCGAGTTTTTTGGTCGCCTTCTGCACGCTAACGCCCCCGGTCGGGATCGCGCTTGAGCCGCCGGTTCCCAAACCCGTCTTGACGATGTCGGTGTCGCCCTGAATGACGTGAACCCTTTCAGGTGGAAGCCCGAACTGTTCGGCAACGACCTGCGCGTAGGCGGTCTGATGCCCCTGCCCGGTCGATTGCGAACCGATCAGCACCGTGACGTCGCCATTCGGATCGAGCGTCACGTTCGCGGTTTCCTCGCCCATCGTGCCGCAGACCTCCACATAGGTCGCCATGCCGATGCCGCGCAAGAGTCCGGCCTTCTTCGCAGCCTTCGCGCGTTTCGGAAATTCCTTCCACGCGACGATCTCCTGCGCGCGCTTCATGTGCGCGGCGAAATCGCCGGAGTCGTAGATTTTTCCGGTCGCGGTTTTGTAAGGCATTGCTTTCGGCGGAATGAAATTCTTCTTGCGGATTGCGTCGGGCGTCATTCCCAGTTTGCGCGCGGCGACATCAACGAGACGCTCCAGCACATACGATGCTTCCGGGCGGCCCGCGCCGCGATAGGCATCGACCGGCACCGTGTTGGTGAACACACAGCGGACGCGGCAGTGAAAGGCCTGAATGTCGTAGAGACCGGGCAGCATGTCGGCGCCGCCATGCGGAATGTAGGGGCCGAAGGTCGAGAGATACGCACCCATGTCGCTCATCAGATCGACATCCAGGCCGAGGAATTTTCCGTCGGCGGCAAGCGCCATCTTCGCGGTCGTGACATTGTCGCGGCCCTGCGCGTCGCCGAGGAAATGGTCGGAACGGTCGGCGATCCATTTCACCGACTTTTTCAGCTTGCGCGCGGCGAATGCGGCGAGCGCATATTCGCGATACGGAAACAATTTCGTGCCGAAGCCGCCGCCGACATCGCGGGCGATTACGCGCATTTTGTCGGTCGGAATTTTCAGGATGTTCTGACACAGAATGTCGCGCAGCCGATGGCTGCCCTGACTGCCAATGGTCATAGTGAAATGTTCGGTCTTTGCGTCGTACTCCGCGACGGCCCCGCGCGTCTCCATGTAGTTGGTGACGACGCGTGGATTGACGATGGAAATTTCCGCCACCGCATGCGCGCCCTTAAATGCCGCTTCGGCTTTCGCCTTGTTGCCGACGGAGACATCGAACAGCACATTGCCAGGATATTCGGGACGCAGCTGCGGCGCAACTTTTTTCACCGCATTTGCAACGCCAACGGCGGCGGGCAACGGCGACCATTTGACGTCGATGGCTTCAATGGCGTCGCGCGCGTGATCGACCGTATCGGCCACAACGAACGCAACCGCATCGCCGACGTGATAGACTTTATCTTTCGCAAGGATCGGATAGGGCGGCGACTTGAACGGCGTGTCGGGCAACTGAAACAGGCACGGCAATCCGCCAAGGCTCGCGACATCGTCGCCGGTCAGGATGGCGGCGACGCCCGGAAGGTTTTTCGCCGTCGAGGCGTTGATGGTGAAGGTCGCATGCGCGCGCGGCGATCGCAGCACCAATGCGTGCAGCGAACCGGCAGGTGCGTGGTCGTCGGTGTAGCGGCCGTGGCCGCGAATGAGCGGATCGTCTTCCTTGCGGGTGACGCTTTGACCGACGCCGAATTTCACTGCCATTTTATTCAACCTTCACGATGCATCCGAATTTAGCAGCTATATTGCAGCGGATCGGCCTGCGGCGCAAACGGCTTCGCCGTCACGTCGAGCGGATCAGGGATGCAAGCCAGCGTCTTCCGAAGAGCGCCAGAATGCACACGCCATAGACGACGGCGCCGACAACGATGAGAATTCCGAGCGCGGACTCGTCCCTGAGCGATGTCATGCCTGCAAGCGCGGTCATCAGCCACTTCGACGAGAACCACAGCGCAGCGGCGAGGACGATTCCCGATAACGCAAGTTTGACCAGCGAGATCAGGAATGCGCGGTCGATCTCGAGGAAGTCGCGGCGGATCGCAAAAAACAAAATCAGCGCGAGATTGATCCATGCCCCGACTGCGGTGGCGAGCGCCAAGCCGACCTGCGCCAGCGATCCCACCAATGCAACCTTCAACACGACGTTGACGGCAACGCCCGTCAGCGCGGCCTTGACCGGCGTGGCCGTATCCTTGCGCGCGTAGAATGTCGCAACTGCACTTCTGATTAGCACGAACGGAACGAGACCGATCGCATAGGCCGCCAGCGTTGCGCCCGCCGCCGCCGCATCCGCCTTTGAGAATGCACCGCGCGCGAACATCGCGCGCATGATGAAGTCCGGCACCGTAAGGAACGCCGCGACGAACGGAATCGAAAACAGCAGGGTGAACTCGAAGGCGCGGCGCTGCGACGCCATTGCGCCCACATGATCGTTCGCCGTTATACGACGGGACATTTCCGGCAGCAGCACTGTGCCGATGGCGATGCCGATCACGCCAATGGGCAGTTGATTGAGACGATCCGCGTAATAAAGCGCGGAGAGCGCACCGGCGGCCAAAAAAGTCGCGATGATGGTGTCGGCAAACAGCGCGATCTGCGTGCCCATCGAGCCGACCGTGGCGGGACCAAGTGCACGAAAAAACGCGCGCACATCCTCGTCCCATTTCCAGCTTGTAAAAGTCGGCAGCACGCCATGCTTCCACGCATCTCCCGCAAGGAGGAAATATTGCAGGAAACCCGAAATCAACACGCCCCATGCCGCCGCATGCCCGGCGCTCGGAAAGAACGCCGCCAGCGCCAGCGTCGCCATCATCGAGATGTTGAGAAATATCGGCGCTGCCGCAGCACTTGCGAAACGATGCATAACGTTGAGCATGCCACCGTAGAACGTGACGAGCGTAATCAGCAGAAGGTAAGGAAACGTGATTCGTGTCAGCGAAATCGCAAGCTCGCGCTGCGTCGGCTCGTCGGTAAATCCGGGTGCCAGAATGGCGATGGCCTGACGCATGAACAGCAGCGCCACGAACAGCAGCACAAGCTGCGTGATAAAGAGGATTGTGAAGATGCGGTCCGCAAACAGTTTCGCCGATGGCGCACCGCTGCGACCATAGACATGCGCATAGGCCGGCACGAAAGCGGCGTTGAACGCGCCCTCGGCGAAGATCGCACGGAAATGATTGGGCAGACGAAGGGCGACGAAGAACGCGTCGGCCACCGGACCCGCGCCCAAAATTGCAGCCAGCATCACGTCGCGCGCGAATCCCGTGAGCCGCGAGAGCAATGTGTAACCGCCGACGGTGAAGATTCGCCCGAGCATCGGATGGTTCTACAGGATGGGCGCGCCGCGCGACACGCGCGAGGCGTCAGGAAACCGCGTCGCGCACAGCCTTGATGACGCGATCCTGCGAAGCCTGATCCAGATAAGGATGCATCGGCAGGCTGATGACATCCGCCGAAAGCCGCTCGCAGACGGGCAAACCGCCCTCCACAACCGGGTAATGCTTGTAGGCGGTCTGCTGGTGCATCGACTTCGGATAATAGATCGCGGTCGGGATGCCCTGTGCCTTCAGCGCATTCGCAAACGCGTCGCGATCGTTGCCCTTCGGCAGACGGATCGTGTATTGCGCCCAGGTCGACACATTGCCGTCGGCCACGCGCGGCGCGGTGACGATATTATGCAGCGCATCGAAATAACGCTGTGCGACTTTATTGCGCGCAGCAATTTCCTCGTCGAAGATTTTCAGCTTCTCGATCAGGATCGCGGCCTGAAGGGTGTCGAGGCGCGCGGTGAGACCGATGCGAACATTGTCATAACGATCGGTGCCTGAACCATGCACGCGCACGCTGCGCAGTTTCTCTGCGAGGTCCGCGTCGTCGGTGAAAATCGCGCCGCCGTCGCCGTAGCATCCCAGCGGCTTGGCTGGAAAGAAGCTGGTTGCGGTCGCCAGCGCCAGCGTGCCGAGGCGCTTGCCCTTGTAACTCGCACCGAAAGATTGCGCGGCATCGTCCAGAACGAACAGGCCGTTTTCTTTTGCGACAGCCGCAACTGCATCGTGATCGGCGGGCTGGCCGAACAGATCGACGGGGATGACGGCCTTGGGCTTGAGGCCAAGTTTCTTGGCTGTGGCGATGCCGCGCTTGAGCGAGTCGACATTCATGTTGAACGTCGCCTCGTCGACATCGACGAACACCGGCGTCGCGCCTGCAAGCGCCACGACTTCTCCAGTCGCGCAGAAGGTGAATGACGGACATAGCACCGCATCGCCGGGACCGACGCCCTTCGCCATCAATACCATCAGCAATGCGTCGGTGCCGCTGGCGCAGGCGACGACGTGCTTGGCGCCGCTGAACGCCGCAAGATCAGCTTCGAGCTGCGTGACTTCCGGGCCGTTGATGAACTGGCAATGCGTCAGCACTTTCGCGACGGCGTTGTCGATCTTGACACCGAGGCGGCGGCGCTGTTCGCCGATGTCGATAAACGCAACGGGCTCAGGTCGCAGATGCTGGTTCATTGTAATTGCCAGTTTTTCTTGCCGGTAAACTCAGAATTGAAAATTAACTCGCGACCGCGCGCGGCCCCTTGCGCAACGGCGTCGCGATGGCACCCGCAGGTGCTTCGAGACACTTGATGGCGATCTCTAAACTCGCGACGCCTTCTTCGCCCGTGACCGCAGGTGCATTTCCGGTGCGGACGGCATCGAGGAACGCCAGCAGTTCGGCACGCAGCGGCTCGTCATGACCGACCGACAGATGGCGCATCGAATAACTGCCATCGCGCTGGAAGCCGAAGCACTCCGTCACTTGGCGCGTCAGCAAATCGCCCTGCACGTATTTGCCGCGCGTCGCCACCGTGACGTTGCGCGCCTTGAACGGCGTCAGCCAGTTGGTGTTGATGTGGGCGAGCACGCCAGACGCGGTGCGGAATTGAAGCAGCGCGATGTCCTCGCGCTCGGCGACGGCGCTGGCAAGCTGCGGCTGCACGTCGACAATGTCGGATTCGGTGAACCAGCGGATGAGATCAATGTCGTGGACGGCAAGATCGATAACAACGCCGACATTCGACATGCGCGGCGGGAACGGGCCGACGCGCGTGATCGCAATCGACAGAATTTCCTCGTCCTTGATCGCCTGCTTGATCGCCGCAACCGCCGGATTGAAGCGCTCGACGTGACCGACCATCAGCGTCACGCCGGCTTTCTTTGCCGCGTTGACGATCTCATGGCCCTCTTCGACCGAGGAGGCGATCGGCTTTTCGACCAGCACGTGAATTTCGCGGGCGATGCAGGCCAGCGACACGTCGCGATGCAGATGGGTGGGAGCCGCAATCGTCACGGCGTCAATGCCGACGTCGAGCAATTCCTCGACAGTCGCGTAAGTCTTGCAATCCAGCATCTGTTCGGCGCGCGTGCGATGCGCTGCCAATGGATCCGCAATGCCGACGAGCGTGACATCGGGCAAACCTGCCAGCACGCGAGCATGGTTTGTGCCCATAACGCCAGCACCGATGACACCCACGCGCAGCGCGCGCACGGCATCTGCGCCATTTGCTGCAGATTTGGCTGAACTCATGAGATTGAAACCTTTTGAATTGACCGGCACTGACCCCCGCCCGCGCCGAGTGCTGTCGTAGCATGCCGTCACGTGTGTGGCGAACCTGCGCGTGCAAAGCACCTACACGTTTTGAGTCAAAAAGTTACACCGCGCGATGCGCCTAACTATATGAAATTACGAGCGTTTATAATCATCCTCGATGTGAATGATGTCATCCTCGCCGAAGTAGCCGCCGCTCTTGACTTCGATCAATTCCAGCGGAATCTTGCCGGGATTTTCCATCCGATGCGTTGCGCCGATGGGGCATACGCTGGCTCGTTCAGGCGCACGGTCTTCTGCATGTCATTCGATGAGAAGTGAAGGCCCGTCATCAGGCTCACATCAAGCCTCCAAGATGTGGGTTTCGGGACGCTTTGCAGATTCGACGTTCTCGGAGTTCTTTTTCCTTCGACAGCCGTGCTAAGGACCCACGATGGGGAGCCTTCGACTACTGCTGGCGCTAAGTGTCGCGATAGGACATTCCGGTGCGTTGCCTTGGCTGCCGGTTGTTCCAGGCGACTCCGCTGTCGAATGCTTCTTCGTTATCAGCGGATTCTATATGTCGCTCGTGCTGAACGGCAAATATGCAGGCGCAAGTTATTTCACGTTCTTCTCGAACCGTTTGCTAAGACTCTTTCCGGTCTACGCGATTATTCTAGTCGCGACGGTTTGGCTTCTTCCCACCGCGACACCGGACTTGGATTTCAATGGTTGGCTTTTCTTCATAGGTTCGCAGATCGTATTGTTTGGGCAAGATGCCTACAATTTTTTATCGGTCGATAGCGGCCAGTTGCGCTTCGTGCCCCACTTCACTTCCCGGATGTTATTCAACTTCGCGCCGATCCCACAGGCGTGGACGCTTGGAATTGAACTTGCGTTTTATGCGGTTGCGCCATTCATTCTGAAGCGCTCGCTGGCGGTTTTGGCCGTGGCACTCATTGCAAGTTTGCTTGTCCGAATGTTTTTACAATTTGTATTCGGGCTCAGTGGCGACCCCTGGTCTTATCGATTCTTTCCTTCCGAATTTGCATTATTCTTTGCCGGAGCCATCGCGCAGAGACTTCCGATAAATCGGGAAACCGCAATCAAACTCATGCTGGTTGCACTAGTAATCGCGGTTTCCTTGTTCGTCAGCAGGCCCGGCGGTGTGGGGCGCATATTTTCGGTTATGTTCGTCGGCGGTGTAATAGTTGCTCTGCCTTGGCTATTTGAAACCACACGCAACTTAACGCTCGATGCTTTTGTCGGAGAACTCTCTTACCCGCTTTACGTGAGCCATATTCTCCTGATCGTCATTTCGCCAACTCCGCTTCTGGGGCTTGCGTTTTCAATCATCGTATCGATGGCACTCTATCTCCTCATCGACCGAAACATCGACAATTGGCGACACCGTCGCTTTCGGCGACAGAGTTCATTTCTGCAAAGTACGTAAGTGGTCTGCGGTAAACTGATTTCGCGCGTTTGCCATCCCGATTGGTTAGCGCTTCAATTTTTTTAAATTGTCTAGGATCGTTTATAATCGTCCTCGATGCGGATGATGTCGTCTTCGCCAAAGTAGCTGCCGGTCTGTACCTCGATTAATTCCAACGGAATTTTTCCCGGATTTTCCATCCGGTGCGTGGCTCCGATCGGGATATAAATCGATTCGTTCTCATGCACGATCTTCTGCATGTCGTTCACAGTCACCATCGCCGCCCCGCGTACCACGATCCAGTGTTCAGAGCGGTGGTGGTGTTTCTGCAGCGAAAGCCGGCCGCCGGACTTGACGATGATACGCTTGACTTGATGCCGTTCACCGATATCGAGCGACTGATACGAGCCCCACGGACGATGAACCTTGAGGTGATCCTCGGTGACTTCCGGCGCTTTGGATTTCAGCTTCGCGACTAGACGCTTCAATCCGTTCGGATCGCTCTGGCGCGAGACGAGAATGGCGTCCTGCGTTGCCACCACGACGAGATCGTTGACGCCTTCCAGGGCAATCAAAGCCTTGTCGGATGAGACGTTGCAGTTGTGCGAATCCTCGAACACGGCCACCGCGCCCTGAGCGACATTGCCCTGCTCGTCCTTGCCGGACAATTCCCACACCGCATGCCACGAGCCAACATCGGACCAGCCGCACGACACCGGGATGACCGCCGCCTGTCTGGTTTTTTCCATCACCGCGTAATCGATCGAAATCGCTTTTGCTTTCTGAAATGACTCCGATGGCAAAGTGATGAAGCCCAGATCGGCACCTGCATCTTTCACAGCCTCGCTGACTGCCGCGACACTTGCGGCATCGACGCTGCGATACTCATCGAGCAGCATCCGTGCCGCGAACATGAAGTTGCCGCTGTTCCAGAGATAGCCATCCTTGACGTATCCAGCGGCCGTCGGCGCGTCGGGCTTCTCGACAAATTTCTTAACCGCAACGATGTCGCCGGAAATTTTTTCGCCAGGCTGGATATAACCGTACTCAGTCGCGGGGCGCTCAGGGCGCACGCCGAAGGTCACGATACGTCCGGCACTCGCAACGCCAAGCGCCTTGCGGCAGGCATCAACGAATGCGGGCGTATCCTGCACGACATGGTCGGCGGCTAAAGCCAGTACCACCGCTTTGGGGTCGCGCGTCAGAGCAAAGGCTGCACCGGCCGCGATCGCCGGCCCTGAATCGCGCCGCGCCGGTTCCAGCAGAATATCCGCTTCCAAATTGATCTCGGCGAGTTGCTCCAGAACCATGAAGCGATAGGCCGCGTTGGTGATGACGATGGGCCGCGCGAACAATGACGGATCGCTGACCCGCAGCATGGTGTCCTGAAACGTCGAATTCGCGCCGAATAGCCGCAGAAATTGCTTAGGACGATTCTCGCGCGATGCCGGCCATAGCCGCGTCCCCGCTCCGCCGCACATAATCAATGGAATGATGTGGTCGCTCATGCGGGCTCGATCAGATTGCGGTCACAGCTGATGATAGTCACGGTACCACGCGGCGAAGCGCGCGATACCGTCTTCGATGGAGGTCGAGGGCGAAAAGCCGACTTCGCGCTTAAGGTCTTCGATGTCCGCATAGGTTGCCGGCACATCGCC
>JAYVYQ010000096.1:0-13995 GCA_043784125.1 Afipia sp.
GCGTCGAGGACAGGCCGACCCGGTCGCCGATTTCGGCCACCGACAGCGAGGCATCGTCCTGCAGAACGGTGAGAATCTTGCGGTCGATGGCGTCGAGGCGGCGGTGGGTTTCGACCGGAATGGCCGCGAGGGCTGCGTCAGTCATGAAAAGAACTTTCTTCCATATTTGAAGGTTATCACCCTCATATATAGAAAAATATTCTCATACAAGCGGCGTTTTGCCGCCTTTCGAGGGCTTCTAGACCGCAATTACACCGTCAAGGCGACCGTGCTGGACGCCAAAAGCGCATCGACTTCAATGCGTTGCGGGGACGCAAAGGCGCCGCCGAAGCGCGTGCATTTCAGCGCCGCCGTGGCGGAGGCGAAGCGCATGGCGTCCTCCAGCGGCTGGCCTTCGGCCACCGCCAGCGTGAACGCGCCGTGGAAGGCATCACCGGCCCCAAGCGTATCGACGGTGTGAACCGGGAAGGCCGGCATGTGTTTCGGCTCGCCCTTGTCGTCGAGCCATTGCACCCCCTTCGCGCCCGAGGTGACGCCGAGGAATGCCGGCGTCAGTTTGGCGATCTTGCGCAATGACGCGATCTCGTCGCTCTCGCCGGCCGTCGCGCGCAACGCTTCAGCCGAGAAGATGATGTGCGAGGAGACTTGCAGCAGGCCTTCGCGTAACGACATCAGGCGATCGGCGTCGATCACGACAGGGATGCCGCGCCGTTGCGCTTCCGCGCAAATATCGGTGACGAATTCCGCGCAGCGGTTCTCGGTAAGGATTGCGTCGCATTCGGCGAGCAGCTTGTCGGTGTCGGGCAGTTGCACCGTCCACATTTTCGGATCGCGATAGGTAACGATGGTGCGCTCGCCTGATGGATCGATCATGATGTTGGAGATCGGCGTGACGAGCCCCGGCATCTTGACGAGGTAGCTGGTGTCGATGCCTTCCTCGTGCATCTGGTCGTAAATGTAGACGCTGGTTTTTTCCTGCGGTCCGCCGATGGGGCCGGAGAGTGTGACACGGCCGCCGAGCCGCGCTATTGCGACGCCGGCATTGAGCGAATTGCCGCCCGCCAACTCAACAAAGCCGGTCGCATGCTCCTTGTTGCCGCGTTCGGGCAAACCTGCGACGCGGAAAATCAGATCGCGCACCGGCATGCCGATGCAGAGAATTCGAGGCGACTTCTTTTTGCGCGAACGATTGTGCATGTTCATGAGATGGCCCGCCTTAACAGAGAATAACGGCGTGCGAGCAATCAGGTTCCTTGCAAAATGGGAACGGAAATTCGTTTAAGTCTTGTTTTGCAGCCAATTGGCCAAAAGGTGATGCGCGATTGCGACCGGATGAGGGCCGGTCAGACCTTCGGGATGGCTCTTGTTCAGCATCGCGGTCGCCTCGTCGCGCGAGAACCAGCGCGCATCTTCAAGCTCGGTTCTGTCCACCACAATGTCCGTCGTGGTGGCGCGCGCGATGCAGCCGATCATCAGCGATGACGGATAGGGCCAGGGCTGCGTCATGTAGTATTTGACGTCTTCGCAGCGGATACCCGCTTCTTCCAGAATTTCGCGCTGGACCGCGTTCTCGATCGTCTCGGCGGCTTCGACGAATCCCGCAAGGCAGGACCACATCGTCGGCGGAAATATCGCTTGGCGTCCGAGCAGACATCGCTCGCCATCCGTCACCAGCATGATGACGACGGGATCGGTGCGCGGAAAATGCTCGGCCTTGCATTGCGGGCAATCGCGCTTCCAGCCGCCTTCCCTCATCGAGGTCCGCGAACCGCAATTGGCGCAGAAGCCGTGACGCTGATGCCAGCTGACCAGCGATTTCGCCATCGCGATCGTCGAAAGTTCGCGCGGCGCGATGGTGCCGCTGGCCGCAACAGCGCGCAGATTCTCCACGCTGACATCGTCGCGGGTCATGAGGCTTTCGGCGGCCTCGGCGCTAATGCCCATGCCGAAGATCGCCGCACCCTTCTCTAATCCTAGGAAAATCGTGCCCGGATTGGCGCCGAACTTTCGCGCCTCATCGAGGGTGAGCAATGCGCGCGGGCTGTCCGCACTCAGGGCGACCAGAATCGAATCGCGGTGAACCACATAGGCGCGGGCGTCGCGATGGGTTTCCAGCGCGAACAGTTTGTCGTTGTCCATGCGCAGATGCGCGGCGCGGTTGATCGGGTGAGAAACAAATCCCGGCTGTCCGAGTGGAAATGATGGATCGCTGCTTGTCATGTGGGCTGCCTCGAAACTCAGCTGAGCCAGATCTGGCGGCGAAGTTCTCGAATGAAACGCTCGATCTCCTGCGGATCGTGCGCAATCGGCGGCACCACGCCCCAGACCGGACGCGGCCACGCCGGATCGCTGGTTCGCCGCGCGATGATATGCACGTGGAGCTGCGGCACCATGTTTCCGAGAGCCGCGATATTCAGCTTGTCGGGCTTGGTAAGGTCCTGCAGCGCGCGCGCGGCGCGGTTGATCTCCGTCATCAACTGGCCTTGCTCGACCTCGTTGAGATCGACAAGGTCTTTAGCGTCCGCACGGCGCGGGACCAGCATCAGCCAGGGATAATTGCCGTCATTGACGACAAGTACGCGCGACAGCGGCAGATCGCCGATGTTGATGGTGTCTTGTTCGAGTTGTCGATGGAGCGACCAGTCGTTCATGCGAATCCCGTTTGCGTGCAAGCGATTGAACCTAGCGCTTTTGCTGGCGAAATCAGTAGCCGTTTTGCCATCACAAATCGCGCAAATTGTTGTTTGAACGCACTTTTACGGCGGCGGCGGGCGCTTGCTTTCCGGCCCCTTTGGCCCCAAATAGGGACCGGGAGATTGGCGGTGGACGAACCACTCGCCAATCGGGTCAGGTCCGGAAGGAAGCAGCCCTAACGAGGTCCGGATCGGGTCGCTCGTCAGTCTCCTACTTCTTATTTGCGCGAAGTCCACGCGCCTTCTGCGCCGATGCCGGGAGTTCGCCGCATCGCTGACTAAATGAATTTTCGGGAACCGCGGATCGATCGATGAGCGATGCAGGACATCCCGAAACGCAAGGCAACGCCGGATACCGCGTCCTCGCCCGCAAATACCGTCCCTCGAATTTCGACGATCTGATCGGCCAGGAAGCGATGGTGCGCACCATCTCGAATTCGTTCGAGGCGGGGAGGGTTCCTCAGGCTTGGATTCTCACTGGCGTGCGCGGCGTCGGCAAGACGACGACCGCGCGCATTCTCGCGCGTGCTTTGAATTACGAATTGCCGGATGGCTCGGTGAAGGGGCCGACGATTCACATGTCCACAATGGGCGTGCATTGTCAGGCGATCATGGAAAGCCGTCACATCGACGTGCTGGAAATGGACGCCGCCTCGCACACGGGCATCGACGACGTGCGCCAGATCACCGATGGCGTGCGTTACGCGCCATCGAGTGTGCGCTATAAAGTCTACATCATCGACGAAGTTCACATGCTGTCGGAGAAGGCATTCAACGCCTTCCTCAAGACGCTGGAAGAACCGCCCGAACACGCCAAGTTCGTGTTCGCCACCACTGAAATCCGCAAAGTACCTGTCACGGTGCTGTCCCGTTGCCAGCGCTTCGACCTCAAGCGCGTCGATGCTGACGTGCTGATGTCGCATCTCGCCAGCATTGGCGAGAAGGAAGGCGTCAAGTCGGAGCCGGAGGCGTTGGGATTGATCGCGCGCGCGGCGGAGGGCTCGGTGCGCGATTCATTGTCGTTGTTCGATCAGGCCATCGCGCATGCGGCGGGACTGGTGAAGGCCGACGACGTGCGCCAGATGCTTGGCCTCGCCGACCGCACGCGCATCATCGATCTGTTTCAATCGCTGGCCTCCGGCGACATCGCTGCTGCCTTCAAGGAATTTCGCGAGCAATACGACACCGGCGCCGATCCGGTGGTGGTGCTGAGCGATCTCGCCGAATTCGTCAATTTCATCACCCGCGTGAAGGTCGTGCCGGCCACGGCGGATAATCTCGCGCTGGGAGAGACCGAGCGCATGCGCGGACGCGATTTCGCTGCGAAGCTCTCGATGCGCGTGCTGTCGCGGATGTGGCAGATGCTCCTTAAAGGCATCACCGAAGTGCAGAACGCGACGCGTCCTCAGGCCGCCGCTGAGATGGTTTTGGTGCGCATTGCCTACGCCGCCGATCTGCCGACACCGGATGAAGCGATCAGGATGATCGACCAGAACGGCGGTGCATCGCCGTCGCTGGGCGGTAACGGTGTGCCGCGCAGCGCTCCCGCAAATTCTATGGCATCGGATCATGGAGCGCCGCTGCGTGCGGTGGCGTCGGGCGCAGGCGGTGACACTTCCGCGCGGCCTCAGATGAGTGCGCCGTTAGCGGCTCCGAGCACTCAGGCGTCCGCGCCGCAGTTGAAAATCGCGACCTATCCCGAACTCGTCGCATTGGCGGGCGCGAAGCGCGACCTACAGATCAAGACGGCGCTGGAGGCCGATCTGCGCCTCGTGCGGATGGAAGACGGAAAGCTTGAAGTGGCACTCGAGCGAAGTGCCGCGCGCTCGCTGGTCAACGAATTGTCGCGCAAGCTCGAGCAATGGACCGGTAAGCGCTGGACTGTGATCGTGTCCAACGAGCAGGGCGAGGCGACGTTACGCTCGCAGGCACAGGTCAAGAAGGAACAACTCACCGTCGGCGTGCATGCCGATCCGCGCGTTCAGGCCGTGATGTCGAAATTTCCCGGCGCGCAGGTGATCGATGTGCGGCGGCTCGCGCACGATAACTCATCCGACGATGTGTCCGATCCGGTCGGCACCTCCGACGATTACGATCTTTGACGAACCAGAATTGAGGACGGTTCATGGCTGACTTTATGGGCATGATGAAAAAGGCTGCCGAGTTGCAGTCCAAGATGAAGGCGATGCAGGACGAACTCGATCAAATCGAGGTCGAAGGCTCGTCCGGCGGCGGCCTCGTGTCCGTGCGCATGACCGCGAAGGGCGAGGTGAAGTCCGTCAAGGTCGATCCGTCGCTGGTGAAGGCGGATGAAATCGAAATCCTCGAAGACCTGCTGGTGACGGCGCTCAACGATGCGCGGCGCAAGGCGGAAGCTGCGATGCAGGACAAGATGCAGGCACTGACCGGCGGTCTCGGTCTGCCGCCGGGATTGGGTCTCACCTAACATGGCGACAGCGGTTGCCGGTCCAGAGATCGAACGCCTGATCCAGCTGCTTGCGCGGCTGCCGGGTCTCGGTCCGCGTTCGGCGCGCCGCGCGGCATTGCATCTGATCAAGAAACGCGAGGCGCTGATGACGCCGCTGACCTCGGCGCTTCAAGTGGCGATCGACAAGATCGTGGTGTGTTCGACGTGCGGAAATATCGACACGGTCAATCCCTGCACGGTCTGCACCGACACGCGGCGTGATCCGGCCATCATTGTGGTGGTGGCCGATGTCGCCGATCTATGGGCGCTGGAGCGCGCGCATGCGACCAGCGGGCGTTATCACGTGCTGGGCGCGACGTTGTCGCCGCTCGATGGCGTCGGGCCGCAGGATCTGACAATCGATGCGCTGGTCGAGCGTGCAAAAGATTCAAACGTGACGGAAATCATTCTTGCGCTGAACGCAACCGTCGATGGCCAGACCACCGCGCACTACATTACCGATCTGCTTCAGGACGCGAATGTGAAGATCACCCGGCTGGCGCATGGCGTGCCTGTCGGCGGCGAACTGGATTATCTCGACGAGGGAACCCTGTCGGCGGCGATGCGGCAGCGAACGCTGTTTTGAATTCTCCACACATAGCCCCTAGTTCAATTTTCATTGAATCGGGGGCTATGCTTTCTTTTGATTGAGCATGATCTTATCCGAAAACCGGTTTCCACTTTTCGGGATCATGCTCTGGACGAGCACGCCGCAAATCGGTTACACGACCCGCATGACGTCCCGGCGCATCGCAAAATTTGTCATACTGATCTGTGCGGTATCGCTGAGTGCATCCGATGCATTCGCGCAAAAACCCACGCCGATTCACAATGGCGAAGTGCTGTCAGGCGCGTTGACGGCGATGCGCAGCAAGAAAACAAAAGGCATCACGTTCCAGCTGACCAGCGAGCCGCGCCGGCTTCCAGCGCCGGCCGGGCTTTGCAATCTGGAGACGGGGCCGGAAACTTTCCAGATCGTCACCAACAGCGCCGCCGAGGCCGCCGAATTGAAACCGTTTATCGGCAAGACCGTATCGGTGAAGGCCAGCGAGATGTCATGTCCGCAGGATGCGCAGCAATTCAGCGATGCCATCGTGACGAAATGGAGTCTCGTCGGCAAGCAATAGGCAGGATCAGGGGGAGCCATGCGTTTCTTTCGATTTGCATTTTTGTCTGCGGCGGCGACAGCCTTTGTGCTCGCTCTCACCCCATTGGCCACTGCCGAAGAAACGCTTGCGAAAGGCGGCTGGCTGTCAGGGACGTTGCGTTTGGTTCGCACCCACCATCCCAATGGTACGCCGATGCAGGCTTACCAGATTGTGAGTGAGCCACGGCAGATGACGTCTAGCGACGATTTCTGCGTGAACCCTGACGCCAAGGCGTCGACGTTTCATCTATTCACCAAGACAAAGTCCGATCGTGTGGAGTTGAGCCGGTTGCTTGGGAAGAAACTGCGCGTCCGGGTCTGGGAATTGTTCTGCGCGCAGACCGCATGGCATGTCGGCGATGTCGCGGTGAACAAGTGGTCGTGGCAGTAGTTACAAACGCTTCATTTCGTCGAAATGTCCGCGCCGCTGCAGCCATGCGAGCAGGATGAGACTCGGAATCGCGACCAGCATGCAGATCACGAAGAAGATCGGCCAGCCGGTGGCCTCCGCGACATATCCGGCACCCGACGATAAATAAGTGCGGCCGACCGCCGCGAGCGCTGTCAGCAGGGCGTATTGCGTCGCCGTGTGCAGCGGGTTTCGGCACTGTGCGGAGAGGTATGCGACGAAGATCACGGTGCCGATGGCGGAGGTGAAATTCTCCGCCGTGATCGCGAACGCCAGCGCCCACTGATTGACGCCGACCAGCGCCAGCCATGAGAACGACAGGTTCGCAACCGCCTGCATTAGGCCGCCGATCCACAGACAGGTCGTGATCGGATAGGCACGCGCGAGAAACCCGCCGGCAAAACCGCCGAGTAACGTTGCGGCGAGGCCGACGCCTTTGACGATGGCGGCATATTCGTTTTTCGTGAATCCGAGATCGATCACGAACGGGGCTGTCATCGCGCCGGAAAACGCATCGGTAAATTTGAACAGCACGATGAAGGCAAGCGCGGCCCACGCATCCTTGCGTGTCAGAAATTCGGAGAAGGCGCCGACCGCCGCTTTGAGCACGCGCATGAAGGCGCTTTCGCCGGTTTTAGCATCTTCGGCCACGCGCGATTGTGCGGGCTCGGTCGCGGCAAGGGCCGTGAGCGTGCCGATCAGCACCAGGCCGGCCATGACGATATAACCCCACATCCAGGCGGATGAGCGCACCAGACCTGTGTCCTCGAAGGCGCTAACCAGAAACAGCGCGCCTGCCGTCGAAACCAACAGGCCGATGCGATAGGCCGCCACATAGGATGCCATGCCGGCGGCCTGTTCGCTTTCGGGCAGGCTCTCGACCCGGAAGGCATCGACGACGATGTCCTGCGTCGCCGACATCGCCGCCACCAGCAGCGCGCCGAGTGCAACGTAAAACGGCGACACCGCAGGATCGGTCAGCGCCAGCAGCAGGATCGCCGCGATCAGCAGCAATTGCGAAAACACCAGCCAGCCACGGCGGCGGCCGAGCGCGCGGGTGAGGAATGGCACATGCAGGGCATCGACCAGAGGCGCCCACAGGAATTTCAGCGTGTAGGGCGTGCCCACCAGCACGAACAGGCCGATGGTCCGCAGATCGACGCCGGATTCCTTCATCCAGATTTGCAGAGTCGAACCGGATAGCGCCAGCGGCAGCCCCGATGAAAAGCCGAGAAACATCACGATCAGCACGCGCGGCTGCAGATACACAGCCATCGCTTCGCGCCACGACGTTTTGCTGGGAGTTGGAGCGGATTGAGGTTCAGCGGCCATCCATCCCACCTAGCTGATTTGGAGGGATGTCACCAGCGGTTGCGGCTATTCGCCCGCCTGCAGCTTGCGCGGCGCGGGCGTGAACAGTTCGGTTGCAACGGGTTGCGGAGCGGCGGTCGTCTCAGGTGTGCCGTCGAATTCGAGTGCTTCGATATTGGCGGCGCGCTTGCCGATCTTGGTGACGGAAATCAGCACCTGCCGCACGTCCTCGCCGACCTGCTCGAAATGCGTGCCGAGCTTGCTGACGCGCTCGCGCAGCCGCTCCACATCGTCCATCATATTGCGGACTTCGCCCTGAATCTGGTCGGCAGCATCGCGCATCCGCGCGTCTTTGAGAATCTGGCGCATCACCTGAATGGCGAGCATGAGCAGCGACGGCGACACCAGCACGACGCGGGCGCGATAGGCTTTCTGAATCACGTCGTCGAAGCCGTCGTGAATTTCCGCATAGACCGACTCCGACGGCACGAACATCAGCGCCGTGTCCTGCGTCTCGCCCGGAATGAGATATTTCTCGGCAATGTCGGTGACATGCTTCATCACGTCGGCGCGCAGCCGCGTGGTCGCGATTTTCTTCTCCTCGTCGGAGCGCGCATCGCGTAGCGCCGTCACTGCTTCGAGCGGGAATTTGGAGTCGATGCACAGCGGCCGTTGGTCGGGCAGGAACACCACACAGTCCGGCCGCTTGCCGGTGGAGAGCGTGTATTGCAGCTCATAGCTGCCTTTGGGCAATCCATCCTGCAGGATGGATTCCATACGGGCCTGACCGAACGCGCCGCGCGATTGCTTGTTGGCCAGCACATCGCGCAGAGTCGTTACCTGCGAGGTAAGATCGGTCAGGTTTTTGTGTGCGCTGTCGATGATACCGAGGCGCTCATGCAGCGCGCTCAGGCTCTCGACAGTTTTTCGCGTGGTCTGCTCCATCGATTGGCCGAACTTCTGGTTCACCGAATCGAGGCGCTCGTTCACCGCGCGCGTCATCTCTGCCTGCCGGCCGACCAGCGCCTGTCCCATCTCATGGACGCGGCCGGTGGATTCGCTCTGCATGCGCAGAACTTGCGAAAGGCGCTCCTCAAGCTCGTCGGCGCGGATCGCCTGCGCCATCGCCGCAACCGCGCCATGGCGGCTGGAGCGCGCGATCACGACCGCAATCGCCACCAGCAGGAGCAGCGCCAGAGCGCCGAATGCGATCAGGGCCGTTCCGGTGCGGACCGGCAGTTCGCCGAGGTTGAAAAGGATTTCGTTCATGCGGGCGTTCTAGCAGGATTCGGGCGGTGATGCGAACGAATAGGGAACATTTATGGTTAATCAACCCTTAAATTTTGTGGTTAACGGTGCCTTAAGGCCGCGGTGGACGGCTCAAAGCCCTTTGAGATCAATGAATTTGACCCCGGCGGACGCTCCCATTACATCGCGGAGCATGACCATTCGCGACATCATCAGCCTGCCGGACAAACGGCTGCGGCTCGTCTCCAAACCCGTGGAAAAAATCACGGCGGAGATTCGCGCGCTGGCGGACGACATGTTCGAGACCATGTATGACGCGCCGGGCATTGGGTTGGCCGCAATTCAGGTCGCAGAGCCGATTCGCCTCATCACGATGGATCTGGAGAAGAAGGAAGGCGAAAACAATCCGCGCGTCTTCATCAATCCAGAAATTTTGTCCGCGTCCGAGGAATTGAACGTTTACGAAGAAGGCTGCCTGTCGATCCCCGAATACTATGAGGAGGTCGAACGACCCGCCAAAGTCCGCTTCCGTTTCATGGACATCGACGGCAAGGTTCACGAGGAAGACGCGGACGGATTGTTTGCCACCTGCATCCAGCACGAGATCGATCATCTCAACGGCGTGCTGTTCGTCGATTACCTCTCGAAGCTCAAGCGCGAGATGGTGATGAAGAAATTCAAGAAGGCCGCCAAGCTCGCGGCGAAATAATTTCCTCGCGGAAAGCCACCATGCCGCTTCGTCTGATCTTCATGGGCACGCCGGATTTCGCGGTGCCGACCTTGCTCGCGCTTCATGCCCATGGCCATGACATCGCGGCGGTGTATACGCGCGCGGCGAAGCCTGCGGGGCGCGGCATGAAGTTGCAGCCGACGCCGGTTGAAGTTGAGGCGCGGCGGCTCGGCATTCCGGTACTGACGCCGAAAACTTTGAAAACGCCGGAGGCCGAAGCGGAATTTCGTACGCACAACGCCGATGCCGTCGTGGTCGTCGCCTATGGGATGATCCTGCCGCAGACCATTCTCGATGCGCCGAAGCTCGGATGTTTTAATTTACATGGGTCATTGTTACCGCGATGGCGAGGCGCGGCGCCGATCCAGCGCGCGATCATGTCGGGCGACGTTGTGTCCGGCGTGATGGTGATGAAGATGGATGCAGGTCTCGACACCGGCGACGTGGCGATGGCAGAACGCATCGCGATCACCGACAACATGACGGCGCAGGATTTGTACGATGCACTTGCCCCGCTTGGCGCGGACCTGATCGTGCGGGCGATGGGTGCGCTGGAGCGTGGCAGACTGCAACTCACGAAGCAAAGCGAACAGGGCGTCACCTACGCCGCCAAGATCGATAAGGCCGAAGCGCGTATCGACTGGACGAAATCCGCGCATGACGCGTTGCGACATATCCATGGCCTGTCGCCGTTTCCCGGCGCGTGGTTCGAACTTCCCATCGAAGGCGAACAGGTTCGCATCAAGGTTCTGCGATGTGAGATCGACAAGGGCGCACACGACGATAAATTGACATTCGCTTGCCGCGATGGCGCAATCAACATTCTCGAACTGCAGCGCGCCGGCAAGCAGCCGATGAGCGCGGCTGAATTCATGCGCGGCCTGCCGCCGCAATGGCAGCCGCCAAAAGAAATCGTCTGATGCCGCGCTACAAACTCATCATCGAATATGACGGCGCGCCGTATTGCGGTTGGCAATATCAGGACAATGGACCCTCAGTGCAGGGCGCGCTTGAGATTGCGGCAAAAGCTATGAGCGGCGAGGACATTCGCGTGAATGGCGCGGGCCGCACCGACGCGGGCGTGCACGCGCTGGCGCAGGTCGCGCATCTGGATTTTACGAAATCATATTCTGCCGATCGGGTGCGCGACGCGCTGAATGCTCACCTCAGACCAAATCCGATCGGCGTGCTGTCGGCGGAGATCGTGCCGGAGACCTTCGACGCGCGGTTCTCCGCAATCAAGCGGCATTATATTTACCGGATTTCAAATCGCCGCGCCAATCTGGCGCTTCACACCGGCAAGTCGTGGCGTGTGGCGCGAACGCTCGACGCCAGCGCGATGCATGAGGCGGCACAGGTACTGATCGGCAAGCACGACTTCACGACGTTCCGCGATACCGAATGTCAGGCCAAGTCGCCTGAGAAGACGCTCGACGTTCTCGACGTGACGCGCGACGGCGATGACATCAACATCACCACATCGGCGCGTTCGTTTTTGCACAGTCAGGTACGTTCGATGGTTGGCTCATTGGTGTGGGTCGGGCATGGCCGCTGGACATCCGCCGACATGAAAGCCGCACTCGCCGCATGCGACCGCGCCGCCTGCGGACCCGTTGCACCACCGGATGGGCTGTATCTTGTGAAAGTGGATTACTGAACGTCTTTCAGGATCGTCTTCATCACGTCCCAGAACAACTCCTCGCCGTCGGCGATATTTTCCTGCCAGTGATCGGCGGCGTTGTCGTCGGCGTCGTCGGTGATGAACTTGAACGACCGCCACGGCAGGCTGTGACGCTCGCAGACATGCGCAATCGCGTACAATTCCATGTCCACGATGTCGATGTTGTTTTCCACCAGCCACGGATCGACAGCCGTGACGAAGCTGTCACCCGTGCCGCAGGTCACGTGGCCATGCCCCGACGAGAGCCTGTCGATTTCCGGCGAGAACGGCGTGCGACCGCGCGGTGCCAGCGGCATCGCCATCATGTCGCGTTGCACGACATGCGCGACTTCGACGAGGCCTTTGTGCATTTTGTGAATCTTGCCGGCTGTGCCGTAATTGATGACGAGCTTCGGTCGCAGCACCAGCAATGCCAGCGTTGCTGCACTTGCCGCGTTGACCTTGCCGACGCCCGTATAAATGACGCCGACGCCTTCGGGTGCGCGAGTCTTGTCGAGTTCGTCGTCGATGGCGGTGAGAACGAGAATCTGGTCGCTCATGCGAAATATCGCTCCAGTATGCCGCGATAGATTTTCGTGAGTTTTTCCAGATCGGCGACCGGCACGCGTTCGTCGATTTGGTGCATGGTCTGGCCGACAAGGCCGAATTCCAGCACCGGGCAATAATGCGTAATAAAGCGCGCGTCCGACGTGCCGCCGCCTGTGTTGAGTTCGGGTTTGCGCTTGGTCACGTCCTCGATGGCAGCGACGACCAGATCGGTGAATGTCCCCGACTGGGTACGGAACACATCGGCGTTCGATGGCTCCCATTCGATCCGCGCGCGGATGGAATTGCCGGATGCTTTCACAACGCGCTGTTCGATCAACGCACGCAGCGACTCCTGCGTGTGGCAGTCATTATAACGGATGTTGAATCGCGCGCGCGCCGATGCAGGGATCACGTTCCACGCCGGATTGTCGATGTCGATGGAGACAAATTCGAGGTTCGACGGCTGAAAATGGTCGGTACCTTGGTCCAGCGGTTCGGCGCTGAGTGCGGCAATGAGGTTCGCGATTTGCGGCGAAGGGTTCAAAGCGCGATGCGGATAGGCGACGTGGCCTTGCGTTCCATCGACAATCAGCGTGCCGGACAGCGACCCGCGCCGTCCGATCTTGATGCAGTCTCCGAGTTCATTGACGTTGCTGGGCTCACCCAGCACGCAATGGTCGAACGTTTCGCCGCGATCCGCCGCCCATTTTAGCAACTTGATCGTGCCGTTGACCGCGACATCTTCCTCGTCGCCCGTAATCAGAAACGAGATCGATCCCTTGGGCTTGCCGCCATTGGCCGCGAGATAATCGAGCACGGCGGCGACCGAGCAGGCGATACCGCCCTTCATATCCACCGCGCCGCGTCCGTAAAGAAATCCGCCCGCGACATCGCCCGCGAATGCGCCATGCGTCCATTTTGTATCGTCGCCCGGGGGCACCACGTCGGTGTGACCCGCAAATGTAATGTGCGGTTTGTCCCTGCCGATACGCGCATAGAGATTGTCGATGTCGGCGGCACCCGGCTCGGAGAACGTGACGCGATGTGTTTCGAAACCGGCGGCCTTCAAAATATTTTCGAGCACGCCGAGCGCGCCCGCATCCGCCGGCGTCACCGAGGGGCAACGCAACAGATCACGAGCGATGGGGAGGGCGTCGGTCATATATAAGGTCAGTCTCGCAGAAGCTCATTGATGCTGGTCTTGGCGCGCGTGCGCTCATCGACGCGTTTGACGATGACGGCGCAGGAGACCGACGGACCCGGCGATCCATTCTTCAACGGCTTGCCCGGCAATGCTCCCGGCACCACGACGGCATACTCCGGCACTTCGCCGATAAAGGTCTCGCCGGTTTCGCGATCGACGATCTTGGTCGATGCGCCGAGAAACACGCCCATCGACAGCACCGCGCCCTTGCGCACGATGACGCCCTCGGCGACTTCCGAGCGCGCGCCGACGAAGCAATCGTCTTCGATGATGACGGGTCCGGCCTGCAGCGGCTCAAGCACGCCGCCGATGCCGACGCCGCCGGAGATGTGCACGTTCTTGCCGATCTGCGCGCAAGAGCCGACGGTGGACCAGGTGTCGATCATCGTCGATTCATCGACGTAAGCGCCGAGATTGACGAACGATGGCATCAGCACGACGTTCTTCGCAATGAACGCCGAGCGGCGCACGATGGCGCCGGGGACCGCGCGGAAGCCCGCAATCTTGAAGCGGTCTTCGCTCCAGTCCTCGAATTTCGATGGCACCTTGTCCCACCATGTCGCGCCGCCGGGGCCAC
>JAYVYQ010000097.1:0-12639 GCA_043784125.1 Afipia sp.
CGCTTCCTACGCGTTGCTGACAATGATGATGGCGCAGGTGACGGGATTGAAGCCGGGCGACTTCGTGCACTCACTCGGCGACGCTCATCTTTATTCCAATCATCTCGACCAGGCGAAGCTCCAACTCACCCGCCCGACGCGGCCCTTGCCGACGATGAAGATCAACCCGGCGGTGAAGGACATCTTCTCTTTCCGTTATGAAGACTTCACGCTTGAGAATTACGATCCTCATCCGCACATCAAGGCCGAGGTCGCGGTGTGACCACAGACGCGTCCGCCAAGAACACTCCAGAAATCGTCTTTGTCGTCGCCGTGGCCGAGAATGGCGTCATCGGTCGCGACAATGCATTGCCGTGGCGTCTCAAATCCGATTTGCAACGATTAAAAAAGATGACTCTCGGCAAGCCCGTCATTATGGGACGTAAAACTTTCACTTCGATCGGTAAGCCGCTGCCCGGACGTACCAACATCGTCGTCACCCGCGACAGCAACTTCAAGGTAGACGGCGTGGTGGTTGCGGCGTCGCTCGACGTCGCGCGCACAATGGCAACCGAAGATGCTCTGCGGCGAAACGTCACTGAGATCATGGTGCTCGGCGGCGCAGATATTTTTGCGCAATGGATGAAGATCGCGGATCGGCTCGAAGTTACGGAGGTTCACGCTAAACCCGAAGGGAATACGCGGCTCGATCCTTTCGATAAGACCGAATGGCAAGAGGTTGCGCGCGAGTGGCACGCGAAGGCCGATGGCGAAAGCGCCGATTACTCGTATGTCACGTATCGTCGCAGAGTGCGGCATTAACTGCATTCGGCGATGTTTGCATTGACAAATTTGCCCCGCACCATAGCTCTTTGGTGAGCAAGGACTCGCGTTGTAACGACCCGGTCCGTCACCTATAAAGCCCTGCGTCTATTGCGAGGCGAGAGCCCGCACCGAGGAGACTGACGATGCCGTGGAAGAATCAAGGCGGAGGCCCGTGGGGTTCCGGCCCGAAGGGGCCTTGGGGTTCTGGCCCGCAATCGTCGGGGCCGCGTCCGCCCGATCTCGAAGATCTCCTGCGCCGGGGACAGGACAAACTGCAGACGTTTCTGCCCGGCGGAAATTTCAGCGGCATGGGCATTGGCCTTGTTGTCCTCGCGGCAGTTGTGATCTGGGGATTGTCCGGATTCTTCCGCGTGCAGTCCGAAGAACTCGGCGTCGTGCTGCGGTTCGGCAAACATGTCCGCACCCTTGGACCGGGTCTGCAATATCATTTGCCATATCCGGTTGAAACGGTGCTGCTGCCGAAAGCGTTGCGAGTCTCTACGCTCAGCATCGGCATGCGGATCATCGACGACTCGCGCCGCGGTGGTGGCACCACCATTCGTGACGTTCCCGAAGAAAGCCTGATGCTGACCGGCGACGAGAACATCGTCGATGTCGATTTCACGGTGTTGTGGCGCATCAAGCCTGATGGCGTCGGCGACTATCTTTTCAACATCCAGAATCCCGAAGGCACGGTGAAAGCCGTTGCCGAGAGCGCGATGCGCGACATTATCGGACGTTCCAACATTCAGCCGATCCTGACCGGCGCACGAACCACGACCGAGGCCGCAGTGCTCGAGCAGATGCAGAAGATTCTCGACGGTTATGGTTCGGGCATTCTGGTGCAGCAGGTTCAGATGCAGAAGGTCGATCCGCCATCGCAGGTCATCGATTCATTCCGCGACGTGCAGGCTGCGCGCGCCGATCTTGAGCGCCTGCAGAACGAAGCGCAGACCTATGCCAACCGCGTTGTTCCTGACGCCAATGGCCGCGCGTCGCAGATTCTTCAGGTCGCAGAAGGTTACAAGCAGCAGGCCGTCGCCGAGGCGAAGGGCCAAAGCGCGCGCTTCCTCAAAGTGTACGAAGAATACAAAAAGGCACCGGACGTGACTCGCCAGCGCATCTATCTCGAAACCATGGAACACGTTCTCGGCGGTGCAGATAAGCTGGTTCTGGAAGGCAACGCGTCGGGACAGGGCGTCGTGCCATATTTGCCGCTGAATGAATTGGGACGCCGCACACCGCCGGCTACGCAGGGTGGAGGCAGCCGATGAGAAACGGATTCGCAGGCATTGTTTTGCTGTTCATTCTGCTGGTCGCGATCGTCGTCGGCTACAGTTCGATCTTCACCGTCAATCAGACCGATCAGGCGCTGCAGGTTCGCCTCGGCGATCCAATTCGCGTGATTACCGAGCCGGGTCTGAATTTCAAGGCGCCGTTCATCGACACCATCATCACCATCGACAAGCGCATTCTCGATCTTGAGAATCCTGCGCAGGAAGTGATTGCGTCGGACCAGAAACGATTGGTGGTCGATGCATTCGCGCGTTATCGCATCAAGGATGCGCTTCGGTTCTATCAGAGCATAGGCTCGATTCAGGCGGCCAACATCCAGCTCACGACACTCTTGAACGCGTCACTGCGGCGCGTGCTCGGTGAAGTGACGTTCATTACGGTTGTTCGCGACGATCGCGATGCGCTGATGGCGAAGATTCGCGATCAGCTTGACCGCGAGTCAGCGAGCTACGGAATCTCGGTGGTCGACGTCCGAATTCGCCGCGCCGATTTGCCCGAACAGAACAGTCAGGCGGTCTATCAGCGGATGCAGACCGAACGGCAGCGCGAAGCGGCCGAGTTCCGCGCGCAAGGCGGACAGAAGGCGCAGGAAATCCGCTCCAAGGCGGATCGTGAAGCAACCGTCATCATCGCCGAAGCAAATTCAAAGTCTGAGCAGACGCGTGGCGAGGGCGACGGCGAACGCAACCGGCTGTTCGCGGAAGCGTATAGTAAGGACGCGGATTTCTTCGCGTTCTATCGGTCCATGACGGCTTACGAGAATAGCTTGAAGAGCAACGACACGCGGTTCTTGCTGCGGCCGGATTCGGAATTCTTCCGCTTCTTTGCCAATCCATCGGGCAAGCCCGCTGCCGCGCCGAAATGACGATTTGCGAATGTGAAGCGCCGGGGAATCCTGTTTGATCAAGTCAGTTGGGTTTCACGATTTTCTCGCCGGCCTCGGCATTCTGTTGGTGCTGGAGGGATTGTTGTTTGCGGCATCCCCTGGCTGGATGCGCAAGGCGATGCAGACTGCGATGGCATCGCCCGACAATATTCTGCGTACCATCGGTTTGATCTCGGCGGTGGCCGGGCTGATTTTGATCTGGCTGGTACGGCAATAAATCGTTGAGCTAACGGTGTCGTTACGTGCGGAACCGGGTTTTTGCCGTAATCCAAGCGTTGATCGGAAACGAGCCACGCTTGCGTCCGTATCCTGTTCAGGCACACTCTTGAACCAACGCGCAAATCCTTCTGGAGACTATTCGACCATGTCCGACGCTGTTCAAACATTGACCCGCCGCCTGCTGCCCCTCGCTGCGGCGATCGGTCTCGTGGTGATGGCTGCGTCCGCGCAGGCACGCGGGCCGGATGGGATTGCCGATGTCGCAGAAAAGGTGATCGACGCCGTTGTCAATATTTCGACGTCGCAGACTGTCGATGCAAAGAATAATGACGGCGACAAAAGCAGCGAGAACGAAAAAGGCAATCAGGATCGTGGCAGCAAGCGCGGCGCCAATCCGCAGCTGCCGCCGGATTCCCCGTTCAGCGAATTCTTCGACGAGTTCTTTAAAAATCGCCGGGGCGGCGCCGACTCCAAGGGCAACTCCGCCCGTAAGGTCAATTCTCTGGGCTCGGGTTTCATCATCGATGTTTCCGGCGTCGTCGTGACCAACAACCACGTCATCGCGGACGCCGATGAGATCAACGTCATTCTGAATGACGGCACCAAAATCAAGGCCGAGCTTCTCGGTCGCGACAAGAAGAGCGATCTGGCAGTTCTCAAATTCACGCCACCGGAAAAGAAACTCACGGCGGTGAAATTCGGCGATTCCGACAGGCTGCGGCTCGGCGAATGGGTGATTGCAATCGGCAATCCGTTCAGCCTTGGCGGCACCGTGACCGCGGGCATCGTGTCGGCCCGCAATCGCGACATCAACTCCGGTCCCTATGACAATTACATTCAGACCGATGCTGCGATCAATCGCGGCAATTCCGGCGGTCCGCTGTTCAATCTCGATGGCGACGTGATCGGCGTGAATACCGCGATCATCTCGCCATCGGGCGGATCGATCGGCATCGGCTTCGCGGTTCCGTCGAAGACCGTGGTCGGCGTGGTCGATCAGCTGCGGCAGTTCAAGGAAGTCCGTCGCGGCTGGCTCGGCGTCCGCATTCAGCAGGTCACCGACGAAATCGGTGAGAGCCTGAATATCAAACCACCACGTGGTGCGCTGATTGCAGGTATCGACGACAAGGGTCCGGCCAAGCCGGCCGGTATCGAGCCGGGCGATGTCGTTATCAAATTCGACGGCAAGGACATCAAGGAGATGAAAGATCTTCCGCGCGCCGTTGCCGATACGACGGTCGGCAAGGCGGTCGATGTCGTTATTATTCGCAAGGGCAAGGAAGAAACCCGCAAGGTGACTCTTGGACGCCTGGACGATGGCGAAAAAGCCGTCGAGGCATCGCTGAAATCAACCGCGCCTCCGGAAGCCGAGAAGCCTGTGACGCAAAAGGCGCTCGGCCTCGATATCGCCGGTCTCAGCAAGGATCTGCGGACGAAATACAAGATCAAGGACAACGTCAAAGGCGTGATCGTGACCGGCGTCGACAGCGACTCCGATGCTGCCGAAAAGCGTCTGAGTGCAGGCGATGTGATCGTCGAGGTGGCACAGGAAGCCGTGACGAACGCCGGCGACGTCAAGAAGCGCGTCGACCAGTTGAAGAAAGACGGCAAGAAATCCGTTCTGCTGCTGGTCTCGAACGGTAATGGTGAATTGCGTTTCGTCGCGCTGGCCGTGAAGTAACCGCGTTTACGCCGTCACGAACTCGGATCGATTGTAGCCCTGCGCATAAAGAAGTGCGGTGAGGTCGCCGTGGTCGATCCGTGCGGCGGCTGCGGCTGCAACCGCGGGCTTGGCGCGATAGGCCACGCCGAGACCGGCTTTCTGGATCATCGCGAGGTCATTGGCGCCGTCGCCGACCACAAGCGTATCGAGATTGTCGAAATCAAATGCTTCGCGCAGATCGAACAGCGTCTTGAGTTTGGTCTCGCGCCCGAAAATTGGCTCGATTACTTCGCCGGTGAGCTTGCCGCCTTCGACGATCAATTCATTGGCACGATTTTCCTGAAATCCGATCATGGCGGCGACCGCGTTTGTGAACAGCGTGAAACCGCCCGACACCAGACATGTGTAGCCACCGTGCGCGCGCATGGTGCGGACAAGTTCGACCGCGCCCGGCGTCAGCGTAATCCGGCTCTTCAGAACGTCATCGACAACGGAAATCGGCAACCCCTTGAGGAGCGCAACGCGCTCCCGCAAGGCAGGCTCGAATTCGATCTCGCCGCGCATTGCGCGTTCCGTGATGGCGGCGACATGGGATTTGAGGCCGGCAAAGTCCGCCAGCTCGTCGATACATTCCTGGCCGATCATGGTCGAATCCATGTCGGCGAGCAGCAGCTTCTTGCGGCGGTCGAGCAGCGGCTGCACGACCACATCGACGCGAAGCTCTTTTAGCGCGTCGCGCAGGACGCCGGAAATTGTGCGGGCGTCATCGTTGCTGCTAAACCTGATGTCGGCGGCCACGCCCTCGAACAGCCATTCGGCATTTTCGGGCGAGGGCAACGCGGATCGCGCGGCATCGATCGCCGTGCTGTCAAGCTCGGGCTCGGCGGGGTTGCAGATCAGCGTGGCGACGAAGGACATGGGTATTCGATTGGATGGGTGAGGTGCGGACGACAAGCGGCGGGATCAAGGCGGTGCTTATCGCAGGGCCGACGGCCAGCGGCAAGTCGGCGCTGGCGCTTGCCCTGGCGGAGGCGACCGGCGGAGTCGTCATCAATGCAGATTCCATGCAGGTTTATCGCGATCTGCGCATCATCACCGCGAGGCCGACGCCTGACGAGGAGGTATGCGTTCCGCATCGGCTTTATGGCTATAGCGATGCTGCGGTGAATTGCTCGGCGGGCGCGTGGGTTGCGGACGCCGCAACGGCGCTGGAAGAAGCGCATGCCGACAATCGCTTGCCAATCTTCACGGGTGGCTCGGGCCTTTACTTCAAAGCACTGACGCACGGGTTGTCGGCGGTGCCGCCGATTGCCCCGGCTATGCGTGACAGTATTCGCGCGCGGCTCGAACGCGACGGCGTCGAAGCCCTGTATGCCGAACTTGTCAAACGCGATCCGGTGTCCGCGGAAAAACTCAAGCCGCGCGACCGCTCTCGCATCGCGCGCGCTCTCGAAGTGGTCGAGGCCACCGGACGTTCGCTGACGGACTGGCATCGCGAGGGTCTGCCGCCCTTGTTGCCTGCGGAGCGAACCGTTGCGCTGTTTTTGAATCCGGATCGCGACGCGCTTTACGCGAGGATCGATCGGCGGTTTTCCCAAATGATCGAGGCGGGTGGGCTTGAGGAAGTCGCGGCGTTGGCGGCGCGCAACCTTGATCCTTTGCTGCCGGCGATGAAGGCGCATGGTGTCCCGGCTTTGATCCGCCATCTGCGCGGCGAGATTGCTCTGTCGGAAGCCGTCGAGATCGGCCGCGCCGACACCCGGCATTACGCCAAGCGGCAGTTCACCTGGTTCAGGCATCAACTCCCGGAGTTTGCATGGGTTGAGCCGGGCGAGGCTCCCGCGTGGCTCTCCCATGCACTTTCGCTCTCGCCGAACGCATTGGAACCGGCTAATCTCTCGAAATCAGCGCGGACTTGACTTATCTCGGTCGAACCGTATAACCCGCGCAACCTTTGGAAACCTCTGAAGCACCATGCGTAATAAAATTACAAATGTCCTTATTCTCGTCGTACCCTGGCACATCGCCGGGGGTAGCTAACCGCTACCCATGATCAGGCGGTGTGCGAAGGGCCTCTCTCTCGGGCCCTTTTTTATTGTCCAAAACCACTAAACCATCTGCGCCGACAGCGGCCCCGGAGCGAGCCATGAGCCAAGACAAAAAGAACGAAAGCCACGACCCCAACCAGATGACCGGCGCTGCGATGATTGTACGCGCGCTTGCCGATCACGGGGTCAAACATCTCTTCGGCTATCCGGGCGGCGCGGTGCTTCCGATTTATGACGAGATTTTCCAGCAGACCGAAGTCGAGCACATCCTTGTCCGCCACGAGCAGGGGGCAGGACATGCCGCAGAGGGCTACGCACGCTCTACCGGCAAACCGGGCGTCGTGCTGGTCACATCGGGACCGGGTGCCACCAACATGGTGACGCCGCTGACCGACGCACTGATGGATTCGATTCCGCTGGTTTGTATCACCGGGCAAGTTCCTACTCACTTGATCGGCAACGACGCATTTCAGGAATGCGACACCGTCGGCATCACGCGTCCCTGCACCAAGCACAACTGGCTGGTGCGCGACGTCAACGATCTGGCGAAGGTGTTGCACGAGGCGTTTTACGTTGCCACCACAGGCCGTCCGGGTCCGGTGGTCGTCGACGTGCCGAAAGACGTGCAGTTCGCGGTGGGGACGTATCATCCGCCGCGCAAATCGGACGTGCATATTTCCTATAACCCGCGCGTGAAGGGCGATCCTACGCAAATTCGCAAAGCGGTTGCGCTGATGACGTCAGCGAAGCGTCCGGTGATCTATTCGGGTGGCGGTGTCATCAATTCCGGACTTGAAGCGTCGAAACTGTTGCGCGAACTGGTCGAGGTTACTGGTTTTCCGATCACATCCACGCTGATGGGTCTCGGCGCGTATCCGGCATCGGGCAAGAACTGGCTCGGCATGCTGGGCATGCACGGCACCTACGAAGCCAATATGGCGATGCACGATTGCGACGTCATGTTGTGCGTCGGCGCGCGCTTCGACGACCGTATCACCGGCCGCACCGATGCGTTCTCGCCGAACTCCAAGAAGATCCACATCGACATCGATCCATCGTCGATCAACAAGAATATTCGCGTCGATGTGCCGATCATCGGCGATGTTGCCAATGTGCTTGGCGATATCTTGCAGGTGTTCAAGGCCGAGGCGAAGAAACCGAAGATCGATCCGTGGTGGTTCGAGATCGGACGCTGGCGCTCGCGCAACTCGCTCGCGTTCAAGAAGAACAACGACGTGATCCTGCCGCAATATGCGATCCAGCGGCTCTATGAGCTGACCAAGAATCGCGACACCTACATCACGACCGAAGTTGGTCAGCATCAGATGTGGGCGGCGCAATTCTATGGATTCGAACAGCCCCATCGCTGGATGACGTCGGGCGGTCTCGGCACCATGGGCTACGGGTTGCCGGCGGCGCTCGGTGTGCAGGTCGCACATCCTGACAGTCTGGTGATCGACATCGCGGGCGATGCTTCGGTGCAGATGACAATGCAGGAAATGTCGACGGCGGTTCAGTACGAATTGCCGATCAAGATCTTCATTCTGAACAACCAGTATATGGGCATGGTCAGGCAGTGGCAGCAGTTGCTGCACGGCAACCGCCTGTCACATTCTTATTCGGAGGCTCTCCCCGATTTCGTCAAGCTCGCCGAAGCGTATGGCGGCGTCGGCCTGCAGGCGATCAAGCCCGCCGATCTCGATGGCGCGATTGAGGAAATGATTAAGGTCAAGAAACCTGTGTTGTTCGACTGTCGCGTCGCCGCGCTGGAAAACTGTTTCCCGATGATTCCATCGGGCAAGCCGCACAACGAAATGCTTCTGCCAGCAGAAGCCAACGATGAAACAACCGCTGCTGCCTTCGCCGGCGGCAAGGCGCTGGTTTGAGAAAGGTCAAATAAATGTCAACGGACCAGCCGGCCTCGGCTTATTTCATGGAAGAGCGTCACGATCCCAACGAGACGCACACCTTATCTGTGCTCGTGCAGAACGAACCCGGCGTGCTCGCGCGCGTGATCGGATTGTTTTCAGGGCGCGGTTACAACATCGAGAGTCTGACGGTGTCGGAGACCGAGCACGCCAAGCACATGTCGCGCATCACCATCGTCACCACCGGCACGCCGATGGTGATCCAGCAGATCAAGCATCAGCTCGATCGCATGATTCCGGTCTATCGCGTGGTCGATATGACCACGACGGGCAGTTCGATCGAGCGCGAACTGGCGATGGTCAAGGTGAAGGGCACCAGCGATCCGCGCATCGAGGCCATGCGTCTTGCGGAGGTATTCCGTGCGCGCGTTGTCGATGCGACGTCTGAAAGTTTTATTTTCGAGATCACCGGCGCGTCGGACAAGATCGATCAGTTCGTGAGTCTGATGGTGCCGCTTGGTCTTGTCGAAGTGTCGCGCACCGGCGTCGCCGCTATCGCGCGCGGCCCGGATGGCATGTGACGACGCTGTGTTGAATGAAACGACATGAAGCCGGCCGACATTCTTCTTGCGATTGGCGTTGCTGTCACCTGGGGCCTCGGATTCGTGGCGAGCAGGCTGGCGCTGAACGATTTGTCGCCTGCGCTGATGACGGCGATGCGCTTCGGCATCGCGGCATTGCCCTGTCTGTTCCTGCGTCGGCCAAACGTGCCGTGGCCAACACTCATTCTGATTAGTCTCACGTTGTTCTTCAGCCAGTTTCTTTCGCAGTCCTATGGCATTGCTCATAATGTTCCTGTCGGGTTGACGAGCGTCGTCGTGCAAAGCCAGGCGTTGTTCACCGTTGCTTTCGCAGCGCTAGCGTTCCGCGAAATCCCGACGAAAGTTCAGATCGTCGGCATTGTCGTGGCGACGCTTGGCCTTCTGATGATCTGCTTTACAGTCGGATATGACTTCACCGTCGCCACTTTTGCCATCTTGATGATCTCGCCGATCAGCTTTGCGATCGGTAATTTGCTTCTTCGTCGCGCGCGCGGCGCGCCGATGTTCGAGCTGTTTTCGTGGCTGTGTCTGATAGCCGCGATTCCGCTTTACGTGCTTTCCTTTGCGACGGAGGGCGTGAGCGGCGTCTGGTATGCGCTCACGCATATGTCGCTGGCGGGTGCGGTGAGCATCGTGCTGATCGGCGCGGTCTCGACCAGCATGGCGTATCTCGCATGGGGCAGGCTGTTGCGCGATTACACGGCCGCGCAGATCGTTCCATTTGCGCTGCTTGTCCCTTTCATCGGCGCGGCATCGTCTGGGGTGGTGTTCGGTGAGATGTTCGGGCCGCTCCGTCTTGCCGGAATGCTGACGGTGGTGCTCAGCATTGCCATCATGGTGCTGTTGAGCCGCTCGCGCAATTTGCCTAAAGCCGCCGGAGGCGGGTGACATGATTTCGCAGCAACTCACCATTGCGTTCATCGTGTTTGCGGCGGCGATGCTGTTCACGCCGGGACCGAACAACATCATGCTGATGGCGTCGGGGCTGAATTACGGTTTCCGCCGGACGCTGCCGCATGTCGCCGGTGTCACGCTCGGCTTTTCGTTTCTGGTGGCGGTGATCGGCTTTGGTCTCGGCGCGGTGTTCGCCGCTTACCCGGTGCTGCACACCATTCTGCGCTACGCTGGTAGTGTCTATCTGGTTTATCTCGCCATCGTCATCGCGATGTCGGCGCCGGCGGAGACCGGCGAGGGCGCCAATGGCCGCCCGATGACCTTTCTGGGTGCGGCGCTGTTCCAATGGGTCAACGTCAAGGGCTGGGTGATTGCGGTGGGCGCGGTGACGGCCTATGCGGCCATCGCCGCCTATCCGCTCAATGTCGCGCTGTTGTCGATCATGCTGTTCGTGGTCGGCCTGGGGTCGTCGATCACCTGGGTGCTGCTCGGCACCTCGCTGCAGGCGCTGGTGAAGTTGCCTCGCGCGGTGCGGATCTTCAATATCGTGATGGCGCTGCTGCTGTTGGCCTCGCTCTACCCGGTTTTGAGGGAGCCATAGGGCGAGAAACACGATTTTACTTCGCTTTAAAATGCATTAGACAACGCCGGAATTTAAGAGGGTCGCCCGGCCGATCCAGACGTAAGGCCAATCGGGGCCGCCAGAACAGGATAACGAACCATGCGTGTTTATTACGATCGCGACGCCGACCTGAACCTCATCAAGGGCAAGAAGGTCGTCATCATCGGATACGGCAGCCAGGGCCACGCGCATGCGCTGAACCTGAAGGATTCGGGCGTCAAGGACGTCGCGATCGCGCTGCGCAAGGGCTCTGCGACTGCCAAGAAGGCGGAAGCCGCCGGCTTCAAGGTGATGGAAGTCGCCGAAGCCGCAAAATGGGCCGACGTCATGATGATGCTGACGCCCGACGAATTGCAGGGCGACATCTACCGCGATCATCTTCACGACAACATGAAGCAGGGCGCTGCACTTTTGTTTGCGCACGGCCTCAACGTGCATTTCAACCTGCTGGATCCGCGTTCCGATCTCGACGTGCTGATGATCGCACCGAAGGGTCCGGGCCATACCGTGCGTTCGGAATATCAGCGAGGCGGCGGCGTGCCATGTCTCATCGCAATCGCCAAGGATTCGTCCGGCAACGCGCATGACCTCGGCCTGTCGTATGCGTCCGCCATCGGCGGCGGCCGCGCCGGGATCATCGAGACCACGTTCAAGGAAGAATGCGAAACCGATCTGTTCGGCGAACAGGTTGTTCTCTGCGGCGGCACGGTTGAACTCATCCGCGCTGGTTTCGAGACGCTGGTTGAAGCCGGCTACGCACCCGAGATGGCGTATTTCGAGTGCCTCCACGAAATGAAGCTGATCGTCGATCTGATCTATGAAGGCGGCATCGCCAACATGAACTATTCGATTTCCAACACGGCGGAATACGGCGAATACGTCACCGGCCCGCGCATCATCACCTCGGAGACCAAAGCCGAGATGAAGCGCGTGCTGAACGACATTCAGTCCGGCAAGTTCACCCGCGACTGGATGCTGGAGAACAAGGTCAATCAGGCCTCGTTCAAGGCAACCCGCGCCAAGGTCAACGATCATCAGATCGAGGACGTCGGCGCAAAGCTGCGCGACATGATGCCGTGGATCAAGAAGGGCGCGCTAGTCGACAAGACCAAGAACTAAGCCGAGCATTGATGCGCCGCTCGTCCGTCATTCTGCTCGCCGGTTTCCTCGTTGCAGCTTCGGCTGCTCATGCGGAATCGGCGGGCGACTGGTACGGCGAAGAATATCAAGCCTGCCGGGCAACACGCGTGACATCGTCATGTGCCTCGACAAGCGCGTGAAGGCGTGGGACGCGCGCGTCGATGTCGCTTTCAAAAAATTGGTCGGCATGACGGCGGAGAAAAATCGCCGTGCCGCACTGAAAACATCGCAGGCGCTCTGGCTGAAATTCCGCGACGCCAATTGTAAATGGCACGATGCAGGCGAGGGCACCATCCACCGACTGGAGGCTGGCGAGTGCATGCGCAGCCTGACCGCGGTGCGCGCGCTCGAACTTGAAGCCGAGACTGAGACGCATTGACGTTTCGGATTTGCTTCCAACAGATTCAAGTTTCAAACAGCCACGCCAATTTACTCCCGCGCCACCGCGCGAGTTGAGCTTTTAGTTTCGCCCCGAAAAACTGAGGGGCATGGAGCGCCGAAAGGCGCAATTGTAGTGTCTCGCTTCTCTCATTCCGCCTGCGACAGCGAAATTTGAAAAGCGCATCGCCTTTCGGCGCTCCAGCGCGGGACTTTTGG
>JAYVYQ010000098.1:0-31498 GCA_043784125.1 Afipia sp.
GGCTGGATCATGCCGATCAGGCGACGGCCGTCGCGCAGCGCGTCATCGACCATTTCGAGGTAGCGCGGCTCGAAAATATTCAGCGGCATCTGCCCGCGCGGCAGCAGCAGCGCGCCCGACAACGGAAACACCGGGATGATCTCGGGAAGATCGGCGGGGCCGCTATAGTCGGCGTTGATCGGCATCCGCATTCCTTAGAGTGAAGCGTTCAGGCCCACGCGAATTTTACGAAAAGAGAATCGTCGACAGCCGCTTGCGCCCATCGACGGTGGCCTCGTCGTCCGGACCCCACGCCTCGAAGAACTGCACGAGCTTCTTGCGTGCGCCATCTTCGTCCCATTTGCGATCGCGTTTGACGATGTCGAGCAGATGGTTCGCCGCATCGGTGCGCTTGCCGGCTGCGTTCAATGCGACTGCAAGATCGAAGCGCGCCTGATGGTCGAGCGGATTCGCCGCGACTTTCTGTTCGAGATCGGTCACAGGTCCAAGCGACTTCGCCTGTTCGGCGAGATCGAGCATCGTCTGTACGGCGGAGATTGCAACGTCGCTGCGTTTGGATTCAGGCACCATCGCCAGCGTCTGCTTGGCCTGGTCGAACGAACCCGCAACAACATAGCAACGTGCGAGACCCGCGAGCGCAGGAATGTTGGTCGCATCGAGCGCGAGCACTTCGGCAAAGATCGTCGCAGCCGTTGCGGGATCGCCAGCGTCCAGCGCGGCATTAGCCTCATTGAGGATCAGCGGAATGTCGTTGCCGCCCGTGTCAGGCATGCCTTGCGTGAGCTTGTCGATGAAGGCCGTGATCTGACTTTCTGGCACCGCGCCCATGAAGCCGTCGGCTGGCTGGCCGTTGACGAATGCGATCACGGCGGGAATCGACTGAATTCCCATCTGGCCTGGGATCGCCGGATGCTCGTCGATGTTCATCTTGACGAGCTTGACCTTGCCGTTGGCGGCACGAACCGCCTTCTCAATGATGGGCGTAAGCTGCTTGCAGGGTCCGCACCACGGCGCCCAGAAATCGATCAGCACCGGCTGATGCTTCGATTCCTCGATGACATCCTTCACGAATGTCGCGGTCGTGGTGTCCTTGATGAGGTCTGGCAGCATCGTTGCCGCAGGACCGCTGCCTTGCTCGATTATCGTCACGTGATCCTCGCCTGCCGCCGATTTGAAGAAAGAATGCCGCTTCTAGCACGGCTGATCCGGCAAATGGCGCTGATGCGGCCGTTTTTCAATCGCCCAATCGGTCCGCAAGCCCTTTACTTACATCAGCTTGGCTGCGATGCGCCGGAACCTGCGGCCCGATTAAGGGCCGCAAGCAGGTTGCATTGCCTAGCCGCATTTGGCATAGGTTTGCCCGGCGGCGCGCTTGCGTTCCGCTAAATCTCTGCGATGCGGGTGTAGCTCAGGGGTAGAGCACGACCTTGCCAAGGTCGGGGTCGAGGGTTCGAATCCCTTCGCCCGCTCCAGAAATTTCTCGATGGTTTCTTGGCAATTCAGACGTCGATTTACGAAGGGCCGGGCTTTTGCCCGGCCTTTTCGTTTTCAGTTCAGCTGCGATTCATATGCCTTGAGATGCGTGTAGACGATCCGCAGCAGCGGCACGTTGAGCGCACCATTTTTATTGGTTTCGGCACGGTGAATGAGATCGCCGATAATCTGGTCGGCTTCGATCCGCGCATTGGCGCGAATGTCGCGCAGCATCGAGGCCGTCATCGGCGCGCCCGGCGCAAACAGCATGCTGCCCGTGCGCTCCAGAAATTCCGCGCGTGGCGCATGGCCGGCAGCTTCCGCAATCGACGCGATCTCCGCGCGTAACGCGCGAATGAAATCCGCGCCGCCGGGGGCCGCAGTGATTTGCCCGGCGGAGGCGCGCATCAGCGATGTGGCGCCCGCGAGCGTGGCGAGAAACACCCACTTCTCCCACATCTCCTGAATAATCATGTCGCTGGCGCGTGCGTCGAATTTCGCGCCCTGAAGCTGCGCTTCGATTCGCTTGGCGCGGTCGCCCTTTGGTGCATCCTTGGGCGCACCGCGCTCGCCGAACGACATGCCGTGCATCGGCGTCAGTTGCATGATCGTGCCGTCCGGATTGAGCGTCGCGGCGATCTGGCACTGTCCGCCCATCACGCAATCGATGCCGAATTTTTTGTCCAGCACGTCGAGATGCTTCATGCCGTTGAGAAACGGAATGATCGCGGTCTCCGGTCCGACGGCGGGCGCGAATGACGCCATCGCGTCGTCGAGGTCGTAGGCCTTGCAGCTCAGAATGATGACGTCGAACGGCTGCTTGATGTTCTTCGCCAGCAGCGTCGGCGGATTGGCTTTCGTAAAATCGCCGAGCGGGCTTTTGATGTTGAGGCCGTTTTTAGCTAGCAATTCCGCACGTTTCTCGCGCACCAGAAAAGTGACGTCGCGGCCTGCCTCTAGCAGACGACCGCCGAAATAGCCGCCTGTGGCGCCGGCACCGATCACAAGAATACGCATTCTTCCATCCACTTCTTGGCGAGTGTTTTGATCTCGACTGGAAGCGACGTTACCACTTCTCGCCGAAGGGGCGTATCTCCAACTCGAAGGTCCAGGCGGTGCGTGGCTGCTGATAGAGCTGCCAGTAGGAGTCCGCAACGGACGAGGGCGGCATCAGCAGATCGGGATTGTTCAGCGCTTCCTTGCCCCACAACTGCTCACGGCGTTCGCGCACCCATGCGGTATCGACGCCCGAGTCGATAATCAGATGCGCGACGTGAATGTTTTTCGGTCCCAGTTCGCGCGCCATAGCTTGGCCGACAGCACGCAGACCGAACTTCGCGCTGGCAAACGCTGCAAAGCCGGAGCCGCCGCGAAGACTCGCGGTGGCACCTGTGAAGAAAATGTTGCCCTTGCCACGGGGCACCATCAGGCGCGCGGCTTCGCGGCCCGCCAGGAAACCCGAATAGCAGGCCATCTCCCAGACTTTGCGGAAGACGCGCTCGGTGGTGTCGAGAATCGGGAAGTTGACGTTGGCGCCGATGTTGAAGATGCAGACTTCGAGCGGCGCATGCTTGTCGGCGTCGCTCAGGAATGAGATGATTTCGTCTTCCTTGCGCGCGTCCAGCGATCGGCCGTGGATCTCACCGCCGGCTGCTTCGATGTCATTTATGAGCGGTTCAAGCTTCGCACCATCGCGCCGTCCGGCAAAGACCGTGAATCCTTCGGATGAGAATTTCTTTGCGATCTCGCTGCCGATGTAGTCGCCGGCGCCGATCACCGCCACATTTCGCTTTGCCATGGCCCGTCTCCCGCTCACTTGCGTGAAATCCTACAACTTTACAGGGCGCCGTCATGCCGCCGTCCTGTGACCATCTATATAGTTCTGATTTAGAACTGTCAATGTAATGCGCCTTATCGCGTCCCAACCTCGACAACGGCCTGCGACGCTGGCACCACTAGGCGGATCGGTTCGCACCACATAACCCGCGCGGTTCGCCATGCTCACAGTTCATCATCTGAATAATTCGCGTTCGCAGCGCGTGCTTTGGCTGCTCGAAGAACTCGGCGTGCCGTATGAGATTGTGCGCTATCAGCGCAGCCATCGATGCAGGCTCCGAAAGAGTTGCGCGCGATTCATCCACTCGGGAAATCGCCGGTCATTACCGACAATGGCAACACCATCGCAGAGTCAGGCGCGATCGTTGAATACATCGTCGACACGTACGGCAATGGCCGCCTGATCTCGCCGCCGAAAACGCCGGAGCGCTTGCGCTATACTTATTGGCTGCATTACGCCGAGGGCTCGGCGATGCCGCTGCTGTTACAAAAACTTCTGTTCACGCTTGCGCCGCGCCGCGCGCCGGTAGTGTTGCGGCCCTTGATGAAATTGGCGTTTGCGCTGCTGCTGTCGCGGATCGTCGAGCCGCAGTTGAAGCAGCACATCGCGTTCTGGGAAGGCGAACTTTCAAAGAACGAATGGTTTGCGGGCAGCCAATTCACCGCCGCCGATATTCAGATGAGCTTTCCGCTTGAAGCTGCATCCTCGCGCGCCGGATTGGATGCGCGCTATCCGAAGGCCATGGCGTGGCTTGAGCGCATCCACGCGCGTCCGGCTTACAACCGCGCGCTGGAAAAGGGCGGGCCGTATCAGATCGGCCGCTGAGGATTTCTATCAGCTCGGCACGAAGCCAAGCGACGGCAGTGCGCCAACCTTGACACCCGGCGGCGGCACGTCGTCGTCCGGCACGAAAAAGTCCGGAAGCAGATCGACGGACGGATCGACGCGGTAGTGCTCGAAATCCCGCACGCCTGCGTCATATAGAATTTTATCGTCGATGCAGAAATTGCCGGTGAATTCTTTCGAGGGCTTCGTGAAAATCACATGCGCGGCATCCGCGAGAATTTCCGGCGTGCGGCTGGCGCGAATGACCATCTCACCACCCAACAGATTTCCGACCGCCGCGGTCGCAATCGGCGTGCGTGGCCACAGTGCATTCACCGCGATGCCCGCGCGCTTCAATTCGCCCGCAAGGCCCAGCACGCACATGCTCATGCCGAACTTCGCCATCGTGTAGGCGATCGAATGCTCGAACCATTTCGCCTTCATGTCGAGCGGCGGCGACAGCATCATGATGTGCGGGTTCTGTGCTTTCTTCAGATGCGGGATACAATATTTCGACACCATGAAGGTGCCGCGCGTGTTGATGCCAATCATCAGGTCGAAACGCTTCATCTCGGTGCGCTGTGAATCGGTGAGACTGATCGCGCTGGCATTGTTGACGCAGATGTCGATGCCGCCGAATTCCGCGACGGTCTGATCGATGGCGGCGATCACCTGCGCTTCATCACGGATGTCGCACATTACCGGCAGCGCTTTGCCGCCAGCCGCCTTGATGGCTTCCGCTGCTGTGTAAATGGTGCCTTCGAGTTTCGGCTGTGGCGTGGTGGTTTTCGCCGCGATGGCGATGTTTGCGCCGTCACGCGCGGCCCGTAACGCAATCGCAAGACCGATGCCGCGGCTGCCGCCAGTGATGAACAGCGTTTTACCCTTGAGCGTCATCAGCGTTATTCCTTCGGTCAGGCTGCGGGAAATCCGAACAACCGGTGCGGGTTATCGACAAGAATGCGGTTGCGGAGCTTTTCATCCGGCACCCAGTCGGCGAGCAGATCGAGCAGATCGCCGACATCCATCATCACGCCCCAGTTCGCGACATGCGGCCAGTCAGAACCCCACACACACCGCTCCGGTGCTGCTTCGACCAGCTTGTGCGCGAATGGAATCGTACTGCGATAGGGCGGGCCTTCATCCGTGTTGCGATACGCGCCCGACAGCCGCACCCACGCGCCGTCACGCACCAACGACACCAGTGTTTTGAAGCCCTCGTTGCCGACGCCTTCGCTGGTCGGGAAGTGTCCCATGTGATCCACCAGAAACGGCACCGGCAATTTTGACAGCCGCGATGCCAGCGCCGGTAATTCACGCGCATCGACGAGAAACTGCAGATGCCAGCCCATCTCCTTGCAAAGCGCTGCATAGGATTCGACTTTCTCGAAACCGATACCGCCGCCGTAGAGAACATTGATACGCAGGCCGACGGCGCCTGCGTCTTTCAATGCGGCGCGTTCGCGCTCCGGACAATCAAGTGGAATCACCGCGATGCCGCGCAGGCGATTTTTGTTGGCAGTGAGAGTCTCAACCAGCAGACGATTGTCGGTGCCGTGAACGCTGACTTGCGTCAGCACGCCATAGGTCATGCCGGTGGCGTCGAGCATTGCGAGATATGATTTCGCGGTGGCTTCGGGTGGCGTGTAGCTGCGGCCGGGCATGAACGGATATTTCGGCGGCAGGCCGATCACATGCGCATGCGTATCGACCGCACCGCGCGGCACTTTGAATCGCGCAGGGCCACGCTGAGACGATTGAGGCCCCGGACATGCCGGGGCCTCTTTCTGTGGTGAAGTTTTAGCGTCAGCCATCTGCGTGAAGAATCCTGCCGCGCGTTTCCGGCAATGCGAATGCCGCGATGAAGAACACGACATATGCCAGCACCGCGAACACCGCGATGGCGTTGCCGAGACTCGTGATGGTTGAGAGCCAGCCCACCAGGAACGGGAATAGCGCGCCGATGCCACGTCCGAAATTGTAGCAGAAGCCCTGTCCCGAACCGCGCAGGCGGGTTGGAAACAGTTCGGTGAGGAACGCGCCCATGCCGGAGAAATAACCCGAGGCGAAGAAGCCGAGCGGGAAGCCCAGCAGCCACAGGATTTCATTGGTGATCGGCAATTGCGTGTAGGCGATGATGACCGCAATCGCACCGACCGAGAAAGTCAGGAACAGATTGCGCCGTCCGATTTTATCCGCGAGCCACGCGCCGACGAGATACCCGACAAACGATCCGATGATGAGCATCGCCAGATAGCCGGTCGAACCCACGATGGTCAATTTACGCTCAACAGTCAGAAAACGCGGCACCCAGAACGTGATCGCGTAATAGCCGCCCTGGCAGCCGGTGGCGGCCAATGACGCAAGGATCGTGGTCTTGAGGATCGGGCCGTTGAAGATTTCCCAGAGCGCCGGGCTGTCACCTTTTTTGGCCAGATTGGCGCGCGTCTCTGCGGCAATCTTCGGTTCTTCCACATACTTGCGCAGATAGAAGACAAGAAGTGCCGGCAACGCGCCGATCGCAAACATCCAGCGCCACGCTTCCTCCGCCGGCAGATAAGAAAACAGCAAGGCTTGCGACAGCACCGCAAGGCCCCAGCCGATAGCCCAGCCCGATTGCACCGAGCCGACCGCGCGGCCGCGATATTGCGGACGAATCGCTTCGCCCATCAGAACGGCGCCCGCCGCCCATTCGCCGCCGAACCCGAGACCGAGCAGCGCGCGCGCAACCAGCAGTTGGTCGAAGTTCTGCACGAAGGCGCAGACCAGCGAGAAGAACGAGAACCAGAGAATAGTGAACTGAAGTGTTTTCACTCGTCCGATGCGGTCGGCGAGATAACCCGCACCCCAGCCGCCGATGGCAGATGCGAGCAGCGTCACGGTGCCGGCGAGGCCCGCCGTACCCGCGTCGACTTTCCACATCACCATGATGGTGCCGATCACGAGCGGATAGATCATGAAGTCCATGCCGTCGAGCGCCCAGCCCGACGCGCAGGCCCAGAACGTGCGCCGTTCCGGCACGTTCATATCGCGATAGAATGCAAGAAGACTGGTGTCTTCGATGGGGGCGACTTTGATCGCTCCCGTTCCCGATGAGGTACTCATGGCGTGGCTTTGCTCCCCGAAATGCCCAGCGGCAAATATGTTGCGCTCCGCGACGGCCGCACGCCGCAGGCGATTGCGCAAATCCTACGCCGAACCGTCGGCGTGTCATCAGGCAAAATTCGCAGGAGGTACTTGACGAACTCTAGTATCCGGCGGCTTCGGAACCGCGCGAGCGCGGATCGGGTGCGCCGAGCATTCCGTCAGGTGAAACTGCAATGGAATTGGCCGAGGTCTGGCCGAGCGGCTCGACGATCGTGTGACCTTTGGCACGAAGGGCGTCCAGAGTCTCAGCCGGGAAGCCGCGCTCGATTCTCACTTCATCCGGCAGCCATTGATGATGCAGGCGCGGCGCCGCAACTGCGGCTGCGATATTCATGTCGAAGTCGAGCGCATTGACGATGACCTGCATCACGGTCGAGATGATGCGGCTACCGCCCGGAGATCCCGTCACCAGAACCGGCTTGCCGTCCTTCAGCACGATGGTGGGCGTCATCGAGGAGAGAGGCCGCTTGCCGGGGCCGGGAAGATTGGCCTCGAAACCCACAAGCCCATAGGCATTCGATGCACCGGGCGCGGCGGTGAAATCGTCCAATTCGTTATTGAGCAGGACTCCCGTGCCCTCGGCAACGAGCCCCATGCCGTAGCTGAAATTCAGCGTGTAGGTGCTGCTGACGGCGTTTCCGAATTGATCGGCCACCGAGAAATGCGTGGTGTTGCTGCCCTCGCGCGGCGGAGAGAGCGCGCTGTCGTTCCACGGCGTTGCCTTGTCCATGTCGATCGTGGCGCGTTGCTTGGCGGCGTAATCCTTCGCGATCAGGTGCGAGATCGGCGCGTTGACGAAGGCAGGGTCTCCTAAATAACGCGCGCGGTCGGCGTAGGCGCGCTTCATGGCTTCGATCTCGACATGCAGCGCGCTCGGTGACGCCGCACCCATCGCGCGCAAATTGTAGCCTTCGAGAATGTTCAGCGTCTCAAGCAGCACGGTGCCGCCGGAGGATGGTTGCGGCATCGATATAATGTCGTAACCCCGATAGGTGCCGCGCACCGGGGCGCGAATGGTAGGCTGGTAGTTTCTGAGATCCTCGGTCGTGATGATGCCGCCAGCGTCTTGAATCCCTTTGGCGAGCTTCTCGGCGACTGAGCCCCGATAAAATCCCTGCGGGCCTTGCGAAGCAACGGCTTCTAGCGTCGACGCCAGATCGGTCTGGATAAGTTTGTCATCCTGCTGCAGCGATGAGCCGTCTGCGCGGAGAAAGATTTTTGCGCTTGCGGACCATTTGGCAACGCGGTCGCGATAGTCCGGCAGCGTGTCCGCGCTGTCGTCGGCGAGAACGAATCCCTCGCGGGCTAGTTTGATGGCGGGCGCAAGCAGATCTGCGAACTTGAATTTCCCCGATCCGTATTTTTCAAGAGCAAGCGAAAGACCCGCGACGGTGCCCGGAACGCCGATCCCCAGCGCCGACTCGCGGGATTTTTGCGCGTCGGGTTTCCCGTCAGCGCCGAGAAACATGTCGCGTGTCGCAGCAGCAGGCGCGGTCTCGCGATAATCAATGGCGATGTCTTCTTTCGTGGCCGCCAGATGAATCATCATGAATCCGCCGCCGCCGAGATTACCGGCGCGGGGATATGTCACCGCCATCGCGAATCCCGTGGCGACAGCGGCATCGACCGCATTGCCGCCGCGCGCCAGAACGTCGCGGCCGATACCGGCGGCGATCTTTTCCTGCGCCACCACCATGCCGTTGCGCGCCGCGATGGGCTGGATGGTCTCAAGCGCGGGGGCCGCATAGAATCCAAGCCGCGAATCCTGCGCAATAGCCGGTGCGGCCAAGACCGCAAGTCCAAGCGCTAGTGCGCGGGATGTGGTGAACAAGCTCATAAGACGCTCCGGCAGATTGCACACTGCGAAAAACCAGATAGCAATCGTAGCCCCGCACTATATGGTTTTCGCGCGCGAAGAGAAAATGCATTTGGTGATTCGGCGGGAGCACGACGCTTGACTCAGACCATTTCGGCGCATGACAGTCATGCTGGCGGAACGAAAGTATATCCGCCGCGCTCTGCGGTGTTCGGCTGGGTGTTGTTCGATTGGGCGGCGCAGCCTTATTTCACTCTCATCACGACATTTGTGTTCGCGCCTTATTTCGCAACGCATGTTGCATCGACGCCGGCAAGCGGGCAGGCGATGTGGGGTTTTGCGACAGCCGCGGCGGGCCTCATCATCGCGCTGATGTCGCCGGTGCTCGGCGCAATTGCCGACGCGGGCGGCCGGCGCAAACCCTGGATCGCTGCATTCGGCGTCCTGCTGGTGATCGGCTCGTCGCTGATGTGGATCGGCAAACCGGGCGACGAGGCGGTGATCCTGCCGCTCTTGATTGCATTTGGAATTGCGACCGTCGGCGTCGAATTCGCCACAGTCTTCAATAACGCGATGATGCCGACACTGGTGCCGCCCGAGCGCATCGGACGGCTGTCCGGCGCGGGCTGGGCAACCGGCTATGTCGGCGGCATCGTCTGTCTTGTTCTGGTGCTCGGTTTTCTCGCCGCTAATCCGAAGACTGGAAAGACGATAGTGGGTTTCATGCCGCTGTTCGGTCTCGATCCGGTCGCGCATGAAGGCGAACGCATCACCGGACCTTTCACCGCGATCTGGTTCATCATTTTTGTGATGCCGATGTTTCTGTTCACGCCCGACATTGCGGCAAAGAAGCCTGCGCTCGGCGCGGTGCGCGAAGGCCTACGCGAACTGCGTGAAACACTTTCCATGCTGCCGCAGCGCCCGGTGATGCTGACATTCCTGATCGCCAACATGGTCTATACGGATGCGCTGATTGCGCTGTTCGCATTCGGCGGAATTTACGCCGCAGGCACGTTCGGCTGGCAGACCATTCAGATCGGCTCGTTCGGAATATTGCTGACGATTTCCGGCACCATCGGCGCGTGGCTCGGCGGCAAGCTCGACGACATGTTCGGACCCAAGCGCGTTATCGCCGGCAGCATGCTGTTGCTGTTGTTGTCGATCGCCGCGATTTTGTCGATCGATCACGACAGGCTGTTCTTCATGTTTCCGGTGACCCCTCCGGCGCCGGGCGGCAAGCTGTTCTCTGCACCCGCCGAGCAAGCCTATATGGTTCTGGGTTTTCTGATCGGCATTGCGGCGGGGCCGCTGCAGGCGGCATCCCGCACACTGCTCATTCGTCTCGCGCCGGAAGACCGCATTACGCAATATTTCGGCTTGTTCGCGCTCTCCGGGAAAGTCACGTCGTTCATGGCGCCGCTTGTGGTGAGCATCGTGACGGCGGTTACCGCGAGTCAGAAGGCCGGCATGGCGGTGCTGGTGGTGTTCTTCACGGCGGGATTGATCCTGCTGACGCGCGTGAAAGACCCGCACGTTCCGCACTGACGACGTGCGCACCACCTAGTGTTTGAAGTGCCGTGTGCCGGTGAAAACCATGGCGATGCCGTGGTCGTCGGCTGCCTTGATGACTTCATCGTCGCGGATCGAGCCGCCGGGTTGAATGACGGCGGTTGCGCCTGCCTCGATGGCGACAAGCAATCCATCCGCGAACGGGAAGAATGCGTCCGAGGCCACGACCGACCCCCTGGTCATCGGCTCGCTCAATCCCAGTTCCTTCGCCGCGTCCTCGGCCTTGCGTGCGGCGATACGCGCCGAATCCACGCGACTCATTTGTCCCGCACCGATGCCGACGGTCGCGAGGTCCTTTGCGTAAACGATGGTGTTGGATTTGACGTGCTTGGCGACACGGAACGCGAATTTCAGATCGCGCATCTCGGCATCTGTCGGCGCGCGCTTGGTTGCGACCTTCAACGTCATGTCATCCACCACCGCATTGTCGCGCGACTGAACCAGTAATCCGCCTGCGACGGTCTTGGCCGTCAGCCCAATCGCACGGGCGTCGGGCAAACCTCCCGCAAGCAGCAGCCGCAAATTCTTGCGCTTGCCGATGATCGCAATCGCTTCTTCTGTCGCGTCCGGCGCGATGATGACTTCGGTGAAAATCTCGGCGACCGCATTCGCGGCATCCGCATCGAGAATGCGGTTGAAGGCGATAATGCCGCCATAGGCCGAGGTCGAATCGCAGGCCAGCGCTTTGCGATAGGCGCTAGCGAGATCGCTGCCTTCCGCCACGCCGCACGGATTAGCGTGCTTGACGATGACGCAGGCGGCGGTGCGTTTCGCGTCGAACTCGCCGATGCATTCATAGGCGGCGTCGGTGTCGTTGATGTTGTTGTATGACAGTTCTTTGCCCTGAAGCTGACGCGCGGTGGCGACGCCGGGACGCTGTTCGGGCGTTTTGTAGAACGCCGCAGTCTGATGCGGGTTCTCGCCATAGCGCAGCGCTTGAATGAGCTTGCCGCCGACGGTGCGAAAATCCGGCGCGTCAATTTTAAGTTTTGAAGCGAACCAGTTCGAGATCGCCGCATCGTAGGCTGCGGTGCGCGCATAGGCTTTGGCGGCGAGGCGTTTGCGCAGCGTGAGCGTCGTTGCGCCCTGATTGGCGGCGAGTTCGTCGAGCACCGCCTGATAATCCGAAGGCTCCACCGCAACGGCCACGTCGTCGTGATTTTTCGCGGCCGCGCGAATCATCGCAGGTCCGCCGATGTCGATATTCTCGATGCAGTCTTCGTCGGAGGCGCCTTTGTCGACCGTCGCCTCGAACGGATAGAGATTCACCACCAGCAGATCGATCGGCGCGATGTCGTGATCCTTCATCGACTTTGCGTGGTCTGCATTGTCGCGGATCGCCAGCAGTCCGCCATGCACGTTGGGATGCAGTGTCTTGACGCGGCCGTCCATCATTTCGGGAAAGCCGGTCAGCTCGGAGACATCCATCACCTTTAAGCCAGCGGCGGCGATGGCCTTAGCGGTGCCGCCGGTCGAGACCAGCGCGACGCCGTGTTTTGCGAGCGCACTCGCGAATTCAATCAGCCCGGATTTGTCGGAAACGGAAAGCAAAGCGCGCGTGACGCGGCGCGGATGGTCGGTCATGTCGAAGGTCCCATTATTATGCCGTCGCGTAGCATGGTTCTGGGCCCGACAAAACCTCTACTTAAAGCGGCAATTCCGGTTCGCGCTTGGCGTCGCGCCGGGCGTTGGTGACGGAGGCAGATGCCGAGGAGCGGGCGAAACTCCAGCGGATGCTGGCCGCGATTTTAAGATGCTGGCGAATCACAAGCTGCGAGGTGCGGCGCGGGCCATCGGTCCCGGCGAGAAACACGCTGTCTTCGAGTTCGACCTTGTCGTCGAGCGCCTCGAATGTCCACACGTCGCGGTTCGGCAACACCAGCATGGCGCCGCGCCCATCCCTAAGGCGATTGGCCTTGACCGACGGATGAAGATGAAACCGCAACACATAGTCGTCGTCGCGGCCGCGCGGCGACGAACCCGGTGCGTTGATCAGCTCGTCTTCGCCATCGAGTCGGCTGCCATCGTTCGACAGCATCAGCACGCGTTGATGCACGACGCCGAACGCGCGAGCATAGCCATCATGTGTCGCAGTCAGCAGAACGCCACGGCTGGTCGCTTCGCGAAACGCGCCCACTTTCGATGGGCCGCTGACGATCGGCGCACCCTGCAACATCCGCTTCATCGCCGTCAGTTCGACGAACTGGCACGATGACGTTTCGTGATAGGTGAGCGCCGAATGTGCCGGCGTGCTGCGCGCGAAGCTGCGCCAGTTGTCGCGGCCGGTGGCGGGAATACCGCAATTGACCACGATGCGGCACGGCCCCGACGACAGCTCGAACGACAGGCATCCGGCATGCGCGTCGCGGCTGACGCCGGATGGCGGCGGCGCGCCGCTGTCCATGATGACCGCAGTGGGGCCTGCATCGAGGCGTTGAAAGCCGCTATGCGGCATGCTCGACATCGGAATTCCGTGGGTGTCGTCATAAGCCAGCAGCGTCGCCAGCAATCCGGACGGCGCGCTGCTCATGCCGTTGAACAGCGCAAAGCTGCCGTCGCCGTGACGGAAAAATCGTAGCATCGGCATCATACGGTCGATGGCATTGAGAAGCGCAGGCGGCGGCGCGATATTTCTGGCGGCGAAGGTTTGCCGCAGCGGCAGCAGATCCGGCAGCAGTTCGATGAGCGCACCGGGGTTGCGCGAGATGTGGCCGCCGTCCGGCAGGATCTGACGCTGCAACTCCTCAGAGAGTTTGCGTGTCGCGGTGCGGATATGCTTGGCCTGATTGGCCAGACACAGCGAGGCATAACACAGCGCGATCGAGACCTGCAGCCGGGGCACGCCGTCGGGAATATCCACAATGGTATAACGCAGATAACGGATCTCGCGGGTCAGCACGCGCAGAAAGCGGCGGTAGAATTTTCCGTCGGCGTCGTTCAGCACCAAGGGGGCTTGCGACAACAGTGAGATTACGCGGCGCGCCAGCACATCGGCGCGCCAGCCATTGCCGCGCTTGCGCACCGGCTTCGACATCCACTCGTCGATCAATGAGCGTGCATTGGCGCGCGTGATCGCCGAATCCGCCGCACGCAGATGGCGCAACCAGCCGAATCCGAGCAGCGCGGACTCCCAGTCGTCCGACGGCGGATCGAAATCGAAGATCGAGCGGCCATGCGAGGTGACGATCTTGCCCGCGAAGACGAATCGTCCGGCGTAAATCTCAGTGGCGCGCGTCGCATCGAGCGTGCGCAGATCGTTCGGCGCGATCAGCAGGCGGTCGGTGCGGCCGGGCCAGAAGCGCGATAGCGCAACGGTTTGTCCGCTCGCGCGCGCCAGCACGTTCCGCGCGGCGCGGCCGAGCAGAAGGGACGAGATGCGTGTTCGATGAGCGGTCGCCAATTCGCCGTTGCCCCAGGAAGAATTCCTAGATTCCTTTTAATCCGGAAACGTCAATAAGGCACCCCATTGACGGACCTGCGCTGAGCGGTCGCGTGTGCTCGGCAGCGCGAATCAGCCGTAAAACCAGGGATTTGTGCCGATCAGGACTTCACCAGCCGCGCCGCATAGAAGCCGTCGAGGCCGCCGAGACGCGGATCGTCATGAACCAGATGCGAGGGCAGCGTGCGGATATCGCCGTCCGGCGTGATGATTTCGCTCAAGCCCGCGACTTCATCGGCGCGAACGGGCACGCGATGCATGCTCGGATCGCTGGACAGAAGTGCCGCAATCGCCTGTTCGCCTTCTTCGGGTTCAAGCGAGCAGGTGCAATAGACCAGCGTGCCGCCGGGCTTCAAAAGCGTGACGGCTTTTTGCAGCAATCGGGTCTGCAGCGCCGAGAGCGCATTGATGTCGGCTTCTTCCTTGAGCCACGCGACATCTGGATGACGGCGAATCGTGCCGGTCGCCGCGCACGGCGCATCGATCAGAATGCCGTCGAATAATTCACCCGGTTGCCATTCGGTTGCGTCGGCCACGACGGTTTTGGCTTCGAGCGAAAGCCGCGCGAGATTGTCCTTCAGCCGCGCCACGCGATTCGGTGAGCGGTCGATGGCGGTGACGTTTGCACCGGCCTGCACGAGTTGCGCGGTCTTGCCGCCGGGCGCCGCGCAAAAGTCGGCGATGGATTTGCCTTTGATGTCTCCGAAAAGTTTTGCCGGAATGGCAGCGGCTGCGTCCTGCACCCACCATTGCCCCTCGTCGAAACCCGGCAGCATCGTCACCGGGCCGTGAATCAGCGTCCGCACCGAGCCGGTCGGCAGCACTTCACCGTGCAATCGCGTCGCCCAGCCTTCGGCATCGGATTTCACCGTGACGTCGAGTGCGGGCTCAAAACTTAACGCCGTCGCCATCGCATGCGTTTTCTCCTCGCCGTAGGCCGCGATCCAGCGCTGCAGCAGCCAGGGCGGCAGATCGAGCATCTGAGATTTGACCTCGTCGATCAGGGGCTGACCTTCGCGCGCACATCGGCGCAGCACCGCGTTGACGAGTCCGGCATACTTCGCCGCACGGCGATCTGCCTGCACGAGGCGCACCGAAAGATCGACGGCGGCATGATCGGGAACGTCCATCATGAGAATTTGCGCGGCACCGATCAGAAGCGCGCTTTGTGCACGCGGCGCATCGGTCGGCACGCCACGGTCGAGCAGGCGCGACAGCACATGGCCGAGCGTGCCGAGCCGCCGCAAAATCGTCGCGACCAGCCGTCGCATCAGCGCGCGGTCGCGATCCGAAAGCGTCTTCAATCCGGGATGCGCGCCCGCGCCGTCGAGCTGGTCGTCGAGCATGCGATGCTTGTGCAGCACGTTATCGAGAATATCAGCCGCAATCCGGCGCGCTGCGAGGCCGGCGACCTCGGTGGGCGGAACGAAACGCGAAGGCTTCATGAGCAAAAAATTTCGGCTGGCGGGCGGGAGTGCAAGAAAAACGCGGCGGACGGCACTTCAGTGGCACGGGAATATGCCAAATGTAAGAATCGTTTTCGCCAAGCCCTTGATTCAGGCCCTTGATTGCGGACTGTTTAGCCCGATCTGTTGCTGGTAGGTTCGGGTAAATTTTGCAAGCGAGCCGCTGCAATGAACGACGAAACCAACCCCAAGACGCCGCCGGCGCCGTCGGGGACTACGTCCTCCGGCAAAGCGCTGTCGCCGCAAGCGAAGCGCGCACTCGCCGAAGCCGAAGAACGTCGCGCAAAAGCGGCCAAGGATGAGGCGGGGACGGGTCCGAAGGAACTGCAAGGACCAAAGGGACCGGAGCCGACGCGCTTCGGCGATTGGGAACGCAAGGGGATCGCGTCAGATTTTTAAGTCAACGTTATTCCACAAAAAAGCCGCGCAGTTGCGCGGCTTTCCGATTCGAGAGGTCCATCAATCAGCGTGACGTGACGTACACCGGCGTGCCGACCGAAACACGCTCGTACAAATCGGTGATGTCCTGATTGAACATGCGGATGCAGCCATAAGAGACATAGCCGCCGATTGAGTTCGGCACGTTGGTGCCGTGGATGGCGTATTCGCCACCGGCCAGCGTCATTGCCGCAACGCCCATCGGATTGTGCGGAGAGCCGCCCTCGATCACGTTCGGGATGCTGGGCTTGTCGCGCTTCACTTCCGCGGGTGGCGACCAAGCCGGATTGCGATACTTGCCGTCGATACGCGTTGAGCCGGCCCATTGCTTGCCCGGCTTGCCGACGCCGACCGGATAACGCACGGCGTAGCCGTCGCCGAGCACCAGATAAAGCCGGCGCTCGTTGGTCTTGACGACGATGGATCCTGCAGAAAAACCGGCGGGAGAATGGACAAGATCGGGGCGGGCGAATGCCGCCGTCGCAACCATCGATCCCAGCGCCAAAGCGGCGGCCGTCACAGCAAACTTACGCAACATTGCACTCTCCAGACACGCTAACTTTAAACATATCGACTTCGTTAACCACCATTGTGCCGCAGAGGCTTCAACAGCGGGTTTCCGCGCGGTCATTCAAAGGAAATCCCGCGAACAAAGTAAATGACTTGGAAACAACACACGCCGCCAAAACGAATTCTGGCGGCGTGGGATGCTGACAATGCCGTGAAGTGAGTTTGCGAGGCTTTGGAACCTACGCGCTTTTCTTGTTCTGCCGGTTATTCACGAGATCGGTGACGACGGCCGGATCGGCCAGCGTCGAGGTGTCTCCGAGAGACCCGGATTCGTCTTCAGCGATCTTGCGCAGAATTCTGCGCATGATTTTTCCGGAACGCGTCTTCGGCAGTCCCGGCGCAAATTGAATGAGATCAGGCGACGCAATCGGCCCGATGTCCTTGCGCACCCACGCGACCAGTTCCTTGCGCAAAGCTTCGGTGGGTTCGACGCCTTTCATCAGGGTCACATAAGCGTAGATGCCCTGTCCCTTGATGTCGTGCGGATAGCCGACGACGGCTGCTTCCGACACATGTTCATTCGCGACGAGTGAGCTTTCGACTTCCGCCGTGCCCATGCGGTGGCCCGACACGTTGATGACGTCGTCGACGCGGCCGGTGATCCAGTAATAGCCGTCCGCGTCGCGGCGGCAGCCGTCGCCGGTGAAGTATTTATTTTTGTAAGTCGAGAAGTATGTCTGCTCGAACCGCGCGTGGTCGCCATAGACCGTGCGCATCTGTCCCGGCCACGATTTGGCGATGCACAGATTGCCCGAACATTCGCCGTCGAGAACCTTGCCGTCGGGGTCCACAATTTCCGGCACGATGCCGAAGAACGGCTTGGTTGCCGAACCGGGTTTCTGCCCAATCGCGCCAGGTAACGGTGTGATCAGAATTCCGCCGGTTTCGGTCTGCCACCATGTATCGACAATCGGGCAACGCTCGTCGCCGACGACGCGGTGATACCACTCCCATGCTTCGGGATTGATCGGCTCGCCGACCGACCCCAACAGGCGCAGACTTTTGCGTGATGTTTTCTTCACCGGCTCGTCGCCCGATTGCATCAGCGCGCGGATCGCGGTGGGCGCAGTGTAGAAGATGTTGACCTTGTGCTTGTCGATCACGTTCCAGAAACGCGAATTGTCCGGATAATTGGGAACACCCTCGAACATCAGGGTGGTCGCGCCGTTCGCCAGTGGGCCATAGAGAATGTAGCTGTGGCCCGTGACCCAGCCGACGTCCGCCGTGCACCAGTAGATGTCGCCGTCGTGATAATCGAACACATATTGATGTGTCATCGACGCGAACACCAGATAACCGGCGGTGGTGTGCAGCACGCCTTTCGGCTGACCGGTCGAGCCCGAGGTATAGAGAATGAACAGCGGGTCTTCCGCGTTCATCGGCTCACACGGACATTCAGCGTTCACCATCGCGGCTGCTTCGTGATACCAGACGTCGCGCACCGGGTTCATGTCGATTTTGCCGCCGGTGCGTTTGACGACGATGACGTGATCGACGCCGCCGCCGTTCTTTTCGATGGCTGCATCCACATTGGCCTTGAGCGGAATCTTCTTGCCGCCGCGCAGTCCTTCGTCGGCGGTGATGACGACGGTGGATTTACAATCCTTGATGCGCTGCGCGATGCTGTCCGGCGAGAAGCCGCCGAAGATCACCGAATGAATGGCGCCGATGCGCGCGCAGGCGAGCATCGCGTAGGCGGCTTCCGGAATCATCGGCATGTAGATGGTCACGCGGTCGCCTTTGGCGACATTGCGCAGCCGCAAGATGTTGGCCATCCGGCAGACTTCGTCATGCAGTTCCTGATAGGTGATTTTCTTGGATTCGGACGGATCGTCGCCTTCCCAGATGATTGCGGTCTGGTCGCCGCGCTTGGCGAGGTGACGGTCGATGCAATTATAGGCGGCGTTGAGAACGCCATCCTCGAACCATTTGATGGAAATTTTTCCGGGCGCGAAGGAGACGTTCTCCACTTTGGTGAAGGGCGTGATCCAGTCGAGACGTTTGGACGCGTCATCTTTCCAGAAGCCGTTCGGGTCTTTCACCGAGCGGGCATACATATCGCGATACTTCGCGTGGTCGATATAAGCGCGCTTCGCCCATTCCGGCGTTACGTTGTAAATCTTGTCGGACATCATTTCCTCCACGCAACCGTTCCGCGTCACAACATGGGCGCGGGTTTGTTCTTGTTGCTATCATTATGCGCTTTTGCCTGCGGCGTGGACAAGCCGCAACCAATAGGACTTTTGTCGGCCTTTATGGAGCCGCGGCACCGCCGCCCGAAGTTGCAGGGCCGTGAGGGGCGAATTCCCGCAGCATCCAGACCGCGGTTTGCTTGATTTCAGTGTCCTCGAGATCTCGGGTCACCGGCACGCTGTAGTCGGAAATCTTATGCAGTTTCTCGCGCGGCAAATAGCTGCGGCCGGGATCGCCGATCAGCACGGCGGCGCCAAGTGCTGCATTGCGGTTCAGGAAATCGAAGGCGCGCGACGCCGTGTCGCGCTCGTAGAAGATGTCTCCGGCGAGAATGACATCCCAGCGCAGGTGGTTCTCGCCGTCCAGCAAGTCACAGGCGACTGTCGCCAAAGTGACATTGTTATGAGAGGCATTCAATCGTGCCGCCGACAGGGCAAATTCATCGATGTCCGCCACAGAGACCGCCGCCGCGCCGGCCTTGATTGCCGCAATGCCGACCAGCCCCGATCCGCTTGCGAGATCAAGGACGGACTTGCCGCGCACAATCCGCGGATGATCGAGGACGTGACGGGCCAATGCCTGACCGCCGGCCCATGCGAACGCCCAGAACGGCGGCGGCAGGCCTTGTTCGCCGATTTCTTCCTCGGTCTTGTGCCACAACGGCACGGCTTCATCGGCCACATAGATCGAGATTTCCGGCACCAGCGGCACCGGCCGCAGCCTCGTGTTGGCGCGGATGAAGGCGTCCTTGTCGGCGATCAGGCTGTCGGCGGATGGCACGCTTTAGATGCCGCCCATCTTGCAGACCAGTTTCCATTCGTCAGGCTTCACGCTTCCGACCGACAGCCGCGATTGCCTGAGCAGATCCATATCGGCCAGCGCTTTCTCAGCCTTGACGGCAAGAAGCGTCACGGGAATTTTCAACGGCTTGTCGGCTTTGATGTCGACGCAGACGAATTTGCCGGTCTTGTCCGTGGGATCGGGATAATGCTCGCGGATGATTTCCACGATGCCGACGATCTCCTTGCCCTCGTTGGAATGATAGAAAAAGGCGCGGTCGCCTTTTTTCATCTTCATCATGTTGAGCTTGGCGGTGTGGTTGCGCACGCCAACCCAGGCTTCGCCCTTCGCGCCCTTGGCGACTTGCTGATCCCACGACCATGCCGAAGGTTCGGATTTCATCAGCCAATACGCCATGCTTCTTATCCTTCAGCCTTGAACGGCCGCGTCAGCAACATCTCGATGGCTTCATTGACGGTCAGCGCACTGGCGAGCACGGCGGCGACTGCACTCGCAACCGGCATGTCGATGTTTTTGTCGCGGGCGAGTTCAACCAGCACGGGCGCGGTGAATTCACCCTCGCTCAATTTGTCGCGCGCGGGGGTTTCGCCGCGTCCCAGCGCCATGCCATACGAGAAATTTCGCGACTGCGCGCTGGAGCAGCTCAACACCAGATCGCCCAACCCCGACAGGCCCGCGATGGTCTCAGATTTTGCGCCGCAGGCTTGGCCAAGCCGCATCAATTCCGCAAAGCCGCGCGTTGTGAGCGCTGCCAGCGCCGATGCACCGAGTTTTTTTCCGGCGACGATCCCTGCGGCGATCGCCAAGACATTCTTTGCCGCACCGCCGATTTCGACGCCGCGCACATCGGCGGAGTGATAGGGCCGGAACGTGTCCGAGCCGAGCGCGTGGACGAGTGCTTCCGCAATCGCGCCGTCGTACGCCGCAAGAGTTACAGCCGTCGGCAGCCCCTGCGCAACGTCGCTTGCAAAGCTCGGCCCTGAGAGAATCGCCGGAAGCGCCAGTGGTGCCACCTCGGCAACAATCTCGGTCATGAATTTATGCGTGCCGAGCTCGATGCCTTTCGCGCAGACGATGACGGGCGTGCCTTTCATCAGATGCGGCGTGAGCGCGGTTGCAGCCAGCCGCAGGCTTTGCGCGGGCGTGACAAGAAGCAGCGCTTCGGATTTGGCGGCGTGCGCGAGATCACTGGTGATGGAAATGCTTCTGGCGATTTGTATTCCCGGCAGACGCGGATTCTCGCGGCTGTGCGACATCGCTTCGGCGGTAGATGCATCACGCGCATAGAGAATGACATCGCGACCAGCGCGCGCAGCCGCATTGGCAAGTGCCGTGCCCCATGCGCCTGCGCCGATCACCGAAATGGTTTGATACGATGGCATGTTGATGTGTCTCAGTGCTGCGCGCGGGACTTGGCGAATTTTGCCGGCGTCGGCGTATCTTCGTCGAGCCGCCAGCGGGCACGCGGTGCGCTGTCCATATCGTCGAGCATTCCAAGCGCAAGCCGCTCCGCGCCGGCCCATGCGATCATCGCACCATTGTCTGTGCATAATGTGGGCGGCGGAATAATCAGCGTGGTCTGCGCTTTCGCGGCGATGTCCTGCAGTGCGTTGCGGATGGCGAGATTGGCCGCAACACCGCCTGCGGCCACAAGCGCGCGTGGCGGCCCGAACTGTTCGTGAAACAGCCGAAGGCCGACCGTGATGCGATCGGCGGTCAATTCAAGAACAGAGGCCTGAAATCCGGCGCAGAGATCGCAGACATCCTGCGGTTTCAACTCGATCAGGCGCGCGGCTTCATTGCGCACCGCGGTTTTCAAACCGGACAATGAAAAATTCGCATCGGGCCGGCCCAACATGGGGCGCGGAAATTCAAACCGCTTGGGGTCGCCACGTGCCGCAGCGCGTTCGACTTCCGGTCCGCCCGGATAGGGGAGGTCAAGCATCTTGGCAATTTTATCGAAAGCCTCGCCCATCGCGTCATCGACTGTGGTGCCGAGCCGGATGTATTTGCCGACGCCGAGCACCGCGACGATCTGAGTGTGGCCGCCCGACGCCAGAAACAGACAATAGGGAAATGCAAGTCCCGCCGTCAGGCGCGGCGTCAACGCGTGCGCTTCCAGATGATTGACCGCGATCAACGGCGTCCTGTGCACCAGCGCAATCGCTTTTGCCGTGGTGAGGCCGACGATGACGCCGCCGATCAGGCCCGGCCCCGCAGCGGCTGCGACGCCGTCCAGTTTATCGAAGCCGATGTCGGCCTCAATCATCGCATTGCGAACGATGCCGTCCAGCATATCGACATGGGCGCGCGCCGCGATTTCAGGAACGACGCCGCCATAGGGCGCGTGTTCGGCAATCTGCGAGCGCACGATATTGGACAGAATGCGCCCCGCACCGTCGGGCTGGCGCTCGACCACGGCGGCTGCGGTTTCATCGCAGGTGGTCTCGATCCCCAACACCAATGTCGGCTTGCCGCTCGCCAATGTCCGTCCTCGATTTTCGTCGTGATGTGTTGTCTTAATTTCTTGTCGTAATTTCTTGTCTTGCCTTCGTGGGGAAACCGGCGTTTCCCTGAATTGGCGTCTGCCGGGAGGTCATATCGTGAAAACGTCATGTCGGCCATCCTTTCACGGGCTATCCTGCTTCGATGCCACGGGGATTCGCGCATGGCCATTCTGGTAACCCGTCCCGCGCCCGATAACGACAAGACCGCGCGGGCGCTGGCCGTGCGCGGCTTCGAGGCCCTGCTGTCGCCGACGCTTCGGTTCGAGGCGATGGCTTTTTATGATGATCATGGCGCCGCCTATGACGGCGTGATCCTGACCAGTGCGAACGCCGTGCGGGCGATTGAAAATCACGATTTTAAGAAGCGGCTGGTCGATCTGCCGTCCTTCGCGGTGGGAGATCATACGGCGGATGCGGCGCGGTCTGCCGGATTCAAGAATATCATCAGCGCCAAGGGTGACGCAGGCGCGCTGCGCGATGCGGTTGCGAAAAGCGCCAAGGCGAAAACCATCAAGGCGGGCGCGACGCTCTGTTATCTCGCGGGCGCGGATCTGGCGCGCGACCTCGCCGGAGAGCTTGGCGATCGCGGCTTCACGGTCATCACCCACACAGCCTATCGGATGATCCCAGTGCCAAGTTTTCCGGATGCCGTGACCGAGGCGTTCCGGACCGGCGGCGTCGAGGCGGTGCTGCATTTCTCGCGGCGCAGCGCGCGGGCGTTTCTCGATGCTGCGCGCGCGGGCGGTGTCGAAATCTCGGCCTTGGCGCTGCCGCAATATTGCTTATCCGATGCTGTCGGAATGGTACTGCGTGACGCCGGTACCACGCAGGTCGCGATCGCTCGTGAGCCGAATGAAAACGCGCTGCTTGACGCTTTGGCAAAAGGCTTGAAAAGAGTTTGAAAGCCGGGTTTAGGCAACTTTCGACCAAGTGATCCGTTGGTTTCGAATCTGATAGACTGCGGCGGCAAGAGATAAAGGGTCCGATGGACGACGACAAACACGACGACGCCGCACCGCCGTCCGGCAATTCGCGCAAGCGGGCAGCACCGACGATTGATCTCACGGCGTCGAGCGTCTCGGACAGCGCGGCGACGCCGAGCGATGGAAGCGCTTCGACCGCGCCGTCCTCCGATCCCAAGCCGCGCAAATCGTGGCGCGACAGATTCGCAACCGCACGCGCCGCTGTCACGCCGTCGTTTCGCTGGCCGACATTTTCCGGGGTCAAGGTGCCGAGACCCGCACGCGTTGCGTTGTCGTCGATGCTGGTCGCGGGTTTCACCGGGGGAGCTGCCGCGCTGCTCGTACTGGGCGCGTATTGGTTCGGGGATTCGTCAGGCGGCTCAAGCCGCATCCTGTCGCGATTGCCGACGACGACCGCCAAGAGCGACAAGGATTCACCCGGCAAGCAGGTGGCGAAAGTCGAGCCCCGCGCTGCAACCGCTACTGCGCCGCAGAATTCCGCGCTGGGTTCACGCATCGACGCGCTGGACAAATCCGTTGCGGCCTTGCGCGATGAGTTGGCGGCCACGCACGCGTCCATCGACGAACTCAAAGCAACCTCCACATCGCAAGCGCCCGATCTGCATGCTGTTGAGGAACGCATTTCCAAAATCGAACGCGCGACCGTTGCGCTGACCGGCGAGATGTCCGCGCCGCAAAAATCCGCCGGAGACGATCCTCGCCTGCGCAATGTTGCGGCGGCGACATTGCTTGACACATCGGTGCGGCAGGGCGAGCCTTATTCAACTGCTTTGTCGTCCGCCAAGGCACTCACCAATGATGCGTCAAACCTGAAACCGCTGGATGAATTTGCGGCGTCCGGCATTCCATCGGCAAACGCGTTGAGCCGCGAGCTTCTGACGCTGTTGCCGCAATTGTCGCCGAAGCCGGCCGCGTCCGCTGCGCCGGTGCGATTGGTGGATCGCCTGCAACAGAGTGCATCGAAACTGGTGCGCGTTCAGCGTACCGATGGCGCGGTCGATCCCGCAAACGCAACCACCGCGCGGGTTAAAGACGCAGCCCAGCGCAACGATATTGCGGCGGCGCGTCGCGAGTTGAATTCGCTCTCTGTCGCCGACCGTGCGTCGGTGCAGGGATGGATGGATAAGGTCGATGCGCGTGACGCGGCGTTGAGCGCCTCGAAACAATTTGCGCTGGACGCAATGACCGCGCTGTCGAAACCGGCCCCAGAGGCAGGCAAATGATACGCATCATTCTGTTCCTGTTTCTGATCGGTGCGGCAGCGCTGGGCGTGGCCGTCGTCGCGGACCAAGGCGGTGATGTCTCGTTGCAATGGAGCGTGTGGCGCATCGACACTTCGGTGCCGGTCTTTGTGCTGGCGGTCGTCGCAACGATGATCGCCGCGATGCTGGCATGGAGTGTGGTGCGCGGTTTCTGGCGGCTGCCGCAACGCGTAAGACATGCGCGCCGCGAACGCCGCATTGCGAAGGGCCGTCACGCGATCACGCAGGGTCTCATTGCCATCGGCACCGGCGACCATTTCGCCGCACGTCATCATGCGGATGTGGCGCGCCGTCTTGCGCATCAGGATCCGCTGGCGTTGCTGCTGCACGCGCAATCCGCCCAACTGAACGGCGACCGCGATGGCGCGCAGCGTGCGTTCCATACTCTGGCCGAGCGCGAAGATACCCGCGTACTCGGTCTGCGCGGATTGTTCATTGAAGCACAACGCCGCGACGATCCTTTCACCGCGGTCGCGATGGCGGAAGAAGCCTTGAAAACTGCGCCCGCATCAGCCTGGGCGTCGCATGCGGTACTGGGGTTTCGCTGCAGTCGCGGCGATTGGGATGGCGCACTCCAGATTCTGGAGAACGACCTCGCTTCGGGATTGATCGACTCATTGCCTTACAAGCGCCAGCGTGGCGTTCTTCTCACCGCACGCGCGCTCGATCTGGAAGCAACCGATCGCGACGCGTCGCGCGAGAGTGCGATGGAGGCTGTGAAGCTCGCGCCCACTCTCGTTCCCGCAGCGACGCTGGCGGCAAAATTCTTAAGCGAATCGAATCAGGCGCGCCGCGCGATGCGTATTGTGGAGACGGCGTGGGCGGCGCAGCCGCACCCTGATCTGGCTGATGCTTATGCGCATATTCGTCTCGGCGATTCCGCCGTGCAAAGGCTGGCGCGTGTCGAGGCGCTCGCCGCGAAATCTCCCGGGCATGTCGAGGGCGCGCTTGCGGTGGCGCGCGCCGCCATCGACGCCAGCGAATTCCAGAAGGCGCGCGACGCGTTGCAGCCGTTCACGGATGCGCCGACCCAGCGCGTGGCATTGCTGATGGCGGAACTGGAACGTACCGAACATGGCGATAGCGGCCGCGCGCGGGTATGGATGTTGCGCGCGGTTCGCGCGGCGCACGATCCGGTCTGGACCGCAGATGGATATGTGTCCGATCGCTGGCGTCCGGTTTCTCCCGTGAGCGGGCGGATCGACGCGTTTCAGTGGCAGACACCGCTGGCCGCGCTGCCGTCCGATAAATCGAACGCCATCGACGCCGAGATCGCGGATGACGCTTTGCTCGCGCCGCCGCAAACCAAACTGCCTGACGGATCGGAAGCCTCGCAGGACAACTCGCCCGCGCCCGCGCCCGTTGCGGCGAGGCTGGAGGTGCCGCAACTCGCATCGGCACCGCCCGTGATTGCGCCGGTTGTGCTGCCGGTATTTCGGCCGCGCCGCGAGATCGAAAAAATCGATTCCGGCCGCCTGCCTCCGGTCATTCCCATTATCCGGGCGCCGGACGATCCGGGCGTTCCGGACGACGCGCCGCCGGACCACGAATTCACCGATTCGGCGGGACCAGCACAGATGCAGGCCGGCGGCTGGCGGGGCTTTTTATCGCGTCTTGTCAGCTGATTAGGTGTTTGAGGGGTCGTTGTTCTTGCAAAGGCGCGCGCTGGCCGATATCAGGTGCGGATACTTGAAAATACCGGTTCCAGACTCTCGCCGCCTTAGCTCAGCTGGTAGAGCACATCATTCGTAATGATGGGGTCGTAGGTTCGAATCCTATAGGCGGCACCACCTCTCCCTAAGCCATTCTAGCATCGCGGTTTCTTAGTAGAAACAGCTCAATTCTTGAGTTGCTGGTCCCAATTCTGGTACACGCCGGAGTATGGGTCTGATGGCAAAAGAGCTCGGTTTAGTTAGACGAGGAAATCGTTGGTACTATCGCAAGCGTATACCCGATGAGCTCGTCGCTTCATTCGGCGGAAAACTCGAAATCAAGGTCAGCCTGAAGACCGAGGTCTACGCCGAAGCTAAAATCCTTCGTAACCAAGTCGCTACTCGCATTGATCGGATACTTGCTCGGCGACGGCGGCAGCTCGATTTCGCGAGCGTGTCTTCAGAAATCCATCGCTTTGTTGCGGAGAAATCAAAGATTGATGGAGAGAAGACGAGAAAGTCGAAGTTGGACGGCACGGATGCTCTGAACGAGACGATTGAGAATATTCAAATCTATCAAGACCCGGACGATGAACGAACGCGAGTTGCAATTGGCTCGCTTACGAAAATGATATTCCCGAATTTGCTTCCGGAGGTTAGCCCGAAACTCAGTTTTGTAGACAAAATCCACGCAGAGGCGAGAGTTCCGGATATTTCGGCCCACTTGCCGCCATCGCGTCGAGAAGAGCTTGATGAGTTACTTAGGACTTCGCTTTTAGAATTGGAGTTGCGCGCGCTCGACGCTCTCAAAGGCCAAATCCGACATGCGCCACATCAGCCGAACTTTCTTGCACCCGGCGAGAGCCCGATTACTTTGGAAATGGTGACCGAAAAATTTCTCCAAGAACGCTTCAACGTCAATGGCGTCACTGTTAAGCGTCAAAAATCTATGAGAGCCGAAGCAGCGATGATGCTGCATATTCTAGGGGGCAACGTCCTCATAAGCCGCATCGATCGAAATCGGTGCCGGGAGTTTCGCGATACGCTCAATAGGCTGCCGTCAAATATAAATAAGCACTTTCCCGAATATCAAACGATAGATTTAGAAATTCTCATTTCGGATGCTCAACGCAAATCCTTGCCAAGGATGAAAAACGCAACTCAGAATAAATACGTCAGTCTACTAAAAGGGATGCTGGCCTTCGCTGTGAGTGAGGAGCATATCAAGGCTAATCCGTTTCCTGATCTGCGGGCTCTAGGTGAAAAAACGCCTGCTAAGAGAGCCAGAAACTCGTTCGATGCCGATGACCTTGATAAGATTTTTTCTATCGAACCGTTCGTCGCCTCATCTAAGAAGCGATGGAACGAGCGCTATTGGGCACCTCTAATTGGGCTCTTTACGGGCATGCGCCTGAATGAAATATGTCAACTCGATATTGCCGATGTTCGGCAATCGACCGATAAAATTTGGTACATCGATATCAATGACGAGGCCGAAGACAAGAGCGTGAAGAATGATGGAAGTCACAGACAACTGCCCGTTCATTCTGAGCTTATTAAACTAGGATTTGTCAGGTTTGTTTTAGAGGAGCGAAAACGCCGCGGAACCGGAAAGCTGTTTGAAGGCATTAGGAAAAGGCCCGATGGCAACTATGGGCACGATCTCTCGAAGTGGTTCAACAGGACTTTTCTAAAGCTTGCAAAAGTTAAGACCGCGAAGAAAAGCTTTCACAGCCTCAGGCACAGTTTCCGGGATGCACTATCGCGAGGAGACGTTCGGCAGCAGTTCGTTGAAGCATTTGGCGGCTGGAACGCGAGCCAGCACGGCGTGAGCAGCAACTATGGCGATGGGCCTACCCTGTTCGAAAAAGCAAAGGAACTAGAAAAGGTTTCTTATCCTGAACTCGATCTGTCCCACTTGTACGATCCTAAAATATCATGGCGACGGTCGTAAGATGAGGCTGTGTCCGCAACCCCCGTCTACGTTGGGTTCAAGACCCTTTCCATTCGTTTGCCCATAGTGGTAGCTACCCCACTAGCCCATTTTCTAAACCCTCTCAAAAAGTATAAAAACCCTGACTGCGGCGATGCCGTGCAGGCTACCTATAAGACACCCTTTATTGCGGGCCATTTTTTAGACAATAGAAACGCGAAAATCCTAGGGTATTCGGAGGCCATAACTTTGCAGGTACCTGCAAAGCTCAACGCTTTCGGGTTTTCTTTTTCTTGGGGAGTTCGGCCTTATGGCCGCCTCTGGAAAACAAAACATCGGGTTCTACGCCGAGGGCTAATGCCGCCTTCCAAAGCGTAACCAACGTCACGTTGCGGTGACCAGCCTCCAACCCACTAATATAGAATTGCTCAACCCCCATTCGCGCGGCCAGCTCTTCTTGTGAAAGCTCCGCTTCCAACCTGATTTTCCGGATGTTTAGTCCGACAATCTTTCGCACATCCATAAAGAACATGCGAAGCTAAGGATGAATTGCCTGCCATATCTTTTAGTATATATTCTGACAAACGCCTTTCGTATCCAGAACCTTGAAACTCATTTGATAGACACGCAGCACTGCTAAATAATAATCTTAACCCAGCCGATAGCGGCGCATTCGTCACAGGGGCATTACTTGCAGCAACCAGTCGCCGCGATAATAATTTGTGCCTTGCTCGCGGGCTGCGGCACGGCACAGCAACCCAATCCCTCGCCGCAGAGTGCGGGACCTTTCCCAGAAAACTACAAATCGATCATTTCTCAGGAAATTAAAAAGACTTATTTCGATCCCTCGTCTTTGCAGAGTACTTCTATCAGCACCCCTACTATGGGATCCCTCCCGTATCAGTCACTTGCCGGATCAGGTTGGATCGTTTGTATTGAAGCAAACGGGAAAAATCGGATGGGCGGATATGTTGGACTGAAAAAGGATGTTTTTCTAATTCGCAACGATGCAGTAGTCGGAACAGAAAGCGAAAGATTTGTTACCGAGGATATCTGTAAAACCCATACCTTTACCCCTTGGGATATCAACGGCACCGCCCCTAGCGCTCCTGTTGCAAGTTCGGGAAAAGACGGTCGATCTAAACGCTGAGATGCTCACCTCCGTCCAGCTCTCAATAGACGAAGTGCCGAAGGCCCACTTTGTATTTGCGCAACTCGAATGTAAAAATTAAAATTTCTGGAGTGCATCATGTCGATTAGCCGATTGAGCAAAATCTTAATGATACTAGGTTTCGTTTCGCTCATTGGCGGAATTTCACTTTGGGCTCTCCGCATGCCAAAAGACCCCGGACTACTTGTCAACTATAGCCGCTGCCTTTTGACAGCCACCTATTCTGTAGACCTGAAAAATATAGTTCTTATGCAGCAACTACGAAACCCGGATTGGAACGCTTCCGAAACTTCCTGTGCCAATGCGGAGGCCGAGTATTCAATGGATTACGTAAAAAAAGCTCAGCGTGACATAAAGAGGATTGAGACAGGACGAGACCCCGGATATTCCAAGTACGAAGAGCCGATCTTGTTCAACACGCCACCATTCTTAAACATTTTAGGCGCGTTGCTACTGTCGATTGGCCTAATAATTTTCTTTTCCCGCTCCGATAGCCCACCAACTAATTTTCCGAGAACAAATTAGATAGCTTGGCAAGCTCCTGCCTCGTACCGGAATATTTCTATTTTTGATCGAGGTGAGAAATGCCAAAAATTCGGTTCAGAATATTGAAGGGCTTTGCATTTGTAATAGGGCTTCTTACTCTATTGGCCGGCACGTTTGCGCAATCTCTAGAACACGTATCACTGTCGTACAAAACGAAACAGGGCTGGAGCCCTAAAGTCGATCAAATCGACTTGGGGGCATCACTGACAGTTTACCTACAAAGTGAGACCGCAGGACAGCCGGACGGCGTTCTATTTATAGACTGCAAGTCGCCCCGATCCGGTCGCCCAGAAATTAGATTTCGATTGGGAATTCCACGCTCAATTTTTGAACTCACCAATCCTGTTGCGACATTCTTCCAGTTATATTATGGCAGCGACACTAAAACGTTCGATGTTGGTGGAAGAATAGAGCTTACAGAAAGACTGGCTCTTCTTTCGGTGGAAGGAGTTGATACGACCGTCTCGGCTGAAAACATCAATAAGCTTGGAGTGAACGACTATCAAACCGTCCAAACGATTTTCCGACGAATTGCTAAATCTGATAGTTTTCGCATTCACCTAGCGGCGGGCAAACGAGAAGTCGAGATGCGCGTCTCAAAGGATAACCTAAGTGACGTCGACGAGGCGATCATGAATTCGGTGGTTGCCTATTGTCTAAATCACTTTCCATAAACGCGCTGTCCCACGCCGCGTTTGATGCATTCGAGGCGCCTCAAATTGGAATTTTAGAATACGTCGGACATGGCGGCTATGTTTTTAGATTTGCATGGAAAGTGCGGATTTGTAACATTCGATGCAACCAACGTTGCATACAATGATACGGGGCATCGAAATGAACTCTCAGCGATACATCGCTTACTATCGGGTGAGTACCCCACGTCAAGGTCGGTCAGGGTTGGGGCTAGATGCCCAGCGACGAGCCGTAATTGACCGCCTAGCGGGTCACGGACAACTGCTTGCCGAATTCACTGAAATCGAAAGCGGGCGCAAATCGGACCGCCCCAAGCTCGCGGAAGCCCTAGCAGCATGTCGCCTGCATCGAGCTACGCTAATAATAGCCAAGCTGGACCGATTGGCTCGAAATGTTGCATTCGTCTCCAATCTTATGGAAGCGGGTATTGATTTTTCGGCCGTGGATTTTCCCCAAGCTAATCGCCTCACTATCCATATCCTTGCTGCGGTAGCAGAGCACGAAGCTCGAATGACTTCGGATAGAACTCGCGTCGCTCTGACGGCCGCAAAAGCTCGTGGAATTCAGCTGGGAGGCTTTAAAGGGCGTGCAGGTACCTCCAATGATCTTTCCAAAGCGCGGGCAAAGCGAACTGACAGCGCGAACCGACGTGCGGCCGACCTTAAGCACACCATTGACGAAATTCGCGATGCAGGGATAACAACTTTTTGGGCTTTGGCGTCCACCCTTAACGAACGGGGCCTTTCAGCTCCGCGAGGTGGTCGTTGGAGTGCAGCTCAAGTAAAACGCGTCACCTCTCGCTTAGCAATCCTAGGGCGTGACCCTTAAACTTGGAGAGGATGGCGGACGTCCGCTTTTGTGCACATAGCGGACTTAAGTTGAACATGGCCCTATGTCCGAAAAGTGCCAATAGTCGACACGGAAGGTTGGATAGTTGATTGTCAACGCTTTGTCGCTTTTCACGCCGACACCCTTCAAAATGCTTCCAATAGCTGATTGCCGGACTGAGCTGCACCCGGTTCCGAAGACACCGAGTTAGGTGTTTTATGGAACGGGAGGTGTGTCATGAAGAGACGTCAGTTTACGCGAGAGTTCAAGCCCAGGCGATACGCGCCAGTTACCCGGATGCAGCCATAACAATCTGCGCAGACGATGACCACCTCACCCCCGGAAATCC
>JAYVYQ010000099.1:0-2474 GCA_043784125.1 Afipia sp.
GATATCAAGTTCAGCTTCGATGGGCCGGGAAATCGCGAGCTGCCCACCATCGTCGGAGAGTTGACGGTACTGCCGAAGCATTATTGGGAAGGCACCGACAGTCAGGGCCGCAAGCGCGACGTCTCTGCAACGACGCTGGAGCCGCCGCTGGGCTCCGGGCCCTATCGGATCAAGGAGTTCGTCGCAGGTCGCTCCGTCACCCTCGAGCGGGTAAAGGATTATTGGGGCGCTGCGGTTCCGGCACAGATCGGAACCAACAATTTCGACCAGCTGCGTTTCGAGTTCTTCCGCGACAATCTGGTTGCGCTGGAGGCGTTCAAGGCCGACCAGGCCGACTGGATCAGCGAGAATTCGGCCAAGCAGTGGGCGACCGCCTATGACTTTCCGGCGGTCGCCGACAAGCGCGTCATCAAGGAAGAATTCAAGATCAACGATTCCGGCCGGATGCAGGCCTTCATCCTCAACCTGCGCCGCGACCAGTTTAGGGACGCGCGGGTGCGGCGCGCCTTCAACTACGCCTTCGATTTCGAGGAGATGAACAAGCAACTCTTCTACGGCCAGTACAAGCGCATCAACAGTTACTTCGAGGGAACGGAGCTTGCCTCGTCGGGGTTGCCGGAGGGGAAGGAATTGGAAATCCTCGAGGCGGTGCGCGACAAGGTGCCAGCCGAGGTCTTCACGACCGCCTATCAAAATCCTGTCGGCGGCAATCCGGAAGCCGTGCGCGCCAATTTACGAGAGAGCGCGAAGCTGTTGAAGGAGGCGGGATTTCAGGTCCGAGAGCAAAAGCTCGTCGACAGCGCCGGCAAGCCTGTCACCGTCGAAATACTGGTGCAGGACTCGCCGTCCGAGCGGATATCGCTGTTTTTCAAACCATCACTTGAACGTATCGGCGTAACGACGTCGATCCGCGTTGTCGACGACGCGCAATATCAGAACCGCGTCCGCGCTTTCGACTTCGACATGATCATCGACCAATGGGGACAATCGCTGTCGCCGGGCAACGAGCAGCGGGAATTCTGGGGTTCTCAGGCCGCGGACCAGCCGGGATCGCGAAATACGATCGGCATCAAGAACCCCGCCGTCGATGCTTTGATCGAGCAGTTGATTTACGCCAAAAACCGCGATCAACTGGTGGCAGCAACGAAGGCGTTGGACCGCGTGTTGCTGTGGAATTTTTATGCCGTGCCGCAGTTCACCTACGGCTTTACGCGTTACGCCCGCTGGGACCGGTTCAGCCATGCCGAGCCGCTGCCGAAAGACGGTCGTTCGGGACTCCCCTCGCTGTGGTGGTATGACACCGAAAAAGCAGCCAGGATTGGAAAGCGCAGTTGAAGGATCAGCGCATGGCGCTTCTCAATCGCCGGCACGTGCTGGGCCTTGGCGTCGGCGCGCTCGGCGCGGCGCAATTCGGATTATCCGCTGCGGCCGAAGGCGGCGCTGAAACCCACGGTCTGTCGGTGTTCGGCGATCTGAAATATCCGGCCGACTTCCATCATTTCGACTACGCCGATCCGGCAGCACCGAAAGGCGGGCTGTTTTCGACGATCCCGAGCTCGCGCCTGTACAACCAGTCTTTCTTTACGTTCAGCTCGCTCAACGCTTTTATCATGAAAGGCGAAGGCGCGTGCGGCATGGAGTTGACCTTCGCGACGCTGATGGCGCGCGCGGGCGACGAGCCCGATGCCGTGTACGGCCAGGTCGCGAAGTCGGTGCAGGTTTCACCGGACAAGCTGACCTACCGTTTCGCGCTGCGGCCCGAAGCCCGCTTCCATGACGGTACCAAGCTGACGGCGCATGATGTGGCGTTCTCGCTCGCGATACTGAAGGAAAAAGGCCATCCGCTGGTCGTGCTGCAGATGCGCGATATGGTGAAGGCCGAAGCACGCGACGACGCGACACTGGTGGTGACGTTTGCCGAAAAGCGCGCTCGCGACGTGCCGCTCTATGTCGCGACGCTGCCGATCTTCTCGAAGGCTTATTACGCGACACGGCCGTTCGATGAAACCACGCTGGAAATTCCACTGGGATCTGGACCGTACAAGGTCGGCAAGTTCGAAGCCAATCGCTACGTCGAATACGACCGGGTCAAGGATTGGTGGGGCGCCGAACTTCCCGTCAGCCGCGGCCATTTCAATTTTGACGTCGTGCGCCTCGAATTCTACCGCGACCGCGACGTCGCCTTCGAAGGTTTCAGCGGCAAGAACTATCTGTACCGCGAGGAATTCACCTCGCGCATCTGGGCCACGCGCTACGACTTCCCCGCCATCAAGGATGGCCGCGTCAAGCGCGAGGTCGTGCCGGATCAGGCGCCGGCGGGCGCACAAGGCTGGTTCATGAACACCCGCCGCAAACAGTTCAGGGATCCGCGGGTCCGCGAAGCGATCGGCTGCGCATTCGATTTCGAATGGACCAACAAGACGGTGATGTATAGCGCCTATGCGCGCACGATTTCGCCGTTCCAGAATTCGGAC
>JAYVYQ010000100.1:0-34866 GCA_043784125.1 Afipia sp.
CCCACGGCGTCACTTGAGGACGGCGTGATCGTCGATCCGCTTGCCGTCATCGGACCGCATGTGGAAATCGGATCGGGAACCATCATCGGCGCCAATGCGGTGATCGGTGCCAATGTGCGCATCGGGCGCGATTGCAGCATCGGCGCGGGTGCGACCGTTCTGTTCGCGCTGATCGGCAATGATGTCATCGTGCATCCCGGATGCCGGATCGGGCAGGACGGCTTCGGCTATTTGCCCGGCGCCAGGGGCCATCTGAAAATTCCGCAAGCGGGGCGCGTGGTGATCCAGAACGGTGTCGAGATCGGCGCCGGCACCACGATCGATCGCGGCGCGCTCAACGACACGGTGATCGGCGAGGGCAGCAAGATCGACAACCTCGTTCAGATCGGCCACAACGTCACCATCGGCCGAAACTGCATTGTGGTCAGTCAAAGCGGCATCGCGGGCAGTTCGACGCTGAGCGATGGCGTCGTTCTCGGCGCACGCATCGGCGTCAGCGATCATGCGACCATCGGCGAGGGCGCGCAGATCGCTGCGCGCAGCAGCGTCGTCGGCGACGTGCCGGCGGGTGTGATCTGGGGCGGTTCCCCAGCCAAGCCGATCAAGCAGTTCTTCCGCGAATTGTTCGCGGTGGAGCGCCTCGGCCGCGAAAGCAGCGCGAAATCGAAATCAGGATCGTCGGCGAATGGCGATGAGGGACAGGCATGAGCGAGACCAAGGCGCCGATCACGATTGAATCCATCGACATCGCGGGCATCATGAAGACGCTGCCGCATCGCTATCCGTTTTTGCTGATCGACCGCGTGATCGAAGTCCGCGAAGACTTCAGCGGCATCGGTATCAAGAACGTGACATATAACGAGCCGCAGTTCGCCGGGCATTTCCCCGACCGGCCGATCTATCCCGGCGTGCTGATGATCGAAGCTATGGCGCAGACTGCAGGCGTGATCGGCATCAAGTCGATGGCCGTCGACAAGCCGACGGCAGTTTATTTTCTCACCATCGACAAGTGCAAATTCCGCAAGCCCGCCGGGCCGGGCGACATCATCCACTATCACATGAGCCTCAAGACGCGGCGCAAGGAGATGTGGTGGTTTCACGGCGACGCCATCGTCAATGGCGAGGTCGCAGCCGAAGCCGACATCGGCGCGATGCTGGCGGACACATAATCGTCCATGAGCAAGATCGATCCGACGGCACGAATTGAGGACGGCGCGGTGATCGGCAATGACGTCGTGATCGGGCCGTATTGCACCGTCGGCGCCAACGTCACGATCGGGCCGGAATGCAAACTCAAGGCTCACGTCAATATCGCCGGCCACACCAGCATCGGCGCACGCTGCGAGATTTTTCCATTCGCGTCGCTCGGAGAGGCGCCGCAGGATCTCGGCTATCGCAATGAGCCGACGACGCTGTCGATCGGCGAGGGCTGCATCATCCGCGAGAGCGTCACGATGAATCGCGGCACCGTGAAGGGCGGCGGTAAGACTGTCGTCGGCGCGCGCGGTTTCTTCATGGCTTATTCGCATATCGCGCATGACTGCATCGTTGGCAATGATGTGATCTTTGCGAACAACGGAACGGCGGGCGGTCATTGCGAAATTGGCGACTTCGTTTATATCGGCGGGCTGTCTGCTGCACATCAGTTTGTGCGGATCGGTCCGCAAGCGATGGTGGCGGGCGTGTCTGGCCTGCGGCACGATGTTATTCCTTACGGCATGGTCAGCGGACAATTCGCGCATCTAGTCGGCATGAACATTATCGGGATGCGGCGGCGGGGATTCACCACCTCGCGTTTGAAGATCGTGCGCGAATTCTATCAGCAATTGTTTCACGGCGGCGGCGTCTTTGCGGACCGGCTTACGTCCGCACGCAAGATGAAAACCGATGACCCGGCAATTGCAGAAATCCTGAAATTCATCGACGACGGCAAGAAACGGCCGCTTTGCATGGCGCACAACAATCCCGACAAGCCGAGCGAGCGCGCGCACCGCGAGGTCTGATGGCAGTCGATTCCGCGGCCTCATCGATAATCGGAATTCTTGCCGGGGGTGGCGTGTTGCCCTTTGCGGCGGCAGAAGCCATTCGCACACGAGGCGGCAAGCCGTTCATATTTGCAATTCGCGGCTACTGCGACCCGGAACGGGTTTTGAAATTCCCGCACCACTGGATCGCGCTCGGCCAGGTCGGGCGGCTCACCCGGCTGATGCACTCTGAGGGCTGCCGCGACATTGTTTTCATCGGTGCTCTGGTAAGACCGGCGCTATCGGAAGTCCGGTTGGATTGGGGAACACTGCGGGTGATTCCGCAAATCGCCAACGCGATGCGCGGCGGCGACGATCATTTGCTGCGCGGCATCGGACGCATTTTCGAGCAGCATGGCTTTCGTCTTGTCGGCATCAAGGACGTCGCGCCCGAATTGCTGATGCCGCAAGGCGCCATCACGCAGCGCGCGCCCGACGACGACATGAAAGCCGACATCGCAAAGGGCCGTGAACTTTTGAGTGCGCTCGGTCCCTACGATGTGGGACAGGCGGTGGTGGTGATCGACGGTCATGCCGTCGGCGTTGAGGATATCGAGGGCACCGACGGATTACTGGCGCGCGTCGCACGATTGCGCGTCGAGGGACGAATCCGCGCGAAGGCCGGACGCGGCGTGCTGGTGAAGGCGCCGAAGGTCAATCAGGATTTACGGTTCGACTTGCCGACACTGGGACCGAAGACCGTGGAGGGTCTGGTAGCCGCCAAGCTGGCCGGTGTTGGCATCGTCGCGGGGCAGGCGCTTATTGCCGATCCTCAGACCATGATTGCGCAGGCCGACAAGGCCGGCGTATTCGTGGTCGGGCTGCCGGCGTGATGGCAGAGGCCGCGCCGCGCAAGATATTCCTGATCGCGGCCGAAGAATCCGGTGACCGTCTGGGCGCGGGGCTGATGAAGGCGCTGCGCGCCCAACTCGGCGGCGATGTGACGTTCACCGGCATCGGCGGACGTCATATGGCTCAAGAGGGAATGGCTTCTCTGTTTCCGATTGAGCCATTGTCGATCATCGGTCTGGTTGCGATCCCGCTGAAACTGCCGATGATTCTGGGGCGCATCCGCGACGCGACCGACGCCGTGCTGAAAGAACAGCCGGATATTCTCGTCATTATCGACAGCCCGGACTTTTCGCAGCGCGTCGCCAAGCGCGTCCGCAAGCGCAATCCGTCGATCCCCATTGTCAATTATGTGTCGCCGACGGTGTGGGTCTGGCGTCCGCGCCGCGCCAAGGCCATGCGCGCCTATGTCGATCGTCTGATGGCGGTCTTGCCATTCGAGCCGGAGGTGCATCGCAGGCTGGCTGGCCCGCCATGCACCTATGTCGGACACCCGTTGCTGGAAAATCTGGCGGTGTTGCGGCCCAGCGCGGCCGAGCAACAGCGCCGCGATGCATCGCCGCCGATCCTTGTGCTGCTTCCCGGCAGCCGCGGCAGCGAGATCGCACGCAACATGACCGTGTTCGGGGTCACGCTGAAATTGCTGCGGGCGATGGGTGTCGATTTCGAGCCGGTGCTGCCGACGGTGCCGCATTTGCAGGATCGCGTTCACGCGGCTGCGGCGAACTGGGAGGTAAAGCCGCGCATTGTTGACAGCGACGAGAACAAACTCGCTGCGTTCAGAACGGCGCGCGCAGCATTGGCGAAATCCGGCACCGTGACGCTTGAACTCGCATTGGCCGGTGTTCCGATGGTCGCGGTCTATCGCGTCACGCCGGTCGAGGCGTTTATCGCGCGTCGCGTCATTCAAACCTCATCGATCATCCTGCCGAGCATTATTCTTGGCGAAAACGTCATCCCGGAATTCCTGCAGGATGATTTTGCGCCGGAAAAACTCGCGCCGATCCTGCGCGACGTGCTGGCTGACACGCCCGTGCGCCAGCGGCAGATCGAAGCGTTCAAGCGGCTGGAGGGCATCATGTCCACCAACGGCAAGCGGCCCAGTGAACGGGCGGCGGAGATCGTGATCGAGACGTACCGGGACAAAGCAGCCAAATAAAAACGGCCGGTGTTTCCACCGGCCGTTTTTGCGATGAAGCGATAGCGCTTACTTGCGCTTGGCGATGTCCACATAATCGCGGTTGGTCGCGCCGGAATACAGCTGCCGAGGCCGCCCGATCTTCTGATGCGGGTCCTGGATCATCTCGCTCCACTGGCTGATCCAGCCGACAGTGCGGGCAACAGCGAACAGCACGGTGAACATCGAGGTCGGGAAGCCCATCGCCTTGAGCGTGATGCCCGAATAGAAATCGACATTCGGATAGAGCTTGCGGTCGATGAAGTACGGATCGCTCAGCGCGATCTTCTCAAGCTCCAGCGCGATGGGAAGCAACGGCTCGTTGGCGTGGCCGGTTTCCTTCAAGACCTTGTGGCACATCTGCTGCATGATTTTGGCGCGCGGATCGTAATTCTTGTAGACGCGGTGGCCGAAGCCCATCAGCCGCACCTTGCTGTCCTTTTCCTTCACCTTCTTGATGAAGTCCGGAATCTTGTCGACGCTGCCGATATCGGCAAGCATCTGCAAGGCGGCCTCGTTGGCGCCGCCATGCGCCGGACCCCAAAGGCAGGCGATGCCCGCCGCGATGCAGGCGAACGGATTGGCACCCGAGGAGCCGGCGATGCGCACCGTCGAAGTCGATGCGTTCTGCTCATGATCGGCGTGGAGAATGAAAATCTTGTCGAGCGCTTCTGCCAGCACCGGATTGATCTTGTAGTCCTCGCACGGCACCGCAAAGCACATGTTGAGGAAGTTCTCGGCGAATGTCAGCGAGTTCTTCGGATAAACGAAAGGCTGGCCGATATTGTATTTGAAAGCCATCGCCGCCAGCGTCGGGATCTTGGCGATCATCCGCATGGAGGCGATCATGCGCTGCTTCGGATCGGAGATGTCGGTGGAGTCGTTATAGAAGGCGGCGAGTGCGCCGACCGATGCGACCATCACGGCCATCGGATGGGCGTCGCGGCGGAAGCCCTGGAAGAAGCGGGCCATCTGCTCGTGAACCATTGTGTGATGGATCACGCGATTGTCGAAATCTTCTTTCTGCGCCTTGGTCGGTAGTTCGCCGTAGAGCAGCAGATAGCAGGTCTCGAGGAAGTCGCCTTTTTCGGCGAGTTGCTCGATCGGATAGCCGCGATACAGAAGAATGCCGGCGTCGCCGTCGATATAGGTGATCTTGGAGTCGCACGAACCGGTCGAAGTGAAGCCGGGATCGTAGGTGAACATGCCGGTCTGGGCGTAGAGCTTGCCGATGTCGATGACGTCGGGGCCGACGCTGCCGCTCATGACCGGGAAATCGACGGACTTGCCGTCGACGGTCAGCGTCGCCTTTTTGGTGTTGGTTTTTGCATCCATCGCACAGTCCCCGATGACAGTCTTACTCAGGACAAACGAGGCTCACGGACGCCACATAGGATGCCGCAGCCCAATTGTCCCAGAACGCTTGGACAAATGGGTAGCTTATTGCTGTGTGCGCTGCAAGATATGGCAGATAAGCCCTTTGGCAGGGTCACTTTTGCGCTAACCGGCGACCTGGTCCTTTAGTCGTTCGAGGCAAGTTTCGCGCCCCAGAACGGCCAGCACGTCGAAGATGCCCGGTGAGGTGGTCCGGCCGGTCAGCGCTACCCGTAAGGGCTGGGCGACGCCGCCAAGTTTGAGGCCGTTTTGCTCGGCAAAGTCCCGCATCGCGGCTTCGGTCGTCGCGGCGCTCCAGTCTTTGACGCCGTCCAGCGCCGCGCGCAGTTTCCCGATCAATTGCCGCGTTTCCGGCGTCAGCACGGCGGCAGCCTTCGGCTCCATCGCCAGCGGACGGTCGGCGAAAATGAACTTCGCGCTGTCGATCAGTTCCACGATGGTTTTGGCGCGTTCCTTCAGGCCCGGCATGGCCTGCAATAACTGAGCGCGCGTCGTATCGTTCAGTTTGGCCTTGATCGCGGCGCCGTCCGGGATGAATTGCAGCACGTCCTCGAACGCCTTCAGCAAATCCTTGTCGTCGGATGTCCGGATGTAATGGCCGTTGAGATTTTCCAGTTTGGCAAAATCGAACCGCGCCGCCGAGCGTCCGATCGCCGGAAGATCGAATGCATCGATCATTTCCTGCGTCGAGAAGATTTCCTGGTCGCCATGCGACCAGCCGAGCCGCACCAGATAATTGCGCAGCGCCTCCGGCAGATAACCCATCGCGCGGTAGGCCTCGACGCCGAGCGCGCCGTGGCGCTTTGAGAGCTTCGATCCGTCCGGGCCGTGAATGAGCGGAATGTGCGACATCACCGGCACGGTCCAGCCCAGCGCGTCATAGATCTGCTTCTGGCGCGCCGCATTGATAAGATGGTCGTCGCCGCGAATGACATGCGTGATGCCCATGTCGTGATCGTCCACCACGACGGCCAGCATGTAGGTCGGGTTGCCGTCCGAACGCAGCAACACAAGATCGTCGAGATTTTCGTTCTGCCAGACCACGCGGCCCTGCACCTGATCCTCGATCACGGTTTCACCGGATGTCGGCGCCTTCAGCCGGATCGTCGGTTTGGCTCCTGAAGGTGCCTCAGCCGGATCGCGGTCGCGCCAGCGTCCGTCATAGCGGACAGCGCGGCCCTCGGCGCGAGCCAGTTCGCGCATCTGCGTCAGTTCTTCGGCGGTGGCGTAGCAGCGATAGGCGTTGCCGGAGGCGAGCAATTGCTCGGCGACTTCGCGGTGACGCGTCGCGCGGGTGAATTGATAAACGGTCTCGCCATCACATGCGATGCCGAGCCATGTCAGACCTTCGAGAATGGCTTCGATGGCATGCTCGGTCGAGCGTTCGCGATCTGTGTCCTCGATCCGCAGCAGCATCTTGCCGCCATGCATCTTCGCATACAGCCAGTTGAACAACGCGGTGCGCGCGCCGCCAATATGGAGGAAGCCGGTCGGTGAGGGTGCAAAACGCGTAACGACGGGTTCGGTCATTTCAAATGGTCAATCAGCCCAAGAGAGTGTTGGCAGTGTCGGCGGGCGTTTATCACACCCTTTGGACAGTGTCTCACGGCGAATTGCAGCCGCATTTCGGCGCTCTTTGTGCCTTGGCGGGGCGTCCCGGATTTGGCACACAGGGCACAACTTGGAAGGCATTCAATGACTGACGATTCGACGCAAAACCCAGCCACTGAAGCGGGCCGCGACTTCATCCGCGACATTGTCGCTGCCGATCTCGCCTCGGGCAAACACAAGGCCGTGGTGACGCGCTTTCCGCCGGAACCCAACGGCTATCTGCATCTGGGCCATGCCAAGTCGATCTGCCTGAACTTCGGCATCGCGGAGGAATTCGGCGGCCATTGCAATCTGCGTTTCGACGACACCAACCCGGCCAAGGAAGAGCAGGAATATATCGACGCCATTCAGCGCGACGTGAAGTGGCTCGGCTTCGACTGGGGTAAAAACCTTCATTGTGCGTCGGACTATTTCGAGCAGCTTTATGCATGGGCGCAGCATCTCATCAAGACCGGCAAGGCTTACGTCGACGACCAGACCCAGGAGGAAATTCGTCTAACGCGCGGCACGCTGACGGAGGCCGGACAGAACTCGCCATTCCGCGAGCGCGGCGTGGACGAGAACCTCGATCTGTTTGCGAAAATGCGCGCGGGCGAATTTCCGAACGGCGCGCGCGTGCTGCGCGCCAAGATCGACATGGGGTCGGGCAACATCAATCTGCGTGACCCGGTGCTGTATCGTATTCTGCACGCGCATCATCCGCGCACTGGAAACGCGTGGAACATCTATCCGAGTTACGATTTCGCGCATGGCCAGTCCGACGCCATCGAGCATGTGACGCATTCGATCTGCACGCTGGAGTTCGAGGATCACCGGCCGCTATACGATTGGTGCCTTGAGAATCTGCCGGTGCCGTCGAAGCCGCATCAGTATGAGTTTGCGCGGCTCAACATGACCTACACGCTGCTGTCCAAGCGCGTGCTGACCGAACTGGTCCGCGGCAATCATGTCACCGGCTGGGACGATCCCCGCATGCCGACGCTGGCGGGCATGCAGCGCCGTGGAATTCCTGCCGAAGCGCTGCGCGATTTCGTCAAGCGCATTGGCGTGGCGAAAGCCAACAGCACTGTGGATATCAGCATGTTCGATTTCTCTGTGCGCGAGGCTTTGAACAAGACCGCGATGCGCCGGATGGCGGTGCTGCATCCGCTGAAAGTCGTGATCGAGAATTATCCCGAAGGAAAAGTCGAAGAACTCGACGCCGTGAACCATCCGGAAGATGAATCACGCGGCATGCGGAAAATTCCGTTCGGGCGCGAACTGTTCATCGAGCAGGATGATTTCATGGAAGAACCGCCGAAGAAATTCTTCCGTATGGCACCGGGCCGCGAAGTGCGGCTGCGTTACGGCTATTTCATCACCTGCAAGGAAGTGGTGAAGAATGCGCGCGGCAATGTGATCGAATTGCGTTGCACCTACGATCCTGCAACGCGCGGCGGCAACGCGCCGGACGGCCGCAAAGTGAAGGCGACGATCCATTGGGTCGCTGCCGCGCAAGCTATTCCGGCGGAAGTCCGGATTTACGACCAGCTGTTTTCTGATCCTTCGCCGGATGCTGCGAACTTCGCGTCGCAGATCAATCCGAAGTCGCTGGAAATTGTCTCGGCGATGCTTGAGCCAGCACTTGCCAGCGATAACTCCGACGCTGCCGTGCAGTTCGAGCGGCAAGGCTATTTCTGCCGCGACAGGGATTCCGCGCCGGGGAAACTGGTTTTCAACCGCACGGTCGGATTGCGCGACAGTTGGGCCAAGGTTTCAGCCTCCGGCTGATTGGGCTAAGGTCTCAGCCTCCGGCTGACGCAATACATTTGCATATTCTGCATCCGTTCCGCTGTTCAGCGGATCGGCACGTCCATTAGCATCGCAGCCATAATGCCGGGGGCGGCGCGATGGCGGACGAGGGCGGACTACCTACACGGCCTTCGCGTGCGGGTCAGGCGACGACATGGCCGCCGCGCAAGGCCGCGCAAACTTTAGCTCCTTACGGCAGCGGCTTTTGGCCCGCGATTACCGGCACCATTCAGGGATGGGTAAAAGCCGAAGCCGGACCGGGTCGCATGCTTCCCTGGGTGCCGGTCGCATTCGGCGCCGGCATCGCCTTCTATTTTGCTGCCGACTGCGAACCGGTGCTGGCGGTGGTCGCGCCTTTCGCACTTATGCTCTGCGTTGCCGCGTTTATCGCCCGACGGCGCCGGTTCTTTCCAGTCATCGTGATGATCGCCGCTATCGGGTCGGGTTTCGCGGCGGCAACGTTCAAGTCGACGCGTATCGCGCACAGCGTTCTGGTGAAGCCTGTGTCGTCGATGAGTCTCAAGGGCTTCATCGAAACCCGTGAAGAACGCGAGCGCACCGATCGCTTTGTGCTGCGCGTCGAGGAAATGGACACCCCGCGCGGGCAAACCAAGATCGAACGCGTGCGGCTCTCGGTGCGCAAGGGCACCGCGCCGGATGTCGGCAGCTTTGTCGAGCTGAAGGCGCGGCTGTTGCCGCCGCTGTCGCCGCTGCGCCCCGGTTCATATGACTTCGGGCGCGACATGTATTTTCAGGGTATCGGAGCATCCGGCTTCGCGATGGGGGCGATCAAGACCGTGGACGCGCCGAAAAGCGGTGGTGCGTATTTGCGCTATGCCGCGCTGATGCAGAGCATGCGCGACGCCATCGACGCACGCATTCGCAGCGTGTTGAGCGGCGACTCGCGCGCCATCGCAACCGCGCTTCTGACAGGACGGCGCGATGCCATCACCACGCCGGTCAACGACGCGATGTTCATTTCAGGATTGGGCCATGTGCTGTCGATCTCCGGCTATCACATGGCGGTGGTTGCGGGTGTGGTGTTGTTCGCAGTGCGCGCATTGCTGGCGCTGTTTCCGATATTGACGGTAACGTTTCAGATCAAGAAATACTCGGCGCTGGCGGCACTGTTCGCCGCGACATTCTATCTGCTGCTCTCGGGGGCAGAAGTCGCAACGCAGCGCTCATACTTCATGACGGCTGTGGTGCTGATCGCCGTCATGGTCGACCGCCGTGCCATCACGTTTCGTACGCTGGCGGTCGCCGCGATGATCGTGCTCATCGTCGCACCCGAAGCGCTGGTGCACCCGAGTTTCCAGATGTCGTTCGCCGCCATGCTGGGTCTCGTTGCCATCGTGCAGGTCAGCATGCCGAATTTATTTGCGTCGCCGGACAACTCTAAGGTCGCGCGGGCGGCGCTGTGGGGCGGGCGGGAAATCATCGCGCTTGCCATGGCGTCGTTCATCGCGGGGCTGGCGACCACGCCTTACGCGGCGTTTCATTTCCATCGCATCACGCCCTATGGCGTGCTCGCAAATTTGGCCGCGATGCCGGTGGTCTCAGCGCTGGTGATGCCGGCGGGGCTGCTGGGATTGATCGCGATGCCATTTGGCTTCGACGGCGTGTTCTGGCGGTTGATGGATGTCGGCATCGTCTGGATGATCGCCGTGTCGCAATGGGTCGCCGCAATACCCGGCGCCATTGGACGGATGGCGAGTTTCGGCACGGGGCCGCTGGCGGCGATGAGCATCGGCATCATCCTGCTGGGACTTTTGCGGACGCCGCTGCGATGGGCAGGCGCGGGCATGATCGTGCTTGCGACGGCGTGGGCATTGATGACGTCGCAGCCGGATATTTTGGTCTCGGGCGACGGGCACAATGTCGGTGTGCGCGGCAAGGATGGACGGTTTCGCGTGATGCGCACCGGCAAGGACGCCTTCCTGGTGCGCGAGTGGCTCGCGGGCGATGCCGATCCGCGCACGGCGGCCGATGCGGCACTCAGTGACGGCGTCTCGTGCGACGAGGCCGGGTGCCTTGCGACGGCTGCGGACGGCACGCTGGTGGCGCTGTCGCTCAAGCCCGACGCGCTGGCCGATGATTGCGCGCATGCAGCCATCATAGTCACCACGCGTCCGCCGCCGCCGGATTGTGCGGCGTTCGTGATCGGTCAGGAGATGTTGCGACAGCAGGGGACGTTATCGTTGCAGAAAACCGCGAGCGGCTACGCGATCACTGCAATACGGCCGCGTGGCGTGGACCGCCCATGGGCGCCCGCCATCGCCGACGCCGAACCGGAAACAGCGTCAACGAAGCGGATGCCGGTTCGATCCGTGGATGCGACGCCCGCAGAAGCGGACCTCCATGCGGAGGATTAGTATTTCCGGTAAAGCCCGATCAGCTTGCCTTGAATCTGCACACGGTTCGGCGGCAGAATTCGCACCTCGTAGGACGCGTTGGCAGGTTCAAGCGCAATCGACGCGCCGCGACGGCGGAAGCGCTTGAGAGTTGCTTCCTCCTCGTCGATCAGCGCGACCACGATGTCGCCAGTATCGGCGGTGTCGTTGCGTTGAATGAGCGCCATGTCGCCGTCGAGAATGCCGGCTTCGACCATCGAATCGCCGCGCACTTCGAGCGCGTAGTGTTCGCCGGAGCCGAGCATGTCGGGCGGCACGCTGATGGTGTGGCTGCGGGTCTGGATCGCCTCGATGGGCGTGCCTGCGGCGATGCGGCCCATGACGGGGACCGCGACGTTGCGGGTGCCATCGTCCTCGGAACCGGCCGGGCCGCCGCTGCGGACCTTGCCGAGATTGCCTTCAATGACGCTTGGGGTGAAGCCGCGCTTGCCGCCGCTGCCAGAATTGCCGAGTTCTGGAAGCTTGATGACTTCGATGGCGCGGGCGCGATTGGCGAGGCGGCGGATGAAGCCGCGCTCCTCCAGTGCCGTAATCAGCCGGTGGATGCCGGACTTCGACCGCAGGTCGAGCGCATCCTTCATTTCGTCGAAGGAGGGCGGGACACCGGCCTCTTTGAGCCGCTCGTTAATGAACCGCAGAAGCTCGTATTGTTTGCGTGTCAGCATCTGAAGGTATCCCCGGATCGCTTCGTGAACGGCCCGTTTCAGGGCGCGAGTCAGTCGAAACAAATCATGAACGAACACTATATGTTCCATATGTGTTCCGCAACCACTTAATTTGGGGTGAACAAACTTTGGATTTTAGCGGGGCAGCCGCAGGATGCTGACCGATGCCCCCTTGGCAGAGGCGGGCGCGTGCGGCGGGCGGATAATCAGCGCATCGGCACGGGCGAGATTGGCCATCAGCGAACTGTCCTGATGGTCGACTGGCGTTGCGCGCAACTGGCCTTGGCTGTCGGTGTCGAGCCGCGCGCGGAGGTAATCCTGCCGCATGTCGTTGGCGGGCAGATCGCGGCCGAGGATCGCCGATTCCTGTGGGTGGTCGCACGCCGCGCGTCCCGACAAAGCACGGATCAGCGGCACCAGAAACAGCAACGAACACACATAGGACGACACGGGATTTCCCGGCACGCCGAGAATGCGCATCGTGTTGAGTTTGCCGCTCATCATCGGCTTGCCCGGACGCATCGCGATGCGCCAGAACGCCATTTGCGTGCCTTCGGATTCCAGCGCGCGTTTTACGAGATCATGATCGCCGACCGATGCGCCGCCGGTCGTCACCAGAACATCCGCCTTGAGTTCGCTTGCGCGACGGATCGCGGCACTCGTCGCATCCATGGTGTCGGCAGCGATGCCGAGATCGACCACTTCGGCGCCTGCATGACGCGCGAGCGCACGCAGCGCGTAACCGTTGGAGTAAACGATCTGGCCCGGACCCGTCGTTGAACCCGGCATTACCAGTTCATCGCCGGTCGCCAGCACCGCGACTTTCGGGCGCTTGTGAACATCGAGGCGCGGATGGTTGGCGCTGGCGGCAAGCGCGAGGTCGCGGTCGGTGAGCAGTGTGCCTTTCGCAATCAACACGTCGCCTTCGCGAAAATCGATTCCCGCTTTGCGGATGTGGCGGTTCGCCTGCGCGCCTTCCTTGATGATGACGGCATTGCCGCTGGCCTGCGTGTCTTCCTGAATGACAATGGTGTCGGCACCATCTGGCACGACGCCGCCGGTGAAAATCCGCACCGCTTCATTCGCGCCGACACGTCCGGCGAACGGCTTTCCCGCCGCGACTTCGCCGATCAGTTTGAGTGTCGCGTTAAGCTCCGCATCGGCGACGCGAACCGCATATCCATCCATCGCCGACATATCGGCGGGCGGCTGGGTGCGTAGCGCGACAACATCATGGGCGAGGGTGCGATGAAATGCGTCGTCGAGCGCCACGGATTCGGCGGGCAGGGCTTTAACGCCATCGAGCACGGCTTGCAGCGCATCGGCGACCGGCATCAGCGCCATGGTGCGCTCCTTACTTTCCGGCCTGGTAGTGACCGGATTTGCCGCCTGATTTCTCGACGAGATGAATGTTGTCGATGCGCACGCCGCGCTCGACCGCCTTCACCATGTCGTAAATCGTCAAACACGCAACCGACACGGCCGTCAGCGCTTCCATCTCGACGCCGGTCGGGCCGTTGACCTTGACGGTGGCGGCAACGCGACAGCCGGGCAGTTTCGGATCGACCGTAATTTCGAGCGTGATTTTCGAGATCGCGAGCGGATGACACAGCGGAATCAATTGATGTGTTTTCTTTGCCGCCATGATGCCGGCGACGCGCGCCGTGCCGAGCACGTCGCCCTTTTTCGCATTGCCCTTCTCAATGATGCCGAGCGTCTCGCGCGTCATCACGACAGCGCCTTCCGCAATCGCCATGCGCTCGGTGTCGGGCTTTGCGGAGACGTCCACCATGTGGGCTTCGCCCTTGGCGTCGATATGGGTGAGGGCGGAACTGCTCTTGGCTTTTTTCGCCGGAGTTTTCGTCTGAATCTTTTTCCGAGCTTTTGCCATGACTCAGCGTGTCCCGGTCGCGCGCTGAGTGTCGCGCGCGAGCAATGTGCGCGTGGCCGACGCGACATCGGATTGCCGCATTAGGCTTTCGCCGACGAGGAACGTGTTCATGCCGACTTTTGCGAGGCGCGACAGATCCGCAGGCGTGAAGATGCCGCTCTCGCCGACCATCACGCGATCCTTCGGGATCAGCGGCGCAAGCGCCTCCGAGGTCGCAAGTGTCACCTCGAATGTGCGCAGGTTGCGGTTGTTGACGCCCAACAATGGCGATTTCAGCTTCAACGCGCGGTCGAGTTCGTCCTTGTTATGAACTTCCAGCAGCACGTCCATGCCGTAGGCGAAGGCTGCATCCTCGATGTCTTTCGCCGCATGATCGTCGAGCGCCGCCATGATGATGAGGATGCAGTCGGCACCATGCGCGCGGGCTTCGGCAATTTGATACGTGTCGTACATGAAATCCTTGCGCAGCACCGGCAAGGAGACTGCGGCGCGCGCTGCGACCATGAATGCGAGCGAACCTTGAAATGAAGGCGTGTCGGTCAGCACCGACAAACACGCCGCGCCGCCTTGCTCATAGGCTTTCGCAAGCGCAGGCGGATCGAAGTCTTCGCGGATCAAGCCCTTGGACGGTGATGCCTTCTTGATCTCGGCAATCAGCGCGTAGTCGCCTGCGGAAATCTTCTTGCGAATGGCATTGACGAAACCGCGTGGCTTGGACGCGGCCTTGGCGCGGGCATCTACTTCGGCAAACGGATGCGCGCGTTTGGCGCTCGCGATTTCGTCGCGCTTGTAGGTTTCGATCTTGGTGAGGATGTCCGACAGTGGCAGTTCCTCTTCAAGCATTCGAGACGGCGACGAGGCGATTGAGTTTTTCGGCAGCCGCGCCACTGTCGAGCGACTTGGTGCCCAACGCCACGCCTTCCTTCAGATCCTTTGCCTTGCCCGCGACAATGAACGTGGCGGCGGCGTTCAGCAGCGCGACGTTGCGATAGGCGCTCGGCTTGCCTTGCAGCACGGCGCTCAGCGCTTTCGCATTGGCTGTTGCGTCGCCGCCCTTAAGGGCTGCGCCGTCCGCGCGGGGCAGGCCGCCATCTTCGGGCGTGACGTCGAAGATGCGGATGTTGTCGTTTTCCAATGCCGCCACATGGGTCGGGCCGGTGAGGGTGATTTCATCGAGACCGTCGGAGCCGTGCACGACCCACGCTGACTCGGCGCCGAGGTTTTTCAGCACCTGCGCCAGCGGCTGCACCCAATGCTTCGAGAACACACCGACCATCTGGCGTTTGACGCCTGCGGGATTGGACAGTGGGCCGAGCAGATTAAAGATGGTGCGGGTCGCCAGCTCAACGCGTGTCGGGCCGACATTCTTCATCGCCGGATGATGCGTCGGCGCGAACATGAAACCGATGCCGGTCTCGGCGATGCACTTACTGACTTGATCCGGCGTGATGTTGACGTTGACGCCCAGCGCCGCGAGCACATCGGCGGCACCGGATTTGGAGGACAGCGCGCGGTTGCCGTGCTTGGCGACGGGCACGCCTGCGCCTGCGACAATGAACGATGCGCAGGTGGACACATTCACCGAGCCCGAGCCGTCGCCGCCGGTGCCGACCACATCGACCGCGTCGGCGGGGGCTTTCACCCGCAGCATCTTGGCGCGCATCGCGCTCACAGCACCGGTGATTTCATCGACGGTTTCGCCGCGCACCCGCAGCGCCATCAGCAAGCCGCCCATCTGCGACGGCGTCGCTTCGCCCGACATCACGCGATCGAACGCATCGGCCGCTTCTTCGCGCGTCAGCACCGCGCCGGTTGCGACTTTGCCGATGATCGTCTTGAGGTCGTCCATATCATTTCACTGGTTGCGTCGTTCTACTGGTTGGCTGACACCGCGCCGGTCGCGATCGCAAATGCATTCTGATTGACCGTGGTACCGATCTCGGCCTCGACCTTGCCGACATACTGACCGACCTGCTCCTCGGTCATCGCGCGGGTCAGATTGTCTTTCAGCTTCTTCATGTCCTCGGATGCCATATCGACCGGCGGCACGATGACCTCGGTCACCTTGAACACGACCTGATCGGTGGCCGTCGCGCCCTCGGTCTGTCCCACGCCATCCTTGGGCGTGCGGAACACCGCATTGACGAGACGATCGGGCACGCCCTTGACGTCGCCATCGCGCTTGAAAGGCGCGGTGGTCTGAACCCTGACGCCGGCAGCGGTTGCTTCGGCATCCAGCTTGGTGCCGGCGTTGATCTTCTGGACGATCTCGGTGGCCTTGTTACGCAGGCGCGTTGCGACCTGTTCGTCCATCCAGCGGGTCTCGACCTGGGCTTTCACTTCATCGAGCGGGCGATCGCGCGAAGGCGTGACGCCAAGCACGTCGAACCAGATTTCGCTGCCGCCCGCCTGAACGGAATCATTCTCGACGCCAACATTGGAGGCAAATGCCTGAGAGACGACATCGGTGCCCGGCGGCAATTCGGCGACCGGCTTGCCGTCGATGCCACGGCCCGAACGATCCACGGCCTCGATGGTGACGGCGGTGAGGCCGAGCTTCTTGGCGGCCTCTGCAATGTTCGATCCACCGCCGCGCTCGTCCTCGATCTTGTTATGGAGGTCGCGCATCTGGTCGCGTGCGCGGCCCTGCGAAATCTCGGTTTTGATTTTCGCCGCGAGGCTGTCGTAGGTCGGCATCAATCCGGCCTCAACTTTCGTCACCTTGACGAGCGCGGTGCCGAGCGCGCCGGTCACGGGCTGGCTCACGCCGTTCAGCGGCAGCGCGAAGGCTGCGTCTCCGATCGCGGGAGCCAAAGTGGTCTTGGTGACGAGACCCAGATCCATGTCAGCAGGCTTGAGATCTCGCTGTTTCGCGAGATCCTCGAACGATGTGCCGCTGTCGATCTTGGCGCGCGCCGCCTTTGCGTCATCCGCATTGGGGAAGGTGATCTGCAGCACCTGGCGCTTTTCCGGCGTGTTGTAGGTCTCGCGCTTGCCCTCGAATTCCTTCTTCGCGTCGTCATCCGACACCGTGATGGTCTTGGCGATATCGGCGGGCGTCAGCGTGAGGACTGCGATCTTGCGATATTCGGGCGCGCGGAACAGTTGCTTGCGGTCCTCGAAATAGGCCGCGAGCGCTTCCGGCGTGGGCGGATCGATCTTGCCGGCCTGTGCGGATGTGAGAATGAAATATTGCGCGGCGCGCTGTTCGTTCTGGAAACGGATCAGCGCCTCCAGCTGCGTCTTGGTCGGCGCGAGTCCATCGGTGATGGTGCCGGTGATCTGACGGCGCAGCGATACGCGGCGTTGTTCGGCGATGTAGCGCGCTTCGGTAAATCCGAAGTTGCGAATGGTGCCGGCGAAGCGGCCCGCATCGAACTTGCCGTCGAGGCCGGCGAAATTCGGATCGCTGGAAATCGCGCGCACCACATCGGCGTCGGACTGCCCAAGCCCCATGCGCTTGCTCTGCTGGTCGAGCGCGGTTTCGGCCACGACCTGCTGCAGGACCTGACGATCGAGGCCGAACGCGCGTGCCTGCTCGCTCGACAGCGGACGGCCGAACTGACGCCCAAGCTGCTGCAGCCGGTCGGTGTAGATATTGCGGAACTGATCGGCGCTGATTTCAGTGTCGCCGACCTTGGCGACTTCGGATCGACTGCTGCCCTTGAACACGTCGGCGATGCCCCAGACGCCGAAGGAGACGATCAGGACACTGAACATGACGACCATCACCGACTTGCCGAGCCAATTCGATGAGGCTTTGCGCATTCCTCGGAGCATGGGTCCAACTTGATGTTTTGAGTGAGCGGGAGGGTGGCGCTGAGAAGCGTTACCACATTGTTCGGCCAACATATAAAGAGGTGAGGGTTGCCTAGCAACCGCGCAAAGGGCGACGCATCGGCGCGGTTAACGGCATGATTCCGAAAAGTGGGGACCGGTTTTCGGATCAGATCATGCCCATCGGAGCATGGCCCAGTGCGGCGATGTGGAAATAGCCTGCAAAAAACCTTGCGAAACTGGCATTTGGCGAGGGCGTCTGTTAGCCCGAAAGCACGATTGTGCCTGCGAGAGAACCGATGACCGAAGGACGCCGACCGCTGATCGCGGGCAACTGGAAAATGAACGGCCTCAAGGCGTCGCTCGGCGAACTTGGCGCCATCGCGCAGGGCGCAGCCGCAGTCTGGCGCAAGGCCGACCTTCTGATCTGTCCGCCGGCGACGCTGCTGTTCAGTTCGGCTGCCGTCGTGATCGGCTCCAAAGTCGCCATTGGGGCGCAGGATTGCCACATGAACGCGTCCGGCGCTCATACCGGCGATTTGTCCGCCGAAATGCTGGCTGATGCGGGCGCCACAACCGTCATTGTTGGCCATTCCGAGCGCCGTGCCGATCATGGCGAGACCGATGCCATCGTGCGGGCTAAAGCGGAGGCCGCGTGGCGGGCGGGTCTCATCGCTATCGTCTGCGTGGGTGAGACACAGGCCCAGCGCGACGCCGGAAAGACCCTCGATATTGTGGGCGGACAGCTCAAAGGGTCGGTGCCGGACGGGGCCACGGCGGCCAATCTGGTGATCGCCTATGAGCCGGTCTGGGCGATCGGTACCGGGCTCACGCCCACCTCAAAGGATGTTGAGGTTGTTCATGGACTTATCAGGAGTAGTTTAAAGCAATGCTTTAACAAAGACGGCGAGGCCATTCGGATCCTTTATGGCGGCTCGGTGAAGGCATCGAACGCTGCTGAACTGATGAGTGTCGCCAATGTGGACGGTGCGCTGGTCGGTGGTGCCAGCCTGAAAGCGTCCGACTTCCTAGCGATTGCGGCGGCCTATCCCTAGATCGGCAAATGAGCGGCGGCCAAAGGGCTGCGCCGGGGTGGCAATCGCATCCCCAATCGTGTAGAGACCCCGCAACTTCAACCCCCGTAAACTTCTGTGCTGCCGATTCGTAAGGCCACGGGCGTTTGCGACGGAAGGCCCCGATGCAGACCGTTATTGTCGTCATTCATCTCATGCTTGTCGCCAGCCTGATCGGCGTGGTGCTGCTGCAGCGCTCCGAAGGCGGTGGCCTCGGAATCGGTGGCGGCGGAGGCGGTGCCGGCGGCTTCATGTCGAACCGGGGCACGACCAACCTTCTCACCCGAACCACAGCTGTTCTGGCGGCCGGTTTCTTCATCACCAGCCTCCTGCTCGCGTGGCTGGCTGGCTACGACAAAAGGCCGTCGTCGATCATCAATTCGAGTCCCGCGCCGCTTTCGGCACCTGGCGCGCCATCGAACGCTCCGGGCAATCTGCTGGACTCGCTGAAAAAGCCGGATGCACCGGCGGCACCGGTTGCGCCGTCCGGTCCGCAGGCGCCGCAGTCGAAATAACGCGCGCAATCGCGTTGCGACCTGCAGCCATGCATGAAGTACCTACGTGCATGCACGAAGCAGCGCTTCCAATTTGCTGACTCCGCACATAAATCAAAGTGCCCCACAGCGTAGAAATTAACTGCATGCAACGCGCGATTCGTTTTGCGAATCGCGCGCTTGGCGTTAAAGGTTGGCTCCCATGGCGCGGTATATTTTCATCACCGGCGGCGTGGTCTCCTCGCTCGGCAAAGGTCTGGCTTCAGCCGCACTCGGTGCGCTGTTGCAGTCGCGTGGCTACAAGGTTCGCCTGCGCAAACTCGATCCCTATTTGAATCTCGATCCCGGGACGATGTCGCCGTACCAGCACGGCGAAGTGTTTGTGACCGATGACGGTGCGGAAACCGATCTCGATCTCGGCCATTACGAGCGCTTCACGGGGCGTCCCGCCACCAAAGCCGACAACATCACGACGGGACGCATCTATCAGGACATTCTGACCAAGGAGCGGCGCGGCGATTATCTCGGCGCGACGATTCAGGTGATCCCGCACGTCACCAATGCGATCAAGGATTTCATCCTCAACGGCAATGACGGCTATGATTTCGTACTCTGCGAAGTCGGCGGCACGGTGGGCGACATCGAAGGCCTGCCGTTCTTCGAGGCGATCCGCCAGGTGAAGAACGATCTGCCGCGCGGCGACGTGATCTACATTCACCTCACGCTGCTGCCGTTCATTCCCAGCGCGGGCGAGCTGAAAACAAAACCCACGCAGCACTCCGTCAAGGAATTGCGCTCGATCGGCATTCAGCCGGACATTCTTCTGTGTCGTACCGACCGTGAAATCCCGAAGGAAGAACGACGTAAATTAGCTTTGTTCTGCAACGTGCGCGAGACCGCCGTCATCGAAGCGCGCGACGTCGACAACATCTACGCGGTGCCGGAGGCGTATCACGCGGCAGGGCTGGACGACGAAGTGCTGGCGTCGTTTGGCATCCTCAACGTCAAGCCGCCGTCACTCGACTCGTGGCATGTCATCAACGAGCGCGTGCGCCATCCGGAAGGCGAGGTGACCATCGCCATCGTCGGCAAATACACCGGCATGAAGGATGCGTACAAATCGCTGACCGAGGCGCTGTCGCATGGCGGCATCGCCAACAAAGTGAAGGTCAATCTCGACTGGATCGAATCCGAAGTGTTCGAGAACGAGGACCCCGCGCCGTTCCTCGAACACGTCAACGGCATTCTCGTGCCCGGCGGCTTCGGCCAGCGTGGCGCGGAAGGCAAGATCAAGGCGGCGCAATTTGCCCGTGAGCGCAATGTTCCTTATTTCGGAATCTGTTTCGGCATGCAGATGGCGGTCATTGAAGCGGCGCGCAATCTGGTCGGCATCGCGGACGCCAACTCCACCGAATTCGGCGCGACCAAAGAACCCGTCGTCGGCCTGATGACAGAATGGCTGCGCGGCAACGAGCTTGAGAAGCGCAACAAGGCGGGCGATCTCGGCGGCACCATGCGGCTCGGCGCCTATCCCGCTTCGCTCAAGAAGGGCAGCCGCGTATCGGACGTCTATGGCGGCGCGCTGACGATTTCAGAGCGTCATCGCCATCGCTACGAAGTAAACACTGCCTACAAGGACCGGCTTGAACAGCACGGTCTGCGCTTCTCGGGATTGTCGCCCGACGGCGTGCTGCCGGAGATCGTCGAATACGAGAATCATCCGTGGTTCATCGGCGTACAGTATCACCCCGAACTGAAATCGCGGCCGTTCGAGCCGCATCCGCTGTTCGCATCTTTCGTGCAGGCGGCGGTGGTGCAGAGCCGGCTGGTCTGATCGCTATTTGCCCGGACATCCCGAAGCGAGATCGCCATTCGTCACCATCGGCTTGCCGTTGATGAACACGCCCTTGCTGTTTCCTGTGACCACGCCGCCGCAATCGGTCCTGCCGCCCGCAATCGCCGCCGGCTTGCCGTTGATCATGACGTTGCTGGAGCCCTGAACGATCACGCCGGCATTGCTGGTGGCGTCACCCTGTCGCGCGGCTTCATGCCCGCCCACCGAAACATCAGCGGCTCCGCGATTGACGACGCTTGGCGATTGCGCAGACGCCGCACCGGCGCATGCGACAATTATGCAAAGCAGCATGGCTCGCATCAATTCTCTCCCGGCGTGTCGCGGATGCGTCACCCGCGCTTGATTAGATGGCAACCAAGCCACTATACCAGATCGTCGCGGCCACAGCGAAGTCCATCGCAACGATTTCGCGTGAGCCTTGAAGATGGAGCCTTGCTCATGATTCTCGAAATGCGCGTCTATCATTGCATTCCCGGCCGTCTGCCGAATTTGCTCAAGCGCTTCGACACTATGACGCTGAAGCTGTGGGAAAAACACGGCATCAAGCAGGCGGGCTTCTTCACCACGGTGATCGGCGACTCGAACCAGGAACTGACATATTTCCTGCGCTGGGACTCGATGGCCGAGCGTGAAACAAAATGGACGGCCTTCATGTCCGATCCGGCATGGCTCGCGGCGCGCGCGGAGACCGAGAAGGACGGGCAGATCATCGCCAACGTCCACAGCCAGCTTCTGCAGCCGACATCCTTCTCGTCGGTGAAGTAGGGCAGGCAGGATAAATTTTCATGGCGCGCGGTCTCGACCATATCGTCCATGCGGTGCGCGATCTTGACGCGGCGGCGGAGTTTTATCGCCGCGCGGGCTTCACCGTCAGCGCGCGCAACATCCATCCATGGGGCACGCATAATCATATCGTGCAGTTTCCGGGATTCTTTATCGAGGTGTTGACCGTCGGCGAGCCGGAGAAACTCCAAAAAGAATCCCAAGCCGAGGGGCTGGCGAAAGTTTTTGGCATCGCCAATCAACAAGCCATCGCGCGCGGCGACGGCTTCTCGATGCTGGCGCTGGAGAGCAAAAACATTGAAGCCGATGTCGCGGATTTCAAACAGCGCGGCATCGGTGCCTCAAATGCGCTGCCGTTTTCACGCGAGGCGAAATTGCCGGACGGAAAGACCGTCACGGTGGGGTTCACGCTGGCGTTTGCGCGCGATGAGCTATCGCCGCACACCGGCTTCTTCGCGATCCAGCATCGTGATGCGTCGATGTTCTACAAAAAGGAACTGCAGCAGCACGCGAATGGCGCAAGCGGCGTGCTCGGCGCTATTCTGGTCGCCGACAATCCGACCGACCATCATATTTTTCTCGGTGGCGTAACCGGTGCGCGCGAGTTGCATTCCAGTTCATTGGGCGTGAGCGCGGCCACGCCGCGCGGCGACGTCGAGATTCTGGAAGCGACCGCCGTTCAGGATCAGTTCGGCGTCGTGCCGAAGGTCGAGCGCACGGGCGCGACGCTGGAAGGCTTGCGGCTGGCCGCACCCGACCTCGATGCCGTCGAGCGCATCTTCAAGGCGAACGGAATCGCGTCGCATCGGCATATCGGGCGTCTGGTGGTGAAGCCGGAGGCGGCTTTCGGCGCAACCCTGATATTCGAGGAGCCGATCAAGGCTTGATCCGCCGCCGTGCGGGCTGCATGGTCGAACCGAATCCGGAAGGAATTTTCTTGAACGCCAAGATTGCAGCAGCACCGATTGTCTCTGCGGGCTCCGTGAAATTCGGCAATGCGCTGCCGATGGCGGTGATCGCGGGGCCGTGTCAATTGGAGAGCCGAGCGCATGCCCTTGAGACGGCGAGCGCGCTGAAAGAGATCGCGGCGCGTCTCGGCATCGGGCTCGTTTATAAAACGTCGTTCGACAAGGCCAACCGCACCAGCGCATCGGGCGTGCGCGGCATGGGCCTCGACGCAGCGCTGCCCATATTTGCTGAGATAAAGTCCTCGCTGAAACTGCCGGTGCTGACCGATGTCCATGAGATCGACCAATGCGCGCGCGTCGCCGAAGTCGTCGACATCTTGCAAATTCCGGCGTTCCTCTCGCGTCAGACCGATCTGCTGATTGCGGCGGCCAAAACCGGCAAGGTTGTCAACGTCAAGAAGGGCCAGTTCCTCGCGCCGTGGGACATGGCGAATGTCGTGGCCAAAGTGACGGGCGCGGGCAACGCCAATGTGCTGGTGACGGAGCGCGGCGCGTCGTTCGGCTACAATACTCTCGTAAGCGATATGCGCGCGCTTCCTATTCTCGCGCGCACCACTGGCGCGCCGGTGATTTTTGACGCCACCCATTCGGTGCAGCAGCCGGGCGGCAAGGGTGCGTCATCCGGCGGTGAGCGCGAATTCGTTCCCGTCTTGGCGCGCGCAGCAGTCGCTGTCGGCGTCGCCGGCGTGTTCATCGAAACCCATCCCGATCCTGACAACGCGCCATCTGACGGACCCAACATGGTGCCGCTGAAAGATTTCGAGGCGCTGGTCAAAAACCTGATGGCCTTCGACGCCCTCGCCAAAAGAAAATCATAACAACCAAAAAGGTCCGCGAACCCAACGCGGCATCGCACGATGCTTCCCATTCTCAATGTCATCGCGGCCACGACATTCGCAGCGGCATTGTCGTCGCGCTCGATGGATCCGGTGTTGCCGCTGGTGGCGGGAGAATTCGCCGTGACCATCGCGACAGCGGCCAGTCTTTCGTCGGCGGTCGCGCTGTCGTTTGCGGTCGCGCAACCGATCTTGGGCGCGTTCGCCGACATCTACGGCAAATCGCGGCTGATGATCCTGTGCCTCGCGCTGCTGGGCGCCGCCTGTGTGCTTGGCGCGCTCGCAACGTCGTTTCAGATGCTGTTCGTCTCGCGCATTCTCGTCGGCATTGCGGCGGGCGGGACATTTCCGGTTGCGATGGGATTGGCCAGCGATCTGGTGCCCACCTCACAAAGACAAGTCGCGCTCGGTCGTATCTTGGCGGGCGCGATGACGGGCAATCTTCTGGGCGCGACCGCCGCCGGCATCATTGCCGATTTTCTCGGCTGGCGCGGCGTGCTGGCGGTGCTGGGCGCGATCATCATTGCGGCGTCCGGTGCAGTGATGATCGGATTTCGTCGCGGCGGCGTGGTGAGCAAGCCCAGTGGTATGAACTTCGCCGGATTGAAGCGCGGCTATGCGACCATCCTCACCAATCCCAATGCGCGTGTCTGTTTCACGGCAGTGTTCATCGAAGGCGCGCTGGTGCTCGGATTGTTTTCATTCGTTGCGGCATTTTTGTTTGAACTGGGCGAGACCCGCGCGTCGATCCCCGGTGTCGTCATCGCAGCCTTTGCGGTCGGCGGCTTGCTCTACACGATGAGCGTATCGCGGATGCTGCCGAAATTCGGCTCCAAGGCATTGATGATCGGCGGCGCGGCGGTGGTGGCGTTGCAGTTCATCATTGTCGCATTCGGCCCGCGCTGGGAAATTCAGGCGATGGCTGTGTTCTTCATGGGGTGGGGGTTCTATTCGCTGCACGGATCGCTGCAGGTGTTCTCCAGCGATCTTGCACCCGAAGCGCGCGCCTCGGCGCTGTCGCTGCATGCGTTCTTCTTTTTTCTAGGGCAGGCGGTCGGGCCGATCGTCTATGGCTACGAACTCGATCATTTCGGCAAGATCGCGACTCTCTTATTGAGCGCGGCTGCGATCCTCGCGCTGGGAATTATCGCAGCCCATCTGCTGCATCGCCGGCCCGGTGAAGTCGACGAGATGGTCGACTTCTAACCTCTCCCGCGATACGGCGCGACGCCCTGATCCGGCACCCACACGCCATTCGGCAATTTTCCGGTCTGCCAGAACACGTCGATGGGCATGCCACCGCGCGGATACCAGTAGCCGCCGATGCGCAGCCATTTCGGTTTGATCTCGCGCGCGAGACGCTTGCCGATGTCGAGCGTGCAGCCCTCGTGAAAGCCGCCATGATTGCGGAAGCTCGCCAGATACAGCTTCAACGATTTGGATTCGACCAGCCATTGGCCCGGCACATAGTCGATCACCAGATGCGCGAAGTCCGGCTGGCCGGTGATCGGGCAAAGCGTCGTGAATTCGGGCGCCGCGAAACGCACCAGATATTCCGCGTCTGCATGCGGATTGGGAACGCGGTCGATTTTCGCGGTGTCGGGCGAAGAGGGCGTGCGCACCCGATGACCGAGTTGCAGCGTGGGTTTCGGGGGCGTTTTTGCTGGCTTTTTCGACATGGTGTCTCCGTGGCAATCTGATAGCCAATTCGCGCATCCGCGTCACGCTCTGTTGGCCTTTTCGGCGTCCGAACCATGCTGTAGAAGCACCCCAACTTCCGAATCCGTCAGCTTTGAGAGGCGCACATGACAGCCATCGTCGACATTATCGGCCGCGAAATTCTCGATAGCCGCGGCAATCCGACCGTCGAAGTCGATGTTGTGCTGGAAGACGGTGCGATGGGCCGCGCCGCTGTGCCGTCGGGCGCGTCGACCGGCGCGCATGAGGCGGTTGAGTTGCGCGACGGCGACAAGAAGCGCTACGCCGGCAAGGGCGTGCTGAAAGCGGTCGAAGCCGTCAACACCGAAATCTTCGACGCCATCGGCGGCATGGACGCCGAGCAACAAGTGCAGATCGACGAAGTGATGATCGGCCTCGACGGCACGCCGAACAAGAAGCGTCTCGGCGCCAACGCCATTCTCGGCGTATCGCTGGCGATTGCGAAGGCATCGGCTGAATCGCTCGACATGCCGCTGTATCGTTACGTCGGCGGAACGAGCGCGCGGCTGCTGCCGGTGCCGATGATGAACATCATCAATGGCGGCGTGCATGCCGACAATCCAATCGACTTCCAGGAAATCATGGTGATGCCGGTTGGTGCCAAAACTTTCTCGGAAGGGCTGCGTTGCGGCGCTGAAATTTTCCACACGCTGAAGTCTGAGTTGAAGAAGGCGGGTCACAACACGAACGTCGGCGACGAGGGCGGCTTCGCACCGAATCTGCCATCGGCGGACGCGGCGCTCGATTTCGTGATGGGCGCGATTGCGAAGGCTGGCTACAAGGCTGGCGATGACGTGATGCTGGCGCTGGATTGTGCCTCGACCGAATTTTTCAAGGACGGCAAATACGTCTATGAAGGCGAGAAGAAAACCCGCTCCATTGCCGAGCAGGCGAAATATCTCGCCGAACTCGTAAAAAAATATCCCATCGTCTCCATCGAAGACGGCATGTCGGAAGACGACATGGACGGCTGGAAACAGCTCACCGATCTGATCGGCGCGAAGTGCCAGCTTGTCGGCGACGATCTGTTCGTCACCAACGTGACGCGCCTTGAAGAAGGCATCAAGGCGGGTCGCGCCAATTCCATTCTGATTAAAGTCAACCAGATCGGCACGCTGACCGAGACGCTTGCCGCCGTCGAGATGGCGCACAAGGCGGGCTACACCGCCGTGATGTCGCATCGTTCCGGCGAGACGGAAGATTCGACGATTGCGGATCTGGCGGTTGCGACCAATTGCGGGCAGATCAAAACCGGCTCACTCGCGCGCGCGGATCGCACGGCGAAATACAATCAATTGCTGCGCATCGAACAGCAGCTCGGATCGCAGGCGAAATATGCGGGCAAGTCTGCACTAAAAAGTCTGCGCTGAAGGCGCTGTCATAAAACAAATCGGGAAGCGCGCATGAGCGGCCCACTCGCCGGAATTAAAGTGATTGAGATCGGGCAGGCGCTAGCTGGTCCCGTTGCGGGCGCGATTTTGGCCGACATGGGCGCGGACGTCATCAAGATCGAGAAGCCGGACGGCGGCGACGACGCGCGCGGCTGGGGTCCGCCCTTCATCGAAGACTCCTCGATCATGTTTCACGTCACCAACCGCAACAAGCGCTCGGTGACGCTCGACATGAAGAACGCCGCCGATGTCGAAAAACTCAAGACATTGGTGCGTGACACCGACATCCTGATTCAGAATCTGCGCTCAGGCGTCGTCAACGACCTCGGCGTCGGGCCGCAACATATGCTCGCGATCAATCCGCGATTGATCTATTGCTCGATCTGGGCATTCGGTCCGACAGGTCCGCTCTCGAAGGCGCCTGGATTCGATCCGCTGCTGCAGGCATTCTCCGGCGTGATGATGCAGACCGGACGTCACGAAGACCCGCCGACATTCTGCGCGCCTGCGATCAACGACAAGGCGACCGCGCAATGGTGCGTGATCGGCGCGCTGGCCGCACTTCAGCAGCGCCACGTCACCGGCAAGGGCTGCGTGATCGACACCTCATTGCTCGATAGCGCCGCCTCATGGGTCGACACATCCTTGGCGAGCTATCACGTGACGCAGGAACTCTCGAACCGCACCGGGGCTGCGACACCAACCATCGTGCCGTATCAGGTGTTCGAGACGGCGGATCGCCCGCTGGTGATCGCAGCGGGGTATGACCGGCTGTTTCATAAGTGCGCGGTTGTGATGGGGCATCCGCAATGGTGCGACGATCCGCGTTTCAAGACTGGGCGCAATCGCTTCGATAATCGCGACGCGCTTATTTCGGCAATGATCCCGATTTTGAAAACCAAGCCGCGCGCCGAATGGATCGCGCTGTTTGCCAAAGCTGGCGTTCCGAGCCAACCGGTCAACACCATCGCCGAGTTGCAGGAAACCGAGCAGTTCAAATCAAACGACATTCTGCGCACGCTGCCGGGGAGTGACCTTCCGGTGGTGGGATTGCCAATCACTTTCGACGGCAAACGCCCGCATCCGCATGCTGGCGCGCCAAGACTCGGTGAACACAATGACGAGGTGTTCGGGTAGGCTGCGGCCCGTCCGTTAGCCGCAAATTAACCGGCCCGTTGCATCAATGGCGCATGGTATCGCGTGCGCGCCTCAAAGCAGTCATGACCGGCCTTGCGCTTTATGCGATCGCGGCCGCCATCATCACGTATTTCGGCGTCAATGCCTATACCGGCAAATACGGTCTCAACGCCCGCGTCGAACTCGATCAGGAAATCGTCACCCTCACGGCTGAACTGGCGCGGCTGAAAGTCGAGCGGGTGACCGCCGACAAGCGCGTCGCGCTGCTGCGGTCCTCAAGCGTCGATCCGGATATGCTCGATGAGCGGGCACGCTATCAGCTCGACTACGTCGATAAGCGCGATCTCGTGAAGATGATCGGCTCGAACTGACGCGCGGCGCGCGGCGGCTTCTAATTTCAAAAATCATATGATTTCGGTCACATAAGTTTCGCGTCGCTGCGCTGCAAAATGCCGCACATGGGCGTTGCACACGCAATCCTTTCAAGCTGTTGGGAGTTGGGGTAGAGAGATTGAAAGCTCTCTCACCCGGATCGTCCATGTCTTCTCAGAAGAATTCGGCTCTCGCGAAGAAACCCTCCGCACAAGAAGCAGGCAATAGTAGCCGCAACGTTGCCAAGCTCTCCTTCACCAAGGATCAGGAACTGGCCGCGTTTCGCGAGATGATGCTGATCCGGCGGTTTGAGGAAAAGGCCGGTCAGCTCTACGGCATGGGCGCCATCGGCGGGTTTTGTCATCTTTACATCGGCCAGGAAGCCATCGTGGTCGGCATGCAGATGGCGCTGAAGGACGGCGATCAGGTCATCACTGGCTACCGCGACCACGGCCACATGCTCGCCTGCGGCATGGACCCGAAAGGCGTGATGGCCGAACTCACCGGACGCGCCGCCGGCTATTCGCGTGGCAAGGGCGGCTCCATGCACATGTTCAGCAAGGAGAAGAATTTCTACGGCGGCCACGGCATCGTCGGCGCGCAGGTATCGCTTGGCACAGGCCTCGCCTTCGCCAACTCCTATCGCGGCAACGACCATGTCTCGCTCGCTTATTTCGGCGATGGTGCTGCCAATCAGGGGCAGGTGTATGAGAGCTTCAACATGGCGGAGCTGTGGAAGCTGCCATGCATCTACATCGTCGAGAACAACCGCTACGCGATGGGTACCTCAGTGACGCGCGCAAGCGCGCAGACGGATTTTTCCAAGCGCGGCATTTCGTTCAACATTCCGGGCGAGCAGGTCGACGGCATGGACGTGCGCGCGGTGAAAGCCGCAGGCGACCGCGCGGTGACATGGTGCCGCGAAGGCAACGGTCCGTTCATTCTCGAAATGCAGACCTATCGTTATCGCGGCCACTCGATGTCGGACCCCGCGAAATATCGCACGCGCGAGGAAGTCGACAAGGTCCGCCACGATCAGGACCCCATCGAGCAGGTCCGCAATCGCCTGCTTGAATTGAAAGTGTCCGAAGCGGATTTGAAAAAGATCGACGCCGATGTGCGCGAGATCGTCAACGCATCCGCCGATTTCGCTCAAAGTACGCCGGAGCCCGACGTGTCGGAGCTTTACACCGACATTTATCGATAAGATTCCGGAGCGACCATGCCGATTCAAATTCTGATGCCCGCACTTTCGCCGACGATGGAGAAGGGCAACCTTTCCAAATGGCTGAAGAAGGAAGGCGAGGCCATCAAGTCCGGCGACGTCATCGCCGAGATTGAAACCGACAAGGCGACGATGGAAGTCGAGGCGACCGACGAAGGCACGCTCGGCAAAATTCTCGTCGCGGAAGGCACCAATGACGTCGCGGTGAACACGCCGATTGCAACCATTCTGGCCGATGGCGAAAGCGCCGCTGATTTGGGCAAAGCACCTGCGGCGCCCAAGAAGGCCGCGCCTGTTTCAGAAGAAGTCGCGGAATGCCGCGCGCCGGTCGGCGAGGGCAAGCCACAGATCAGCGATCCCAAACCTGTCGCCGCGCCTGCGGCTGCCGTCGAGCCCGATCCCGAAGTGCCGCCCGGCACCGAGATGGTGAAGACGACAGTGCGCGAAGCATTGCGCGACGCGATGGCGGAAGAAATGCGTCGCGACAAGGACGTGTTCGTGATGGGCGAGGAAGTCGCCGAATATCAGGGCGCGTATAAAGTCACGCAAGGGTTGTTGCAGGAGTTCGGTCCGAAGCGCGTGATCGACACGCCAATCACCGAACACGGCTTTGCGGGCGTCGGCGTTGGTGCTGCGATGTCGGGGCTGAAACCCATCATCGAATTCATGACGTTCAACTTCGCCATGCAGGCGATCGACCACATCATCAACTCCGCGGCGAAAACGCTTTACATGTCCGGCGGCCAGATGGGTTGCTCCATCGTGTTCCGTGGACCGAATGGCGCGGCAGCCCGCGTCGCCGCCCAGCACAGCCAGGATTACTCGGCGTGGTACTCCCAGATTCCCGGTCTCAAGGTCGTCGCGCCATTCTCGGCTGCCGACTACAAGGGATTGCTCAAGGCCGCGATCCGCGATCCCAACCCCGTCATTTTTCTTGAGAACGAAATTCTCTACGGCCAGATCGGCGATGTGCCGAAGCTCGACGATTATGTTGTGCCTATCGGCAAGGCGCGCATCGTGCGCGCGGGCAATCACGTCACGCTGATCGCGTGGTCACACGCCATGACCTATGCGATCAAGGCTGCCGAGGAACTTGCGAAAGAAAATATCGAAGCCGAGGTGATCGATCTGCGCACGCTGCGCCCGATGGACACCGACACCATCATCGCCTCCGTGAAGAAAACCGGACGCTGCGTCGTGGTCGAGGAAGGCTGGCAGCAATCAGGCGTCGGGGCAGAGATCGCGGCGCGCATCATGGAGCATGCGTTCGATTATCTCGATGCGCCGGTCGCGCGGGTGTCGGGCAAGGACGTGCCGATGCCGTATGCAGCCAATCTCGAAAAGCTCGCGTTGCCGACGGTTGCCGAGGTGGTCGCCGCCGCCAAAGCGGTGTCGTATCGCTGATGCGCGCCGTTTTTGTTTTGATGTGGGTCGTGACGATGCAAATGAGCCCTCCGGCATTCGCCCAGCAATTGGCCGCAGCGCCAATGGATGTGGCGCGGCTTGCGACATTGAAGGCCGCATCGGTGCGGCCCGGCGAAAGCGCATGGGCCAAGGTCGCGTACCGCGAATACATCAACGGATTGCTTGATGGCCTCATTGATAAAGAGGGCGACAAGTTCTGTCTGCCGTCCGACATTCGCGCGGCGCGCGCCGAAATCCTGTTCGCGCAATTGTCGAATGACGTTGAAGAAGCCGTCAAGACCACCACGCCGAAAGACCTTGTCGCGGTCGCGACCCGAAAATTTCTTGCCCAGAAATATCCTTGTAAGCGCTGAGGTCCATCATGCCGATCAACATCCTGATGCCTGCGCTGTCGCCCACGATGGAAAAGGGCAACCTCGCCAAGTGGCTCAAGAAAGAGGGCGACAAGGTCAAATCCGGCGACGTCATCGCGGAAATTGAAACCGACAAGGCGACGATGGAAGTCGAAGCTACCGATGAAGGCACGCTGGCGAAAATTCTGGTGCCGGCGGGAACGCAGGACGTGCCGGTCAACAACATCATCGCGGTTCTGGCCGGTGACGGCGAAGACGTGAAGGCGGCAGGAGCGGGAGGAGCATCGGCGACTGCGAAAGCCGATGCGCCGAAAGCTGCAGCACCTGCGCCTCAAGCCGCGACGGCACCGAAACCATCCGCGTCTTTGGCGACGGCTTACAAAGGCGGCAACATCGCTGCGAGCAGCCCGACGCCTCAAGGCGGCGCGGACACGCGCACATTCTCCTCGCCGCTCGCACGTCGTCTGGCGAAAGACGCCGGCATCGAAATCTCGCGCATCAACGGCTCAGGCCCACATGGCCGCGTGGTTGCGCGCGATGTCGATCAGGCAAAATCCGGTGGCGGATTGAAAGCGCCCGCGGTGGGCGGCGCATCCGCTCCCGCAGTCGGTCCAAGCGACAAGCAGATCCGCGCGCTGTTCAAGGACGATGCTTACGAAGCGATCCCGCACGACTCCATGCGCAAGACGATTGCGGCGCGTCTGTCGGCATCGGATCGCGACATTCCGCAATATTATCTGACGACCGATTGCGACATCGGCAGGCTCGTCGCCGCGCGCGAGGAGATCAACGCCACCGCGCCCAAGGACGATAGCGGCAAGCCGCTCTACAAGCTCTCGGTCAACGACTTCATCATCAAGGCGCTGGCGATGGCGCTGCAGCGTGTGCCGAACGCCAATGTGACATGGACCGACGAGGCGATGCTGCATCACAAGGTCTCGGATGTGTCGGTGGCGGTGTCGATTCCGACCGGCCTCATCACGCCGATCATCCGCAACGCACATATCAAAACCGTGTCGCAGATTTCCGCCGAGATGAAAGACCTCGCCGCGCGCGCCAAGGCGCGTAAGTTGAAGCCTGAAGAATATCAGGGCGGCTCGACCGCCGTGTCCAATTTGGGCATGTACGGCATCAAGCAGTTCACCGCTGTCATTAACCCGCCGCAGTCCTCGATCCTCGCCGTCGGTGTGAGCGAGGAACGCGCGGTCGTGCGTAACGGCAAGAGCGAGATCGCCAACATCATGAGCGTCACGCTGACCTGCGATCACCGCGCGATGGACGGCGCGCTCGGCGCGCAGCTTCTCAGTGCGTTCCGCAAGCTGATCGAAAATCCCGTGATGATGGTGGTGTGACGCTTCGGCTGGGTGCGATCATGAAAGTCGAAACATCATGGCCGTGGATCACGCTGTCGATTGCGGCCGTCGTCACGCTCAATCCGCTTGGGCTGGAGATCGTCTACAACGCCTTGAGCGCCGCCGATCCCTCGGCGCACAGGCTCGGACTGTCTCTCGCCATCCGCGCGCTGGAAATCCTTGGCGCAATTGGCCTGACTGAGTTCGGAATCCGGAAATTATTGCTGATGAGACAGCGCCGCAAATACAACCAAGCGGCGAGCGGAGCGAAAAACAATGGCTGACACATCCTTCGACGTCGTGGTGATCGGCTCCGGCCCCGGCGGCTACGTCACCGCGATCCGTGCCGCGCAACTCGGCTTCAAGACCGCGATTGTCGAGAAGGCGTATCTCGGCGGCATCTGCAATAACTGGGGTTGCATTCCGACCAAGGCGCTGCTGCGCTCGGCGGAAATTTATCACTACATGCAGCACGCCAAGGATTACGGACTGTCCGCCGACAATGTGTCGTTCGATGTGAAGGCGGTGATCGCGCGCTCGCGCGGCGTGGTGAAGCGCCTCAATGGCGGCGTCGAATTTCTCATGAACAAGAACAAGATCACGATCATCTGGGGCGAGGCCAATCTCGACGGCGGCGGCAAATTCACGGTGAAGAAAACGCAAGCCGAAGCGCCGAAGGGCGCGCTGCGTGAGGGGAGCTATCAAGCCAAACACATCATCGTCGCGACCGGGGCGCGGCCACGCGTGCTGCCGGGACTGGAGCCCGACAAGAAACTGGTGTGGACCTATTTCGAGGCGATGAACCCCGACAAGATGCCGAAGTCGCTGCTGGTCGTCGGCTCGGGCGCCATCGGCATCGAGTTCGCGTCGTTCTACCGCACCATGGGCGCGGAGGTGACGGTGGTCGAAGTGCTGCCGCAGATTTTGCCTGTTGAGGACGCCGAGATCGCGGGCTTCGCGCGCAAGCAGTTCGAGAAGCAAGGCATCAAGGTTCTTGCCAACACCAAGGTGACCAAGCTCGAGAAGAAAGGCGACAGCGTGATCGCCACCATCGACGACGGCAAGAAACCGGTGACGATGGAAGTCGACCGCGTGATCTCGGCTGTCGGCGTCGTCGGCAATATCGAAGGCTTCGGACTGGAAAAACTCGGCGTGAAAACCGAGCGCGGCTGTATCGTCATCGACGGCACCGGCAAGACCAATGTCGCCGGCATATACGCCATCGGCGATGTCGCAGGCCCGCCGATGCTCGCCCATAAGGCCGAGCATGAAGGCGTGATCTGCGTCGAGGCGATCAAGGGCATGCATCCGCATCCGATGGACAAACTACTGATCCCCGGCTGCACTTACTGTCATCCGCAGATCGCGTCGGTGGGTCTCACCGAAGCGAAAGCCAAGGAGGCGGGCAAGGATATTCGCGTCGGGCGTTTTCCATTCGTCGGCAACGGCAAGGCCATCGCGCAGGGCGAGGATCAGGGCATGGTCAAAGTGATCTTCGACAAGAAGACCGGGCAGCTTCTCGGCGCCCACATGGTCGGCTCCGAAGTCACTGAGTTGATTCAAGGCTTCGTCGTCGCGATGAATCTGGAAACGACGGAAGAAGAACTGTTCCACACGATATTCCCGCATCCGACGATTTCGGAAACCATGAAGGAAGCGGTGCTGGATGCTTACGGGCGCGTGCTGAACATGTGAGTATTCCACCGGATGCGGCGATTCGCTTAGCGTCGCCGTCCGGGCTGGGCTACACATATCGACATGGGGACTTCTTTTCGCAAACTGCTCGCCGCAGCCTGCGCTTTCGTATGCGCCGCGGCGCCCGTTTTCGCGCAGGACCGGCCGCGCGTCGCGCGTGTTCCGCCGGCGGTCGTCGTACAAAGCGACCCATGGAGCGGAGCCTATGCCGGTCTCGTCGTGGGCGCCGGGATCGGGCATAGCTCTTTGAACAACGCCATCGATTGCTCTTTTGCGGGTTTCCTCTGCGATCCAACGCACTATCCGGAAAACGGTGCGCTGCTCAGCGCGACCGCGAGCGGATCGAAAACGGATGCGGCTTTCACCGGCGGCATCGTCGGAGGCTATAACTGGCGTCTTGATCGCGCGATCTACGGCATCGAAGCGGATGTCAGCTATCTGCATCTGCGCCTCACCCGAGGCGGAAACGCATCATCGCTCAATCCCGGTCTCAATAACGGCGGCGCTCCGCCGGTGCCGGTCGTCGCGACCGTCGGCACGACAGCCGGTATGGACTGGCTTGCGACATTCCGGGGACGCGCCGGTTATCTCGTA
>JAYVYQ010000101.1:0-9894 GCA_043784125.1 Afipia sp.
AAAGGGCTGGTTTCCGAGGCACAGTGGCCGGAAATCGAGGCCAGCCTGCTGGTCGATGACACAATTACGCTCCCAGTGCAGGTTAACGGCAAGAAACGCGGGGATGTCACGGTGGACCGAAATGCCTCAACTCAGGAAATTGAGGCTGCCGTTTTAACCCTCGATGCGGTAAAATCGGCGCTGGACGGCATGGCCCCCAAAAAGGTCATCGTCGTTCCGCAGAGGATCGTAAATGTCGTGGTTTGATAAGCGCATAGCAGTCCGGCTCGTCGCCGTGGCAGCACTGGCCGCAGCAACCGCCGGGTGCTTTCAGCCGATGTATGCCGAGCGCGGTCCGAACGGAACGCCGGGGCTGCGCGATAAGCTGCAGGGCGTCGAAGTCCCGCCGCTGAATCTGCCGAACGGTTCGCGTGAGGCGCGTGTCGGCCTCGAGATTCGCAACGCGCTGATGTTCAGCATGTATGGCGCCGCCGTCGGCGGACCGCCCACGCATCGTCTTTTGATGCGTCTCTCCACGACGCGCCTTTCGGTCATCATCGATCCGAATACCGCGCTGGCCGATACCGAGAACTACGGCATCAATGCCACCTACGAGTTGAAAGACAACATCACCGACAAGACGGTGCTGACCGGCTCGACGTTCTCGCGCGTGTCTTACGATATTCCGGGACAGACCCAGCGCTTCGCCCGCTCGCGCGGATTGCGCGATGCAGAAGATCGCGCGGCCAAGGTGATCGCCGAAAATATCAATCAGCGGCTGGCGTCATTCTTCGCGGCGGGGACGTAGATCGAAACGTGGTCGCGCTTCGCGGACGAGACATCGACGCATTCCTGGCCAAGCCCGACCCGGCCCGTCCCATCATCCTTCTTTACGGTCCCGACGCCGGCCTGGTGCGCGAACGCGCCGATGCGCTGATGGCGTCTGCCGTCGACGATCCGAGCGATCCGTTTTCGCTTGTCAGGCTCGACGGCGATGAACTCGCATCGGAGCCATCGCGGCTGGTGGATGAAGCCATGACGGTGCCGCTGTTCGGCGGACGCCGGGCCATCCGGATTCGGGCCGGCGGAAAAAGTTTCGCATCGGGCATCGACACCCTCGCGGAGATGAATCCCAAGGATTGTCGCATCGTCATCGAGGCCGGCGAGTTGCGGCCCGACGCGCCGCTGCGCAAAGCGTGCGAGAAGGCGAAGTCCGCCGTTGCGATTGCCTGCTACGCCGACGGCGTGCGCGATCTCGAACGCCTGATCGATGACGAACTTCGCGCCTCTCAATTGAAGATCGCGCCCGATGCGCGGGCTACGCTTGCATCGTTGCTCGGCGGCGACCGGCAGGCTTCGCGCAACGAAGTCCGAAAGCTCGCGCTTTACGCGCACGGCAAGACCGACATTACGCTGGATGATATTGCGGCCATCGTCACCGACGCATCCGGATTGGCGCTCGATCCCATCGTGGACAACGCGTTTGCGGGGCGTCCCGCGGATGTCGAGAAAGCATTCGCCAAGGCCATCGCGTCCGGGATCAATCCGAATGCAATTCTCATGTCGGCGCAGCGTCAGGCGGCGGCCTTGCACAAAGCGCGACTATCGGTCGATGAAGGCCGGATGGAATCCGACGTGGTAGAGAGCGGGTTTCCGCGTCTGCATTTTTCACGCAAGCCGCTGGTCGAGACCGCGTTGCGCAACTCGAGCGCGGATCGGCTTTTGAAGATCATCGCGCAATTGGCCGAAGCCGTGCTTGAGATGCGCAAGCAATCAGCGCTCGCGGACACAATTGCGCAGCGCGCCCTGCTGGCGATTGCGGTCAACTCACGTCGCCGCAGCTAATTCAAGAAACGCCCTATTTGCGGCCGGATTCGAGGCGCCGCAGAATTTCGTCGAGCTGATCGAGGTCGCGGTATTTGATCTGCACCGCGCCGCCGGGATTGCGGTGCTCGACGTTGACTTTCAATCCGAGCACATCGCTGACACGCCGCTCGAGCGCAATCGTATCCGGGTCTTTGGCTTTGGTCGCTTTGCCGCCGCGCGATTTCTGCGGCTTGCGTTGCGGCACGCCCTCATCATGCGCAAGCGCTTCGGCCTGACGCACGGTCATGCCCTCATCGACAATTCTTTTTGCAGCGGCGGCGGCGTCCGGAACACCGATCAGCGCGCGCGCATGACCGGCGGACAATTTGCCCTCGGCGATAAATTTCTGCACGCCGTCCGGCAGCTTCGTCAGCCGCATCATGTTGGCGACATGGCTGCGGCTCTTGCCGACGATCTTGGCGATGTCGTCCTGGCTGCGTTTGAATTCTGCGACGAGCGCGTGATAGCCCTGCGCTTCTTCCATTGCGTTCAGGTCCGAACGCTGCACGTTCTCGATGATCGCGATTTCAAGCGCGTCGCTATCGTTCACATCGACGGTGACGATCGGCACATCATGAAGGCCCGCGCGCTGCGACGCACGCCAGCGGCGTTCGCCGGCGATGATCTCAAAGCGGTCAGCATTGCCTTTGACCGGCCGCACCACGATGGGCTGGATCACGCCATGCTGTTTGATCGACGCCGACAGTTCGTTGAGTTCGTCGTCGGAAAATGTCCGGCGCGGATTGCGCGGATTGGCTTTCAGAAATTCGATCGGCACGCGGCGCTGCGCGCGGTTCGGCCGATCCACATGAGCCGCCTCGCCGCCGACATCGCCGATCAGGCTGGCAAGACCCCGGCCCAATCGCGAACGCGCTTCGTCGGCCATCGCCGTCTCCCTTGCACTCACACGACTCAACGCAAGCCTCCCGTCACAATCCTGACTGCATCGACCTAGTGCGTGCGCAATTCGCGCTCGCGCTGAATCACTTCGGTGGCGAGCTTGAGGTAAGCCTCGCTGCCGATGCATTTGAGATCGTAAACAAGAACCGGCTTTCCGTAGGACGGCGCTTCCGAGATACGCACATTGCGCGGGATCATGGTGTCGTAAACTTTCTTGCCCATGAACTGGCGCACATCGGCGACGACCTGGTTCGACAAATTATTACGTGCGTCGAACATGGTCAGAACGATGCCGTGAATTGTCAGCGTTGGATTGAGCGTGGTGCGAACCTGCTCGACCGTCTGCAGAAGTTGCGACAATCCTTCGAGCGCGAAAAATTCACACTGCAATGGAACGAGGATCGCATGCGCCGCAGCCATCGCGTTGACGGTGATGAGGTTGAGCGACGGCGGGCAATCGACCAGCACGTAGGTGTAATCGTTTTCGGAATCGCCGGTGTTGAGATCGGCCAGGGCGGTGCGCAGACGAAACGCGCGATCGCGAGTCGAGCCGAGTTCAAGTTCGAGTCCCGACAGATCCATCGTGGACGATGCGATGTGCAGACGCGGCACCGCGGTCGGCATGATCGCGTCGCGCAGTTTCGCTTCGCCGATCAGCACGTCATAGGTCGAGCAGTTGCGATTGCGGCGGTCGATGCCGAGGCCGGTCGACGCATTGCCCTGCGGATCTAGATCGACAATCAGCACGCGCTCGCCGATGGCGGCCAATGCGGTGCCGAGATTGATTGCAGTCGTGGTCTTGCCAACGCCGCCCTTCTGGTTGGCCAGCGCGAGAATGCGAGGATGGCCGGCCTCGTGAGCCGCGCCGCCGCCTTCGCCCTGAAAAATTCCATCAATTCCGATCATGCACGTGACCCCCATACCCTGTTACGGCGATTGAACCGTTTGCCGCTCGATAGCGTCGATTTCGACGATGCATCCGTCACCGCCCGTGCGGCTCGGATGCAGAAGTGGTTCAATCTTCCAATATTTAGTAGCTTCCGTCAATTCGGCCTCTACATCTTGGCCCTTTGGAAACAACGCTTTTGCACCGCGTTTCACAAGTGGTTCAGCGTAGCCCAAAAGCAAATGTAGTGGAGCGACCGCGCGTGCTGTCACGCAATCGACCGGACCGCTCGACCTATCCACATAATCCTCGATGCTCGACAGATGAACCGCGCCGGGGGCTTTGGTGATCCGGAGTGCCTCGCGCAGAAACGCAGCTTTCTTGACGTTGCGCTCCACGAGTTCGACTTTCGCGTTTTCTTTCTCTGCCAGCACACAGGCCAGCACGATGCCCGGAAAGCCGCCGCCACTCCCGAGATCGACCCAGGATTTTCCGGACGGCGCGAGGCTCAAAAGCTGAAGCGAGTCGGCGATATGCCGGGTCCAGATTCGCGGCAGTTCGGACGCCGCCATCAGATTTGTTTTCGCCTGCCATTCGCCGAGCAGCGCGATGAAGAGATCCAGCCGCGCTTCTGTTTCACGTGAAACAGGCGTAAGCCGCAACGCTGCAGCTTTATCTTCACGTGAGAATTGGGGGGACTTCGCCACGGGCGTCGCCCGTCAGGCCGAAATTGACGCGGGCGCAACTGAACCAGGCTTGCGCGCCTGCCGTCGCAGATAGGCCGCCAGAATGGCCAATGCCGCAGGCGTCATCGCCTCGATGCGGCCGGCTTGTCCGATGGTGCGCGGACGATGTGTTTCGAGCTTCTGGCGCGCCTCGTTCGACAGTCCCGGCACGGCTGAATAATCCACATCGGTCAGCACGAGGCTCTCATCGCGGCGGAATGCATCCACATCGGCCGCCTGGCGCGAGAGATAGACGTCGTATTTGGCGTCGATTTCCAGATGGGTCGCGATGACCGGCTCGATCTCATTCAGTTGAGGCCAGATCGACGACACTTGCTCCCAGCTCACGTCCGGATAGGCCAGCAATTCAAACGCCGTCCGCCGTTGTCCGTCGCGATTGAGGATGAGTCCGTGCTTCCCAGCTTCATTGGGTGTGATCGACAGCGACTTCGACAGCGACTTCGCGTCACTCAGCGCGGCGATGCGTTTCACGTGAAACAATTTCCGCTCGGCGCCGACGCAGCCCAGCGCAATGCCCCGATCCGTGAGGCGCTGATCGGCGTTGTCGGCGCGCAGCGTGAGGCGATATTCAGCGCGCGAGGTGAACATCCGATAGGGCTCGCTGATACCGCGAGAGGTGAGGTCGTCGATCATGACACCCAGATACCCGTCTGCGCGATCAAAGATCACCGGAGAGCCGCCAGAGGCCAGCAAAGCGGCATTCAGACCGCCCACAAGCCCCTGCGCCGCAGCCTCTTCGTAGCCTGTGGTGCCGTTGATCTGTCCCGCTAGGAAAAGCCCCGGAATCCGCTTGGTTTGCAGCGTCGGATCGAGTTCGCGCGGATCGACGTGGTCGTATTCAATGGCGTATCCGGGCCGCACCATCCGCACATTTTCGAGACCGGGGATCGATGTCAGAATGGCCTGCTGAACGTCTTCCGGCAGCGAGGTCGAAATGCCGTTCGGATAAACGCTGGTGTCGTCGAGTCCTTCCGGTTCAAGGAAGATTTGATGCCCGTCACGGTCGCCGAAGCGAACGATCTTGTCCTCGATGGACGGGCAATAGCGTGGCCCTGAGCTTGTGATCTGACCCGAATACATCGGCGAGCGATGCACATTGGCGCGGATGATGTCGTGCGTCGCGTTGGTGGTTCGCGTAATGCCGCATTCGATTTGCTGCGTCGTGATGCGATCCGTCATCACCGAAAACGGCTCGATAGGATCGTCGCCCGGTTGCATCTCCACGGCGCTCCAGTCGATGGTCGAACCATCCAAGCGCGGCGGCGTGCCAGTCTTGAGACGGCCCAGAGTAAACCCGGCCTGCTCGAACGACTTCGATAGCCCCAGCGCGGGCGCTTCATCGATCCGGCCCGCAGGCCAGTTCTTTTCACCGAGATGGATCAGGCCTCGGAGGAATGTGCCGGTGGTGATGACCACAGCGCCTGCGGAGATCTCGCTGCCATCACCAAGGCGGATGCCGCGAATCTTGCCGGCGTCGAGAAGCAGTTCGTCGGCCTCCCCCTCGATCACCGAAAGATTCACCGTCTCGCGGATCGCGGTCTGCATCGCCGCCGCATAGAGCTTGCGATCGATCTGCGCGCGTGGCCCGCGCACAGCTGGGCCTTTCCGCCGATTGAGAACGCGAAACTGGATGCCGCCCTGATCGGCAACGCGGCCCATCAGACCGTCCAGCGCATCAACTTCGCGGACCAGATGTCCCTTCCCCAATCCACCGATTGCTGGATTGCAGGACATCGCCCCGATGGTCGAAAATTTATGCGTCACCAAAGCGGTCTTCGCGCCTATGCGTGCAGACGCCGCCGCAGCTTCACAGCCGGCGTGGCCGCCTCCAATCACGATGACGTCGAAAGAATTTTTCATGTGGCGCGTTCTATCGCCTCAAAGCGGATGCTCAAAGACGAAAGCGATGTTTCACGTGAAACAAGTTCAAGGACGCGCGTGTTTCACGTGAAACAATCGCGGATTTATTTTCCAATGCAGAATTCGCGGAAAATTACGTCCAGAATATCCTCGACATCGACCCGTCCGGTCAGTCGCCCTAAAGAATGAATTGCAATTCGGAGATGTTCGGCGAGCAATTCGTCGCCCTTGCCTGCTGTTTTCATTGCCTTATTCAGCGAATCGGCCGTTTCGCGCAGTAAAGCCCTATGCCGCGCACGGCTAATAAGCCCGCTTTCGCCCGAGCCAAAAAATTCCTGCGCAAATGAAATCAATCGCGCGACCAGCTCCTGCACGCCGTCGCCGCGCGAGGCGGAAATATCAAAAATCTCGCCGCCCGATTTCGGTAACGTCGCAGCAGCGCTCGCAATGTCGATCTTGTTGCGCGCGATCCAGATCGGCACGTCCTTCAACTCACCGTCAATTTCCGGCGGCACAGCCTCACCCGCATCGACGAGCCACAGCACGAGATCCGCAGTGCGTGTGCGTTCGCGCGCGCGGCGCACACCTTCCTGTTCGACCGGATCGTGCGTGTCGCGAATGCCGGCCGTGTCAATCAGCGTGACCGGATAACCATCGAGATCGAGATGCACTTCAATGACATCGCGCGTGGTGCCGGCATGCGGCGACACGATCGCGGCTTCGCGGCGCGCGAGACGATTGAGCAATGTCGATTTGCCCGCATTCGGCGGACCTGCGATTGCGACCACGAGCCCGTCGCGCAGACGTTCACTTTGTGCCTGTGCTGCAAGGGTTTCTTCAATTTCGGTTTTCAGCGCGGAAATTTTCTTCAGCGCAGGCGCGACCAATTCGGCCGACACATCGCCCTCGTCGGAGAAATCGATTCCGGCCTCGATCAGCGCGGAGGCTTCGATGATCTGCCGGCGCCAGCTGTTGGCTTTTTCGCCGAGCAAGCCTTTGAGTTGCCGCAACGCCTGGCGGCGCTGACGATCGGTGTCGGCATGAATGAGATCATCAAGGCCTTCGGCCTCGGTGAGATCGAGCTTGCCGTTCTCGAATGCGCGGCGCGTGAATTCGCCGGGCGCCGCCGGACGCAGGCCCTCGATTTTTCCGAGCGCGTCAAACAGCGCGGCGATCACCGCACGGCCACCGTGAATCTGAAATTCGGCGATATCTTCGCCGGTCGCTGAGTGTGGTGCCGGGAAAAACAACGCGACTGCTTCGTCGATGGCGTTGCCATCCAAATCGCGCAGCGTCGCGACGTGAACGGTGCGCGGCGCGGGTATTTTTCCGAACAGTTTTTCGAGTGCTGTTCGCGCCTGCGGACCCGACACCCGAACAATCGCAATCGCCGCAGGCGGGCGGCCCGACGACAGCGCAAAGATGGTCTGGTCGCGAGAATTCATTGCTCTTTTTGTCGGGTGAACTTCTCCAACACAAGGAAAAGCCTAACGAATTCTTAAATTGCTGCAGGCTCCGGGTGCAGCATAAATCATGTTGTACCCCAACAATATGCGCAAAGGCTAAAAGGTGACGGAAAACTGACCGACTTGGAATCGAATGGCGAGACTGTGATGTCGCCGATTCTCCGCCCTCGCCCGCTCGCGGCGAATTTTCGTCTCACGAAACGGCGGCTTCGATCAGCGACGACAGCGACAGCCGCTGCTTCCCGCTCGAATCGAAATTGTCGGGCGCCAGCCATTTTCCGTAAGCCGCTTTCAGCTTCGGCCAGTCATCATCGGTGATCGCAAACCAGGCGGTGTCGCGGCTGTGGCCTTTGACGACCATGCGGTTGCGAAAAATTCCTTCGAACAAAAATCCAAGCCGCAGCGCCGTGCGGCGTGATGGTTCGTTGAACGAATTGCATTTCCATTCGTAGCGGCGATAGCCGAGATCGTCGAACACATGGCGCATCATCAGAAACATCGCTTCGGTTGAGGCGCGGGTCTGCTTGAGTTTGTCCGAATAGTGAATACTGCCGACTTCGATCGCGCCGTTGGCAGGATCCATCCGCATGTAGGACGCAATGCCGGCGGCGCGGCCCGTCGCCAGATCGATGATCGCATAGCAAACATTTCCGGCGGTGACAGCAGAGTCGGCAAGCCACTGGCGAAGTCCGGCGTCATCGGCGAACGGGCCGTGAAACAGATAGGTCCAGGAATTCGGATCGGTCGTCTTGAACGCCTCGACTAGATCGTCACCTTGCTTCTTGGGATCGAGCGACTCAAGCCGCGCATAACGTCCGTCGAGGATCTTTCGCGGCGGAATCGGGCGAGGCGTCCAATGCGGAAGCGGCTTTCCATCCGGCGTCATTCGGAAATCCTCTCAAAACAAAATGCCCCGCGCGAGGCGGGGCATGATGTGCAATTACAAAGTCAGCGGCAAGCCGCGTTACGTATTCATGCTCTCGAAGAACTCCGCGTTGTTCTTGGTGTTGCGGAGCTTGTCGAGCAGGAAGTCGATGGCGTCCATCGTGCCCATCGGATTGAGGATGCGGCGCAGCACATACATCTTCTTGAGCAGCAGCGGATCGGTGATGAGCTCTTCCTTGCGGGTGCCGGAGCGCGCGATGTCGATCGCCGGGAAAGTGCGCTTGTCGGACACCTTGCGGTCGAGAATCAATTCCGAGTTGCCGGTGCCTTTGAACTCTTCAAAGATCACTTCGTCCATGCGACTGCCGGTATCGACCAGCGCAGTCGCAATGATCGTCAGCGATCCGCCTTCCTCGATATTACGTGCGGCACCGAAGAAACGCTTCGGGCGCTGCAGCGCATTGGCATCGACACCGCCGGTCAGAACCTTGCCGGAGCTTGGTACGACGGTGTTATAGGCACGTCCGAGGCGGGTGATCGAATCCAGCAGAATGACAACGTCGCGGCCGTGCTCGACCAAGCGCTTGGCTTTCTCGATCACCATTTCGGCGACCTGAACGTGGCGCGAGGCCGGCTCGTCGAAGGTGGACGAGACCACTTCGCCCTTTACCGAACGCTGCATGTCGGTGACTTCTTCCGGGCGTTCATCGATCAGAAGCACGATCAAAAAACATTCCGGATGATTGGCCGTGATCGAATGCGCGATGTTCTGCATCAGCACGGTCTTGCCCGTGCGGGGCGGCGCCACGATCAACGCGCGCTGGCCTTTGCCGATCGGCGCCACAATGTCGATGACGCGGGCCGACAGATCTTTTCGCGTCGGATCGTCCAGTTCAAGACGAAAGCGCTCGTCCGGAAACAGCGGCGTGAGGTTGTCAAAATTGACCTTGTGCTTGGATTTCTCCGGGTCTTCGAAATTCAGCGTGTTGACCTTCAACAGCGCGAAATAGCGCTCGCCTTCCTTCGGGGAGCGAATATGGCCTTCGATGGTGTCGCCCGTGCGCAATCCGAAGCGGCGGATTTGCGAGGGCGAGACATAAATGTCGTCGGGGCCGGGGAGGTAGTTGGCGTCCCAGGATCGCAAGAAGCCAAAGCCGTCAGAGAGAACTTCAACGACGCCTTCGCCGATGATGTCGGTCTCCGCGATCGCAAGCTGTTTGAGAATGGCGAACATCAGCTCCTGCTTGCGCATGGTGCTGGCATTTTCGACCCCGTTTTCCTCAGCGAACGAGACGAGCTCTCCCGC
>JAYVYQ010000102.1:0-16534 GCA_043784125.1 Afipia sp.
GATTGTTGCGATATGAAGGCTCGCGAACTGGCTGTTCAGGAAAGATGGCGCATCGCTGTCGAATAGCGGCCTGATTGTCCGCAATGCGACGTCCCCAAGCAGGATTGGGTGAGCCAGTGCCGTCAGAACATTGCCGCCCACGATGATATTGAGCGCGAAGAAACTGCGCGCCCCAGCGTCGCGCAACAGCCGCAACGGTGAGCGCATATGCACACTCCATGTTTGCATCCAGCCCTTCATCCATCGTGAACGCTGGCGTAACCATGCGCCAAATCGCGCGGGTGCTTCCTCGTAGGTGGTCGATGGAAACATCACGCTGCGATAATTGAAGCGCGCAAGCCGAAAGCCAAGGTCGGCATCCTCGGTGACGTTATAGGGGTCCCAGCCGCCGACGTCGCGCAGTACCGATGTGCGAAAATGGTTCGACGATCCGCCGAGCGGAAGCGGCATTTCAAAGGTGGAAAAGCCCTAAAGGAAAACGTCGAACTGCCCGGCATATTCCGCAGTGAACATTCTTGCCAGCCAGCTATCGGAGGTGTTGTCGATACAGAGGCTGGCTTGGGCGCAGGCGACGTCATCGTCATGCGACCTGAATATGTCGAGCGCTTCGCGAAGCTGATTGGGCTCCGGCCGGTCTTCGGCGTCGAATACGGTTATGAATGTCCCGCGTGCGAATTGCAGCGCACAGTTCAAGGCCTTGGGCTTTGTCTGCGGACCGATGTTGGGCGCAATCATCACCTGCACATGCGGCATCGCGCCGAGCCGCAGGATTGCCGCGCGGGTTTGCATGTCGTTCGGCTCGATGACGATTTTGATATCGAGTTTTTCGCGGAGATAGTCGAGCGCATCGATAAACCGCATCAGTGGCGCGACCGATCGCGCTTCGCGGTAGAGGGCAGCGATAATTGTATAAACTGGCAGTTGATCGTCGTGCAGTCGGTATAAGCGTCTTCGGGATTTTCGCGGCGCGAAGCTTCCCGCAAGCCGCAGGCTTGTGAACAGCAAGAACCAGAACGCCAGAACGATGCTGGTGGCTTCCAATACGAATGACGGCATCAATACAAAGAGCGCCGTAAAGATCACCAGCCGCGAGGCGTGGCGCACAAACGACATAAAGGGCGAGCGCCAAACCGGAATTGGGGCAGCCGACAGGTCGAAGAAGTTTTCCGCAAGCCCTTCTGCCGCAAGATGCCCGAGCACGCCGCCGGCCTCGCGTTCCAGAAATTCACTGAGTCGCGCGCTGGTGGTAATTCTCGTCCGATCCCCGAGAGAAGGATAACGGGAAATAAGTTTTGCGATCCGGCGGCTGGCGTAACCTCGGGGTGCAAAGATGTATTGCCGCGTGCCATCGCGCGCGACCGGTATGATGCCGTGACGCGCGGCGTCGGGAAGTCTGGCGTCGTTCAGGAGGCAGTCGGAGCGATCGAGATCAGAAAATGTCGCGAACGCCAACCCGGTGTGACGTGCGAAACGGCGGAGATAATCTTCCTCACCGATCGTGCCCCATCCGATCAGCACCTGATCGGCGCCGATACCGGTCTCCATGCCCCGTTTTTCCGCCGCCTGTATGATTGCTGGAGCAAGGACACCCCTGAGGCAGTCGAGTTCTCGCGCAGGACCGGGCGCGCGATACCGTGGAGGATTGTTGTTATCCGACCGCGAAATGCCAAGGAAACTGGAGACGACGGTTGCAATCGAGCGCACGGGTTTTGTCGAGCCCGCATGTTGCGGCGGCTCGATGACCCTTGCATTCCGCGCAAATGCCCGGCCCCCCACGGCCATTCGACCGCCACCCCACGCAACAAACGGTACTCGCCACCGGCATCGGATGGTCTATAAGACGCACCACCCGGAAGCTTGCGATAATGCAACCACAGATTGTTTCGACCCACAATAAGCGATTGCGCGGCCGCCTTCGTGCAACCGGCGCGTCGGCCATTTGGCTTGTCGCAATGCTGGCGTTCGCAGTCTCTCCAAAGATTACGGTGGCGCAGGACACCGTGCCGGCCCCGCAGATTTCCGCCCCACAGGCCGTGCCGGGATTTTGGGATCCGCGACGCCGGCCAGACCGGCCCGATCTCAGCCGTCTGACGGTGATCCGATTTTTGACCGAGACGGACTATCCGCCGTTCAACTTTACCGGGCCGGACGGCAATCCTGCCGGCTTCAATGTCGATCTGGCGCGGCTGATCTGCGAAGAGATCAAGGTGACTTGCACCATTCAGATGCGCAGGTTTGAAACGCTGGTGGATGCGATCAACAGCAACCGCGGCGATGCCATCATTGCCTCAATGGCGGTGACGCCGGAGCTGCGCACCAAACTCGATTTCAGCGATCCGTATTACCGTGCGCCTGCGCGTTTCGTGTCCCGGCGTGACGCGGTGCTGCCGGAGGTTCGTCCCGAACTTCTTGAAGGGAAGAAAGTCGGCGCTGTCGCCGGCTCTGCCCATGAAGCCTATTTGAAGTCGCAGTTCACAGATGCACAAATTGTCAGCCTTCCGAACGACGAGACGCTGCGGTTGGCGCTGCGGCGCAGTGAAGTCGATCTGATATTCGGCGACGCCATTTCGCTTGCGTTCTGGATTAACGGCACCGACTCGGCCGATTGTTGTGCATTCAGCGGCGGACCTTTTGTGGAGAGCCGGTTTTTCGGCGAAGGTGTCGGCATCGGCGTGAGGCGCGGCAACGATGTGCTGCGTCAGGCGCTCAATTGGGCGATGTTCCGGCTTTGGGAAAAAGGCCGCTATACGGATTTGTGGCTGCGCTATTTTTCCGTCAGCCCGTTCTAATGCCGTTGGCCCCCGATAAGAAGAAACGCGCGGAGACGTTTGATGACTGAAATGCCGGTAACGCAGACAGCCAGTTTGGACGGCATGAACCCGTCCGATCTGCGCGCGCTTGCCGAACAGTCCAATGCGTGGCCGTTCGAGCAGGCAAAAGCGATCGTCGCGCGGCTTAAGAAAAAGCCGAAGGACGAAGTGCTGTTCGAGACCGGTTACGGTCCCTCGGGCCTGCCGCATATCGGCACGTTCGGCGAAGTCGCGCGCACCACGATGGTGCGCCATGCGTTTCGCGTGCTCACCGACGACAAGATCAAGACCAAGCTGCTGACGTTCTCGGACGACATGGACGGTCTGCGCAAGATTCCCGACAACGTTCCGAACAAAGACATCATCGAGCCGCATCTCGGCAAGCCGCTGACACAGGTGCCGGACCCGTTCGGCACGCATCCGAGTTTCGGCGAACACAACAATGCGCGGCTGCGGGCATTTCTCGATGCGTTCGGCTTCGATTATGAGTTCGCCAGTTCGACGCAGTATTACAAGTCGGGTCGCTTCGACGCGACGCTGCTGAAAGTGTTGGAGAACATCGACAAGGTGATGGCGATCATGCTGCCGTCGCTGCGCGAGGAGCGTGCCGCGAGCTATTCGCCGTTCCTTCCTATTTCACCGCGCACAGGCGTTGTGCTGCAGGTGCCGATCGTCGCGCATGACAAGAAGGCAGGCACGGTCTCGTATGACGATCCCGATACCGAGGAGCGCATCACGCTTCCGGTCACGGGCGGACATTGCAAACTGCAGTGGAAGCCGGATTGGGCGATGCGCTGGATCGCGCTCGGCGTCGATTACGAAATGGCCGGCAAAGATCTCATCGACTCGGTGAAGCTGTCTACGAAAATCTGCACGGCGCTCGGCGGCAATCCGCCGGAGGGATTTAATTACGAACTGTTTCTCGACGACAAAGGCCAGAAGATTTCCAAGTCGAAGGGCAACGGTCTGACCATCGACGAGTGGCTGCGCTATGCGTCGCCGGAATCGCTGTCGTTGTTCATGTATCGCGAGCCGAAGGCGGCGAAGCGGCTGCATTTCGATGTCATCCCGCGCAACGTCGACGACTATCAGCAATTCCTCGATGGTTATCCGCGGCAAGACGGCAAGCAGCGTCTGAGCAATCCGGTCTGGCATATTCACGCGGGACATCCCCCAGCCGGCCGACATGCCGGTCACGTTTCAATTACTGTTGACGTTGGTGTCGTCGTCGAATGCGGAAAATGCCGAGACATTGTGGGGCTTCATCGGCCGCTATCGTCCGGGCGTCACGCCGAAGACGCATCCGAAGCTGGATGCGCTGGTTGGGTATGCGATCAATTATTATCGTGACTTCGTTGCACCAACGAAAAAATTTCGTGAGCCGACGGATAGCGAGCGCGTGGCTCTTGGCGATCTGCGCAACGCGCTGGCGCAATTGCCGCCAGACGCCTCAGCCGAAGACATCCAGAATGTGGTCTATGAAATCGGCCGCCGCGGACCGTTCCTCGACACCGTGAAGAAGGGCAAGGATGGACGTCCCGGCGTTTCGCTCGACTGGTTCAACATGCTGTATCAGGTGCTGCTCGGCCAGGAAAAGGGCCCGCGCTTCGGATCGTTCGTCGCGGTGTATGGCGTGACGAATGCCATCGCGATGATCGACGCGGCGCTGAAGCGGGCGGCTTAGTCCGGATTCGCGCGAACGTGATCTGCAAGGGCGCGCCAGACTTCAGGCTTCCAGCTTCCGTTGGCGGCCCCTGAGGTGGACGGCAAAATCCAGATTTTGGTACGACCGACCATTTCTGCCTGTTCTCCAAACGATCGCAAGCCACCGAGAAACGATTGACCTGCGGTTTTACTGGTGAAGGCAAGAATGCGTGGCGCATGATGTTCGATTGATCGGCGGAGCCGTTCGCGTCCTTGCGCGCGCTGGGTTGCGAGCGGAATTTGGCTATCCATGCCGAAGTGCGTTTTGATGAAATCGGTCAGGCCGATTCGGTGGTCGAGCAGTTGGACAAATTGCGCGGGCTTGATCTGTGTTGCTGTCAGCCCCGTTTCATTGAGGATTTTCCAGAATTTGTTTTGCTTGTACGCGTAATAGGCCACCTGTTGTGCGGAGGTTGTGCTTGCAGCAGTTCCGCAAAATACGATGCGCAAGTTTGGGCGCAAAAGATCGTCCAGAATGTCCAGTTGCGGCAACGTTTACTGACTCGCCCACACGATCCGCGCGATCCAATCGACATCCTTGGCGTCGAGCGTTCGATCGCGGTGGTTTGGATTGATCGACGCCAATTCGATCACCTTCTGGGTGCGGCGGCGCAATTCCTTGACCATGACTTCGCCGCTCGTCGTCTTCACCACGACGCGATCGCCCTTGCGGATCGGGGCTGCGGGCGACACCACGATGACGTCGCCGTTACGATAGGCGGGCTTCATCGAATCGCCTGAAATTTTCAACGCATAGGCGTGTTCGTCTTTCACGGACGGAAGCCCGACCTCATCCCAGCCACGTCCGACGGGAAAGCCGCCGTCGTCGAAATACCCTCCGGTGCCGGCTTCGGCGAATCCGAGAAGCGGCACGGATTGCACTGTGCGGACGCTGTCCTCGATGAACTGCACGAATGTATCGACCGATGTGCTGGTGGCTGCCAGTGCTTTGGCGACGGACTCGGTGGAAGGCCAGCGTTCGCGGCCGTCGCTGGTGATGCGCTTGGATTTGTTGAATGTCGTCGGATCGAGGCCCGCGCTTTTCGCCAGCGCCGAGGGTGAAAGTCCTGCGCGGGCGGCAAGGCGATCGAGCGCCGTCCAGATTTGATCGTGAGTCAACATGTTGTGGGCCGGATTGGAGCCTGGCCGACCGGACCGGGCAAGGATGATTTGGAATAGCTAGGAATTATTACCTTGAATCGGGCATCCTCGCAATCGGCTCCGTGGTCTTTGCCGCACTTGATGTGCGTCCTGTGCGCCGATACGGTCGCGACCGGAATGGCCTGAGCGTCGAAAAACCCGATAAATTTCAACGACAAGCATGAAGTTGAATGCCCGCAGCCACGATCTATAAAATTTGTCTCGCTCCGGTCTGGCGTGAAGCTGAGCGGCAGGGCGGCTATCGCGGCAGTGCTGATGACCGTCGCGACGGCTTCATCCATTTTTCCACGCACTCACAGGTTGCAGGCACGCTGGCAAAACATTTCGCCGGCCAGACCGGACTTTTTCTGATTGCGGTCGAGGCCGCCGCACTTGGCGACGCGTTGAAGTGGGAGCCGTCGCGCGGCGGCGAGTTGTTTCCGCATCTGTACGGCGAACTTGATCTTGGTGCTGTGCGAGATGTGTTCGCTTTGCAAAGCCGTGCCGACGGCTCGCATGTCATTCCGGAGCTTGTGCCGTGATCCGTGCTTTCGATGCGTTCACGCTTCCGCTGCTGCGGCGTCTCGATCCTGAGGACGCCCATCGCCTTGCGCTCGGCGGATTGCGGATGTTGCCGCCCGCAAAGGCGCGGCCTGGCGATCCGAAACTCGCCATGCGCGCTTTCGGTCTGAATTTTCCAAACCCCATCGGCATGGCGGCAGGATTCGACAAGAACGCCGAAGTCCCCGACGCCCTGCTGCGGCTGGGATTTGGTTTCGTCGAAATCGGCTCGGTGACGCCGAAGCCGCAGGGCGGCAATCCGCGGCCGCGATTGTTCCGGCTTGAGGAGGATTCGGGTGTCATCAACCGCATGGGCTTTAACAATGACGGCGCGGACGCCGTATTGCGAAGGCTGGCGACGCGCGCGCGTCTGGGCGGTATCGTCGGTGTCAATGTCGGGGCGAACAAGGACTCGGCGGACCGCACTGCCGACTACGTAAAACTGATCGAGCTGTTCGCGCCGGTCGCAAGCTATTTCACCATCAACGTGTCGTCGCCCAACACGCCGGGTCTGCGCGATCTGCAGCAGTCTGCTGCACTGGACGATTTGCTGGCGCGGGTGGTCGATGCACGCGAGCGCGTGCGGAAGAACGCCGGCGATTCGCCCTTGCTTCTGAAGATTGCACCCGATCTGACATTGCAGGAGCTTGACGATGTCGTTCACATCGCGCGCTCGCGCGGCGTCGATGGCATGATCGTGGCCAACACGACTTTGTCGCGGCCAGAGACCCTGCGCGATCGGCTTCGTGCTAAGGAGGCAGGCGGGTTGTCTGGGCGTCCATTGTTGCGGCTGTCCACGCGTATGGTGGCGGAAACCTATGTCCGCACCGAGGGCGCATTTCCGCTGATTGGCGTCGGCGGCGTCGATACCGGCGGTGCCGCGCTGATGAAAATCCGCGCAGGCGCGAGCCTGATCCAGCTTTACTCGTCGCTGATCTACAAAGGGCTCGGCCTTGTCGATGACATCAAGACCGATCTCTTATCCACGCTGAGGCGGACAGGCCGCGATTCCCTGTCGGAAATCGTCGGCGCGGATGCGGCGACGATCACAGCGGAGCCTTGGCCTGTTTAGTAGGAATTAGCGGCGCGGCTGGGAATTGAACAGCCGGGAGATCAGCCAGATCGGCACGACGATGACCGCGCCGAGCAGGAAGTAACGCCACAGCCCGTTGATCGCATCGAAGCCGAGATTGTAGATCCAGTCGAACAGCCGGCGGATGCTATAGACGATGTTCCACGGATCGAAGCCGATCACGGCGAGAACGACGCCGACCAGAACCGACAGCAACACCAGCCGCAGCGCAACGGCCAATGGCGAACCGCCGAGAAAGCGCGACAGGGTGTCGTCTCTGGCTGGCAATTCCTTTACGTCGTCCGGCATCGGTGTCTCCCAAATCGTTCGTGCGGCTGCACGATAGCACGCAGATGGGGAACCGTCTCGTTGGCGTCAATGGCTGTCGACAGGTTCGGGAGAGGGTTTTGCGCGACCGGAGATTAATATCCGTTCAAGTGTCTCAAGCCGGTTGTCGACAGACATGAGGCTGTCTTGAGGGCGCATGTCGGATATATAGTTTACATCGCGCGCCATTTGGGTCTGGCGGGCTTTGCTTTGCAGAGGTCCAGGTCAAGTTCATGCCGGTCGCCTTGTTCCTGTCGTCGGGAAACCTGATTGCCGACCGCCGCTACGATTTCGGCCGCGATCTGCAGTTGCGCGGCGATCTGGCGGCTGCGGCCGATCTGATGACGCAAGCCGCAGAACTCGAACCGGGTTTCGCATCGGCGTGGTTCTCGCTCGGTGAGCTACGTGAGCAGTTGGGCGAGCGTGATGCTGCAATCGCGGCCTATCGCCGCGCACGCGATGCCGATCCGGACGACAGGCACGGCGCAAAATTGCGCTTGATGCGGCTCGGTGCCGAGGCCTTGTCCGATATGCCACCCGGTTACGTGCGCGCATTGTTCGATCAGTATGCGCCGAAGTTCGACAAAACACTTGTCGGCGATCTCGATTATCGTGGGCCGGAGATCTTGCTGAAGGCGGTGCTCGCCGCGCGGCACGCTGCAAGATTGCCGGCACATTTTAAGCGCGCGCTCGATCTGGGATGTGGCACGGGACTGGCTGCGCGCGAATTTGCATCATTGGTCGATGAATTTGTCGGCGTCGATTTGTCGCCGGGCATGATCGAGCGGGCGCGGGCGACCGGGCTTTACGCGCGGCTTGACGTCACCGACATGCTGCAGGGATTGCGGACTCAGCCCGATGACAGCGCCAATCTCATTCTCGCGGCCGATGCCGTGGTGTATGTCCCCGATCTTGCGTCGCTTCTGAAGGAGGCCGCGCGCGTGCTGAAATCCAACGGGCTTATGGCGTTTACAGTCGAAATGCACGGCGGTGACGGCGTCATCCTCGGTCCGTCGCTGCGTTATGCGCACAGCACTGGCTATCTTCGCTCAGTCATCACCGATGCGAAATTAACAGTCTGTGCGATTTCGTCCGCATTGACGCGCACGGAAGCGGGCGAGCCGGTTCCGGGTCTTGTTGTAACGGCAAGCAAATGATGAGCGACAGAACGCGCGGCGATCAGTATTTGGCAATGACCGGCGCATCGAACCGGTAGTTTACGCCGGTGCGGAAAATATGATTTTGCTCGTTGGTCGTCAGCGTGTGCGGCACACCGCCGAGGATGTAGTTATCCGAGCTGTTGCCGAGATCCATGTAGAGATATTCGCTCTTCACGGTCCATCGGCCCGGCGTGAACCAGTCGAACACTTCCAGCGGCGTTTCAACGCCGGCACCGGCGGCGTAACCGGTGCGCACATTTTTAACGGTTGCGCTTCCGTTGATAGCAGGCACGGCGATGTTTTCGGTCACACGCGTTTTCACGCCGCCGTAAGCTAGACCGCCTGTGGCATAGAATAATGTCGGGCCGACGTCGTAACCGACGCGGCCGCGCGCCGTGCCGAACCATTCAAGCTTCTGCCGGAAGTTCGCGAAGTTGGCTGCCGTGCAGGTGTCCAGGCAGCTACGATCGGTAATCTGGGTCGAACCTTGGAAATCTGTTTCAAGGCCGTACACCCAGTTGCCGGATTGCCAGTTGTAACCGGCCTGAAGGCCGCCGTTAAAGCCGCGTGGTGCCAGATCGAGACTGTTGTTGAATCCCGCGCCCACAATGCTGTGTGTGGTCTCGTCACGCGCGATGCCTGAGCCGCCATTCGCGCCGGCGTAGAGGCCGCGCCAGTCGGCGGCGGGCATTTCGGCAAAAACGGCGGGGCTCGCGCCGATGCGATAATTGACGCCAGCGCGGAAAATGTTTTCGCGAACTTCGGTGGTCAAGACATGAGGCGTGCCACCGAGAATGTAACCATCCGCTGTGTTGCCAAGATCGACGTAAAGATACTCAATCTTCGCGGTCCAGTTGCCGCCGATGGTTGCCTCAAGGCCGCTGCCGAGTGTGAAACCGGTCTTTGTGCGATTGAAAGCAACGCTTCCTGGAGCGCCGCCGAGAATTTCGGTGGCGCTGGTACGCACCCCACCATAGGCCAAGCCGCCGGTAAAATAATTCAGGATCGGTCCAGTGGCGTATCCAACGCGTGCGCGCACAGTGCCGAACCACGATATATCCTGGCTGACGGTGGCGCCGTTGACGCCATTGCAGGTGAGAATGCAATTCGTGTGCTTCTCATTGCCGATGCCCTGCAGATCGGTTTCCGCGCCGACGACCCAGTTGCCGAACTGATAATTGTAACCGGCCTGTATGCCGCCGACTGCGCCAGCTGATGCGAGATTGAATGTTTCGGCAGACGGAAAGCCCGGAATGCTGAGAGCGGAATTTCCCTCGCCGCCAACTGCTACGCCGACGTTTGCGCCAATATAGGCCCCAGTCCAATCGAACACGGCGGATGGCGGCGGTGCCTTGGTGTAAATGCGCGCGGGCAAATCCGTTGCATGCACGCCGAAAGCGCCGCCGGCCCAAGCCGCAGCGATCACCAAACTCGTCAGGCGTGTCGGGAAAATCCGCATTGCGTCAATTAGCTAGCGGCTTCCGGGGCTGGCGTCTGTGGCGGCGTAGCCACACTGAGCCAAATTGACGCATTTAGGCGGCTAACCCTCCGAAAATAAGTGCATTTTTCATGCTCTCGACCGGGGGATCGCGACGCCTTACCTGTAGGACGTGGACGCTCAAAACCCGATATCGTCTCAGCATTTGCTTCCAGACAGTTTTCTGCGCTGGTTCGCCGCGCGGGGCTGGTTGCCACGCGCCCACCAACTCGACCTGCTTGAAAAGGCGCGTGAAAATCGTTCGGCATTGCTGATTGCTCCGACGGGTGCCGGAAAAACGCTGGCGGGGTTTTTGCCAACGCTGGTCGAATTGGGCGCGCGGAAAGATTCGCGGCCATCCGCGAAAGCCATAGCCACCGGCCGTGGCGTGACGCGCAGCAGCGGGCTTCACACGCTTTATATCTCACCATTGAAGGCGCTCGCGGTGGACATCGCCCGCAATCTTGAGCGCCCCATTGCGGACATGAATCTTCCAATCCGTGTTGAGACCCGAACCGGCGATACGCCCGTCTCGCGCCGGCAGCGCCAGCGCAAATACCCGCCCGACATTCTGCTGACAACGCCCGAACAACTCGCGCTGCTGCTGTCATCCGACGACGCACCGTTTCTATTTTCATCGTTGAGACGAATCGTGCTGGATGAATTGCACGCGCTGGTAACGTCGAAGCGCGGTGATCTTCTTTCCCTCGGACTCGCGCGACTATGGCGGCTCGCGCCGCAGGCCACGACAATCGGATTGTCCGCAACGGTCGCGTTCCCCGACGATCTGCGGCGCTATCTCGTTCCACAAGTGCGTGATGTCGAAAATATCGCCGATCTTGTGATCGCTGACGCGGGTGCAGCGCCCATCGTCGAAATGCTCGATACCAAAGAGCGTCTGCCGTGGGCCGGCCACAGGGCACGTCATGCGCTCGGCGAGATTTACGACCTCATCAAGAGAAACAAGACCTCGCTGATTTTCGTCAATACGCGCGCGCAGGCCGAAATGCTGTTTCAGGATCTGTGGCGCATGAATGACGACAACCTTGCCATCGCGCTGCATCACGGCTCGCTCGATGTCGCGCAGCGCCGCAAGGTCGAGGACGCAATGGCGGCAGGAAAATTGCGAGGCGTGGTGTGTACCTCCTCGCTCGATCTTGGCATCGACTGGGGCGACATCGATCTGGTTATTACCGTTGGCGCGCCGAAGGGCGCATCACGGCTGATGCAACGGATCGGACGCGCCAATCATCGCCTTGATGAACCGTCGCGCGCCGTGATGGTGCCGGCCAACAGATTCGAGGTGTTGGAGTGCCGCGCCGCCATCGATGCGGTTGCGGAGAATGCGCAGGACACCCCGGCGCAACGCGCCGGATCGCTGGACGTGCTGGCGCAGCATGTCCTGGGCCGCGCCTGCGGGGAGCCGTTTCTCGCCGACAAACTTTACGATGAGGTATTGGGTGCTGCGCCATATGCGGGTTTGTCGCGTAAGGATTTTGACGACGTGATCGATTTCGTCGCCACCGGCGGTTACGCGCTAAAAAGCTACGAGCGTTTTGCCAAGATTAAGCAGGACAAAAACGGTCGCTGGCGTGTGACGAACCCACGCATCCGGCAGAGTTATCGCCTCAATGTCGGCACCATCGTCGAAGAACCGATGCTGAAAGTGAAGCTGGTACGCAGCCGCAACAAATCGTCCGGCTCAACCGGCGCGATTGCGCGCGGCGGGCGCATGCTCGGGCAGATCGAGGAGTATTTCATCGAGGGTCTGGTGCCGAACGACACTTTCGTGTTCGGCGGCGAGGTCGTGCGTTACGAAGCACTGATGGAAGATGAGGTCTATGTCTCGCGCACCAACGACGCCAATGCCAAGGTGCCGTCCTATATGGGCGGCAAGTTTCCGCTCTCGACCTATCTCGCCGAGCGCGTGCGACTGTTGCTGGCAGATCGACGCGCATGGAAAGCACTCCCGGATCAGGTGCAGGAGTGGCTCTCATTGCAGGCAGCTTTCTCACGTGTGCCGGACCCAAACGAGATGGTCGTCGAGACGTTTCCGCGCGCGGATAAATTTTATCTCGTTTGCTATCCGTTTGAGGGTCGTCTCGCGCACCAGACACTTGGGATGCTGCTGACGCGGCGGCTGGAACGGGCGCGGGCGAAGCCATTGGGTTTTGTTGCGAACGAATATGCACTCGCCGTCTGGGGACTCGGCGACGTGTCGTCCTTGATTCGCAGCGGACGCCTCGATCTCGGCGCGCTGTTCGATGCCGATATGCTGGGCGACGATCTTGAAGCATGGCTGGCGGAATCCGCGCTGATGAAACGGACGTTCCGGACCTGTGCGGTAATTTCCGGGTTGATCGCGCGGCGTTTTACCGGCGAAGAGAAATCGCGGCGGCAAGTGCTGTTCTCAACCGATCTCGTCTATGACGTGCTGCGCAAGCATCAGCCCGATCACATGCTGCTGCGTGCGGCGCGCGCGGATGCCGCGACGGGACTGCTGGATATTCGCCGGTTGAGCGATATGCTGACGCGAATCAAAGGCCGAATCACGCATAAGGAACTTGAGCGGGTGTCTCCGCTCGCGGTGCCGGTGATGCTGGAAATCGGTCGCGAACAGGTCTATGGCGAAGCCTCGGATGAGTTGCTGGCGGAAGCTGCCGACGAACTCGTCAGAGAAGCGATGCCCTAGTAAATACGGAATAGACAGTGACGGTCGAGGCGCAATACCAAAACAATCAGGAAGCTATGCCGCTAGCGCGCGCCGCATCGGTCAGTGTGCTCGGCGTCGATTTCGTCGCCGATCTTTCGGGCGCATTATATTGGGAAGATGCCCGGCTGCTGATTGTCTCGGACTTGCATCTGGAAAAAGGCTCCAGCTTTGCCGAGCGCGGCGTGCTGCTGCCGCCATACGATACAGCCGCCACGCTGGCGCGTCTGAAAGACGTGGTCGCGCGATACGATCCACAGACAGTGGTCGCGCTGGGCGACAGCTTTCACGATCGCACCGCACATGAACGGTTATCGCGTGAAGACAGCGATGCCATTTCGGCTCTGCAGACAGGTCGTGACTGGATCTGGATTTCGGGCAATCACGATCCGGATTTGCCGCGTGACATCGGCGGCATCGTCGCCGAGGAAGTCTCCATCGGTCGCATCATCTTCCGACATGAACCGACTGGGGCGTTGGGCGAGATCGCAGGACATTTGCATCCGAAAGCGCGGGTCTCGACGCGCGGACGCTCGGTCGAGCGCCGATGCTTTGCGGGAGACGGCGATCGTGCTGTGATGCCGGCCTTCGGATCGTATACAGGCGGCTTGAGCATTCGCGACGCCGCGTTCGATGCGATTTTCCGCGCGCTCGATTTTACGGCACATGTGCTGGGCGACCGCCGCATTCACGCGATTTCAGCGGCCCGGTGTTATTAGGCTTTTGACGTGGAACGGAACTGGGATCACTCTGTTGCCAGTCGGCTGCGGGGAATGAGTCGTGCATCATAGGACGAAGGGTCACGGCAAGAAGGCGAAGGCGCAAAGCCCGACCTTGGAAAAGCATAAAGACCCCTTCAGTCTGCGCGGCTTTGTGAAAGCCCTTGGCCCCGGACTGATTACCGGCGCGTCCGACGACGATCCGTCCGGCATCGGCACTTACAGTCAGGCCGGCGCACAACTCGGCTACGGCATCGGCTGGACGATGTTGTTCACCTTTCCGCTGATGGTCGCCATTCAGGAAATCTCAGGCCGGGTGGGACGGATTACCGGTCGCGGCATCGCCGGCAATGTCTGCCGCCACTATCCGCCCGTTATTCTCAATTGCATTATCGCACTTCTGTTCATCGCCAACACGATCAACATTGCGGCGGATCTCGCGGCGATGGGAGATGCGCTCAAGCTTCTGATCGGCGGACCCGGCATTTTCTACGTTCTGGTGTTTGGCGTTGTATCGGTCGTCGCGCAGATTTTTCTCGACTACGGACGCTACAGCAAGGTACTGAAATGGTTGACGCTAAGTCTGTTCGCTTATGTTGCTGCATTATTTTTTGCAAAAGTGTCGTGGAGTGAGGCGGCGCGCGGCGTCGTACTTCCACATATTGAATTGACATCTGCGTTTCTGACGACGCTGGTGGCTATTCTCGGCACGACGATTTCACCCTATCTGTTTTTCTGGCAGACTTCTCAGGAGGCTGAAGATCAGCGCATCGACGCCAAAAAGAGTCCGCTGGCCGAAAAGCACTACGGAGCCGAAAGGGAATTCCATCGGATTCGCGTCGATACCATCGTCGGCATGGCATTCTCAAATCTGATCGCGATCTCGATCATCATCACGGCGGCAGCGACACTCCACGCAACCGGCAAGACCGATATCGAGACATCCGCGCAGGCAGCCGAGGCGCTCCGTCCCGTTGCCGGTGCGTTCGCGGAATTTATTTTTGCGCTCGGGATCATCGGCACCGGACTGCTCGCAGTGCCGGTGCTCGCCGGCTCTGCGGCCTACGCCATCGGCGAAGGACGCAAGTGGACAGTGGGCCTCGCTCGCAAGCCGCGCGAGGCAGTATCGTTCTACGCGGTGCTGGCACTGTCGGCTGGTATCGGCATTCTTTTGAATTTTACACCGATCAGCCCGATCTCCGCGCTTTATTGGAGCGCTGTCATCAATGGCGTTCTGGCGATCCCAGTGATGGTGCTTCTGATGTTTCTGGCACGCCGTAAAGACGTAATGAGCAAGTTTACGATCGGCGGGCCTCTTTATTGGCTGGGATGGCTCTCGACGGGAGTTATGGCTGTCTGCGTCGTCGCAATGTTCGTGGGCTTTTTCTTTTAATTGCGTATCGCGTATCAATCGCGCCGGAAAACCACGGATGCGAGCCATCCGGTCATCAGCGCCATCAACGCTGTCACAAGTCCATACAACAGACCGTGTTGGCGCGCCGAATTGGCGATGAACTGCTCGAAGCCGACCTTGACGATTTCAAATGCAGTCTCAGTCCTTGCAACGAGATTGCCACCCGCCAGCAATTTAATCTCGATATTGTAGGTGCCGGTTGGGACTTCCGCCGGCAGCGGGATGCCGGTGCGAAACAAAGTGGGTGTGAGGAACGTCACCGCACCGCTTTGTTCGCGATAAAGTCCGTTCTCGCCGCGCAGGCGCATGAATGCGAAACGGAATCGATCGCTCGCGACGACATTCGCAACGTCGTGGCCGATACGCTGCGGAAGCAGGACATTGTCCAGTCCAAGCTGCTGGCGTCGCTGTACGTCGGACGGCGCGATCGCGTCGATAGGTCTGTTGGAGAAAATGCCGAGATAGGCCGGCACCTGGATGAACTCCCGCGAATCCGTGTTGACCCAAATTCCGAGTTTGCGCTCCTTGCGCCGCGTGACCATGTCGGCGCGTGGGCCGCTGACCGTCACGACGATGTCGTAGTCGGTATGTTCAGGCAGCGATTTTGCATCGCGTTCGACGGAGCCGAACAGCACCAGTTCTTCACCGGAATAATTCGGCGTCACGGTGACGCGATGATTGGAAACCGACACGATCAGCTTTTCGGCGTGGGCGATGCCCATTGTTGCCGCGAAAAACACGGCCGCGACGAAGGCTCTACGCATGAATGCCGTCATCCGCCGGCCCCCACTTCGCGGATCGAATAAAGTTCATCGGGGGTGATGACCAGTTGGATCGCAAAGCGAATTCCGACAGACAGAATCAGAAGGCCAAGCAACAATCGCAAATGCTCGCTGCGGATTTTCTGACCGGCGCGGGCACCGAACTGCGCGCCGATCACACCACCGACCATGAGCACCAGAGCGAGTACAGCATCGACGAGATGATTTGTAGTTGCATGCAGAACCGTCGCGACCATCATCGTGACCAGCGTCAGCACCATCGATGTGCCGATCACCGTCGCGGTGGGGATGCGAAGCACATAGATCATGATCGGCACCAGCAGGAAGCCGCCGCCGATACCCATGATGGCTCCGAGAAATCCGATGATGAGTCCGACGCCGGCAATTGGAATGACGGACAGATAGATCTTCGAGCGCTTGAAGCGCATCTTCATCGGCAGGCCGAGAATCCAGCCTTGCGCACGCGCGCGCCGGGTGGGGAGCATCTCGCCATTCCGTGCCCGCAGGATCGCCCGCGCGCCTTCCCAGAACATCAAGCCGCCGACGCCGCTCAGCAGGACGACGTAAGATAATGCGATCATCAGGTCGAGTTGCCCGATTTTTCGCAACAACGTGAAAAGCCACACGCCGCAGAAGGTGCCGACGATACCGCCGCCGA
>JAYVYQ010000103.1:0-11714 GCA_043784125.1 Afipia sp.
CGGGGACCGCGCGGAAGCCCGCAATCTTGAAGCGGTCTTCGCTCCAGTCCTCGAATTTCGATGGCACCTTGTCCCACCATGTCGCGCCGCCGGGGCCACCCGTGATCGGCGACATGTCGTTCAGACGAAACGACAGCAGCACGGCCTTCTTCAGCCACTGATGCACGGTCCATTTGCCGCTGGACTCGCGTTCTGCAACCCGCACCTCACCCTTGTCGAGCATGTCGAGTGCCAGCTCCACGGCATCGCGCACTTCGCCTTTGGTCGAGGCGTTGATCTTGTCGCGGACGTCGAAAGCGGCATTCAGCGTGGATTCAAGAGCGGCGTGAGACATGGAGATTCCTTGGAAAGTCATAAATTCGGATAGGCTTTTGTCGGGATTTGGCGGCGTCGAGTCAAGCAGCGCGCAGGCGATTATGCCGCCGGTAAGTTCTGCAAAAACCCCGTCAGATCATCGGTGATGTGATCCACATAGGCCGCGTCGCGGCCCTCCAACTCCCAGTCCTCGCGCACCACGTTTTTGGTGCCGTCAGGCACCACGAGAATGGTGGTCATGCCGAGATCGTGCGGAGTCACCAGATTGCGCGCCAGATCCTCGAACATCGCTGCCCTCGAGGGATCGACATTATGCATGCGCAGAAAACGCAGATAAGTCGCGCGCGCCGGTTTCGGCTCCAGTTCGGCTGAGACGATGTCGAACACGCCCTCGAAATGCCGATCGATGCCGAGACGCTCCAGCACCTTTGCGGCATGTGCCTTCGAGCCGTTGGTGAGGATCAGCTTGCGGCCGGATAGTTTTTCGATGGCCGCACCCATGGCCGGGTTCGGCTCCAGCGGCGAATGATCGATTTCGTGGACGTAAGCGAGAAAGTCGTCGGCGCGCAGGCCATGCTCGGTCATCATGCCGCGCATCGTCGTGCCGTAGCGCTTGTAATAGTCCTTCTGAATCTTGAAGGCTTCGCCCTTCGAGACTTTCAAATACTGCGCGACGAAATCGCGAATCCGCACATCGACCTGCTGCCACAGATTGACGTGATGCGGATACAGCGTGTTGTCGAGATCGAACACCCACGTATCGACATGGGCAAAGCCGCGCTTCGGTGTCTTCATGGCATCGCGAACCGCAGCGTCTTGCCGCTGCCGGCAACCAGATCCACAGGCGCGTAACCTGTGACATTGAGGCCGCGCGTGCCGCAATCGCCATGCTCGGTGAATTCAAACTGCGTTTCGCGCGTGCACAGCATCGTCGCGCCGCCCCAATTCACCGGCCGGCTATTCACCTTGATGGTGCGGCCGTCGGTGTCGATGGCTTCGGCAAAGCTGTAAATGTTGCGCGGCGTGCCGATGATGTCGGGATGCAGGCATTTGCCGGACTCGACGCGATACCAGCCGCGGCTTGTAACCGTCCTGCCGTCATCGGTGCCGATCGACGCCATCACGCGATAGGGCGTGTCATTGCACCACGTCAGCCCGCTCGCCGATGGCAGTTGCACGGCGGCGATCATGCTCTCGAAAAAATTCGCTGCCTGCGGCGCATCGGCACCAAGCCCGCGCGCTTTCAGAAATGCCGCGAGCGCATTCTGCGTCTTCGGTCCATCGACGCCATCGATAGGCGCGGCATCGTAGCCCGCAATCACCAGAAGCCGCTGGATCGCGGCGAGCTTTGCCTGCTCGTCATCATATTCGGCACCCTCGGCCAGATAGGCGATCATATTGCCGTCGGCATCGGCGGTGGGTTTGACCTCGGTGAACGGAACAGCGGTTTGTCCGCCACGGCACTGGCGTGCAGCCGCGATGACAAAGTCATTTTGGGCGATGCAGAAATTGTCGGAGCCGTTTTGCGGGACGGGCGATGCGCCGTAAACCGGCAGCGACCGCGCGTGAAGCAGGATACGATCCGCACTGAGCGTGCCTTGCGCGACCACACGGCATGCGGCCGGGTCGATCCGAAACCAGCCGCGCGTCGCGGTGGCGGATTTGTCGTCGATGCCGATGGCGGCCTCGACAACGTAGCTCATGCGGTTGCAGATTTTCAGATCGGCGCGGGCGGAAGATGTGAGCGCCATCAAGATGTAGATGGCCGGAACCAGCCCGGCTATGACGAGAACATTTGAATTGCGCGCGCGCATCGTCACTTGTGGATCAGCGTTCCAGTGCCCTGATTGGTGAACAGTTCGAGCAGCACCGCATGCGGCGTCTTGCCGTCGATGATGACGACGCCCTCGACTCCGGCATCCAGCGAATAGATGCAGGTCTCGACCTTTGGGATCATGCCGCCCGAAATGGTGCCGTCGGCAATCAGCTTGCGCGCGTCCTTCACCGACAATTCCGGAATGAGCTTCTTGGATTTGTCGAGCACGCCGGGCACATCGGTCAGCAGCAACAGTCGCTTGGCTTTCAGCGCACCCGCAACCGCGCCCGCGAAGGTGTCGGCGTTGACATTATATGTCTTGCCGTCGCGGCCTGCCGCGACCGGAGCCAGCACCGGAATCAGCTCATGGCCGATCAGCTGGTTGAGCAGGGTGAGGTCGACCTTGTCGGGTTCGCCGACGAAACCGAGGTCGATGACCTTCTCGATGTTCGAGCCCGGATCGACCATGGTGCGCGTTGCCTTGGTGGCAATCACCATATTGCCGTCCTTGCCGGACAATCCCACGGCCTTGCCGCCGGCCTCGTTGATGTTGCTGACGATCTGCTTGTTGATCGAACCGGCCAGAACCATCTCGACGATCTCGATGGTGGCAGCGTCGGTGATGCGCAGACCTGCCGCGAATTCCGACTTGATGCCGAGCCGCGTGAGCATTGCGGCTATCTGTGGGCCGCCGCCATGCACGACCACCGGATTGATCGCGGTCTGCTCCAGCAGAACGATGTCGCGCGCGAATTGCTTGGCGAGCGCTTCCTCGCCCATGGCGTGGCCGCCGTATTTGATGACGATGGTTTCCTCGTCGTACTGCTGCATGTGCGGCAGTGCTTCGGAGAGAATGCGGGCCTGATCCAGCGGGCTGATATTGACGGGCAGATCGATCATTGCAGGAATCTCGTTCGCGCGATTATGCCGAAGGTTTAGCCGATTGACGCCATCGGCGCAAAGCGCCGCCGGGCCTTTTCAACCTGCGCGGCGAGGCCATGCGGCAGCTGCGGCGAGAACCAGCCAGCTCAGGATCAAAAGCGTGCCGCCGGTGGGCGCCGCCATCGGAAACAGCGCATTGCCTGAATAGTGGCGCATCGCGAGGTCGCCCGAAAACAAGGCGGCTCCTGCAATCAGTCCGAAGGTCGCGGTGAGACCGAGGTGGCGCTGCGCGATGCCGTGACCCGTCAGCAACGCCGCCGCGATGATCGCGGGCGCATGAAACAGCAGCATGTTCGACGCCAGACCGAGACGTGCCGCGTCGTCCTGATGGGCAGCAGCTGCCGCAAGCACGACTCCCAATGCGCCCATCAGGGCGGCCAACACGGCGGCGAGGCGAAGCATTCCGTTCGATGTCATCGGGCGCGCTCCCTCAGCAATTTCACCATCGCGGCGCGCAATTCCGGCATGCCCGCGCCGGTGCGCGACGAGGTGACGAGCAACTCCGGAAACGCGGCGGGGTGTTTCCGCATCGTGTCCTTGGTGGCCGCAATCGTTTCTTCAAGTTCGGATTGCTTCACCTGATCGGCTTTGGTCAGCACGACCTGATAACTCACGGCGGACTTGTCGAGCGTCTTCAAAACATCGGTGTCGAGTTCCTTGAAGCCGTGACGCGAGTCGATCAGCACATAGACGCGCGCAAGATTGGCGCGGCCCTGAAGGAATTTGTGAATCAGCGCAGTCCACGATGCGACTTTGGTTTTCGGCGCGGATGCGTAGCCGTAACCGGGCATGTCGACGAGCCGCAGGCTGGTGTCCTGGCCGGCGTCGGCGGTACCTTCAAAGAAAATCAGTTCCTGGGTGCGGCCCGGCGTGTGCGATGTGCGCGCCAGTGCGTTGCGTCCGGTCAACGCGTTGATGAGGCTGGACTTGCCGACATTGGAGCGTCCAGCGAATGCGACTTCGACGCCGGCCATCGGCGGCAGCGTCTCGATGGACGGCGAGGCCCAAAAGAATTGCCAGTCGCCGGCGAACATCCGGCGGCCGGTCTCTAACAGCTCCGCATCGGTTTTGGCGGTCATGCGAAGGTTCTCGGAATCAAAACGCCCGGCGATGTGCCGGGCGTTGAATTGTCAGGTTGTTTTCTTGGAGCCGCCGAATGTGGACTTCACATTGTCGAACAGTTCGATCTTGGCGCCGTTCTTTTGCATGATGTAGCTCTGCTGCAGCACCGACAGCGTGTTGTTCCAGGCCCAGTAGATCACGAGTCCAGCCGGGAACGACGCCAGCATGAAGGTGAAGATCAGCGGCATCCAGTCGAAGATCATCTTCTGGGTCGGGTCCGGCGGCGTCGGGTTCAGCTTCATCTGGAACCACATCGTGATGCCCATGATGATCGGCCAGATGCCGAGCGCGAGGTAGTGACCGAAGAACGGCACTGTCGTCGGATCATACGAAAGCAGGCCGAACAGGTTGAACAGATTGGTCGGATCGGGCGCGGACAAATCCTTGATCCAGCCGAAGAACGGCGCATGGCGCATTTCGATGGTGACGAACAGCACCTTATAAAGAGAGAAGAACACCGGAATCTGGATCAGAATCGGAAGGCAACCCGCGATCGGATTGATCTTCTCCTTCTTGTAGATTTCCATCATCTCCTGCTGCTGCTTCACCTTGTCGTCGGGATAACGCTCCTTCAACGCGGCGAGCTGCGGCTGCACGGCCTTCATCTTCGCCATCGACGCATAGGACTTGCTGGCAAGCGGGAAGAACACGGCCTTCACGAGAACAGTCACGGCAAGAATGGCGATGCCAAAATTGCCGAAGATGTGGAAGAACCAGTCGATCATCCAGAACATCGGCTTGGTGATGAAGTAGAACCAGCCCCAGTCGATCAGGCGGTCGAACTTGTTGAGCTTGAGCTGCTGGTCGTAGGCGTCGACGGTCTTGCTCTCCTTGGCACCTGCGAACAGGTTGACGGTCGTTGTGGTGGTGCCCCCGATCGACACGGTAATCGGGTCGAGCAGATAGTCGGTCTGATAGGTGCGCAGGGTGCCGACGAGGTTCGACGAGAATTTAGCCTGCAGCGAAGCGGTCGGGCTCGGGAGCAAGGTCGCGGCCCAATACTTGTCGGTGATGCCGAGCCACGCATTGGTCGCGGTGAATTTCTTGCATGACGTCGTCGGCGTGTTCAGCTCGCACTTCGGCTCGTCGTCGATTTTCTTGTATCCGAACTCCTGAAGACCGTTATCGCCGAGATAGCCGATCAGGCCTTCGTGCAGGATGTAATAGCCCGATACATGAGGCGCGCCGTGACGCGAGATCAGACCGAACGGATAAAGCGTGACGGGCTTTTCGCCGACGTTCGAGACATCGTCCTTGATCGTGAACAGATATTTGTCGTCGATCGAGATTGTGCGCTTGAAGGTCAGGCCCTGACCATTGTTGAAGCTCAGCGTGATCGGCGTCGCAGGCGTCAATGCGCCAGCGCCGTCCTGCGTCCAGATGGTGTCGCGGTCAGGCATCTTGATCGTTGAGCCTGCGGCGGGAACGAATCCGAACTCCGCATAGAATGGCTCTTTGGTGCCCGACGGCGAGAACAGCTCGATGGCCGGCGATTTCGGATCGACGGTCTCGCGATACTTAACAAGTGCGACGTCGTCGATGCGTGCGCCTTTCAGCGCAATCGTGCCGGCGAGGCTCGGCGTGTCGATCTTAACGCGGGGGGACGCCGCCAGGACCGTATCGCGGCTTTGCACGGCGGCAGGTGTAACAGCTGGGCCGCCTGGAATGGCGGCCGAAGATGACCCGCCCGCTGGCGTAGGCGTTGACGAGTTGGCCGCGGCACCCGGAGCAGGCGTCGCCGGATTGGTCTGCCGCTGCGCCTGTTCGGCGGCGCGCTGCTTTTCCATCGTCGGGATGTTGTAGAAATACTGCCAGCCAAGCAGCACGAGGCCCGACAGGACGACGGCGAGGATGGTGTTGCGATTGTCAGGCATCATCGTTCTGGTCTCGTCAAATGTGTTCGGGATTTCACCGGATCGCCGGATTTCAAGTTCTGCTGCTCAAGGCGGCTAAGTGCCGAGCGCAAATCGTTGAACATGGTTTCAAAGCCACGGTCCAGCGCTGCCCTGCGGCCAACTAGCACATAATCATGGTGGGGTCGCATGGATATGACATCCAGACGTTTCACCAATTCGCGAAGACGGCGGCGGACTCGATTGCGCTCGGTCGAGGTTCCGACTTTCTTGGTGACGGTGAAGCCGACGCGAACCGGGCCGTCGTCGTCACGGGCGCGGCTTTGCACCACAAAGGCGGGACTGGCCATGCGCGGGCCTGCAGACGCTGCGACAAAATCCGCGCGTTGTTTCAACCGGTCCATGATCTCAACCGGCGCATAGGGTGATGTTCCGGATCGGTTTTGTTCAGGCGCTCAGACGCTTGCGGCCACGTGCGCGGCGCGCAGCGAGAACCTTGCGTCCGCCAGTGGTGGCCAGACGGGCGCGAAAGCCGTGACGGCGCTTGCGCACCAGCTTGCTGGGTTGATAAGTCCGCTTCACGGGTTGTTCTCCGCAGGGCAAATAAGCCAGTTTTTGGCAATCTGCCGAGTTAATGAGGTTCGTCCTAAAATGCCGGCTTGAGGGCCAAATCCGGTTCAAAAGGGAGCAATGTGGGCTCCAAAATAAACCGGCCCGGTTGAACCGGGCCATCGAGGACAATTGGCGCGGTTTATAGGGGAGCGGCCCGTTTTCGTCAATCTTGGGGTTTATGACGGGGGTTCCGCTTGAGACCGTCTAAATCATAATGATTACGGGGGTTTGACCGCCCATCCCGGCGGGCGCATTCTCGGATTTCAAATATCGGGAAGAGACCGGCCGGATCATGACCCTGATCGACCAGCAGCCTAACCCAACTCCGCCCCGGCCGCTGCCGGGGCTGCGCTTTGGATTGTCCGGCAAGCTGTTGCTGCTGACCATTCCGCTGATCCTGATCGCCGAGATCCTGATCTACGTTCCCTCCATCGCCAACTTCCGCATGAACCGGCTCAACGACCGGCTGGCGGCGGCGAGCACTGCGGCCCTCGTTCTGGACGCAGCCCCCAGCGGCATGGTGCCGGACGAACTGGCGCGACAAATTCTGAGCAGCATCGGCGCGCGCGCCGTCGCGATCAAAACCGGGCAGCAACGCAGGCTGCTCGCGGCTGCGGATATGCCGGCGAAGATCGATCACGACGTCGACATGCGCGACATGAAGGTCTGGTCGGCGATCGTCGATGCATTTCAGGTCATGCTCGACAAGGATGACGAAGTGATCCGCATTCTCGGCCCGGCACCGGGCAGCGGACAGTTCCTCGAAGTGGTGATCGACGAGCGACCGCTGCGCGAAGCGATGTATCACTTCTCGCGAAACCTGCTGCTGCTGTCGCTGGTGATGGCGATCATCACGTCCGGTCTGGTTTACTACGCCTTGCACCATCTGTTCGTGCGGCCGATGCGCCGCATGACCGTCAACCTCGCGGAGTTCCACGAAAACCCCGAAAGCTCGGCGCGCATCATGCAGCCCTCGCAGCGGCGCGACGAGATCGGCGTGGCGGAGCGCGAACTCTCCGACATGCAGCGCGATCTGGTATCGATGCTCCATCAAAAGAGCCGTCTGGCGGCGCTTGGTCTTGCGGTCTCCAAGATAAATCACGATCTCCGCAATCTGCTGGCGTCGTCGCAATTGCTGTCGGATCAACTGTCCAGCGTGCCCGATCCGCGCGTTCAAAAGTTCGCTCCGAAGCTGATGCGCTCGCTGGAGCGCGCCATCGCGTTCTGTCAGTCGACATTGTCCTATGGCCGCGCGCAGGAGGCGCCGCCCGACCGGCGCATGATGCTGATCGAGCCGGTCGTCAACGAGGTGCGGGAATCGGCGGGGCTGTCATCCGATGCGTCGATCGAATGGATCAACGCCATCGAACGCGGGCTGATGGTGGATGCAGACCCCGATCAATTGTTTCGCGCGCTGCTCAATCTCGTGCGCAACGCCGCGCAGGCGCTGGAGGCCGATAAATCCAATATCGGAACCGCAAAGCAAATCCGCGTCACCGGCAAGCGCGAAGGCGCAGTCACGATTCTGGAAATTTCCGACACCGGACCCGGCATTCCGGCCAAGGCTCGCGCGCATTTGTTCGAGGCGTTTCAGGGCTCCTCACGCGACGGCGGCACCGGATTGGGTCTCGCAATCGCCGCCGAACTGATCCGCGCTCATGGCGGCGACGTCAATCTCGTCGAGGGCACAATCGGGGCGACATTCCGCATCTCGATTCCGGACCGTGCGGTGGAGTTGCACGCCCTGCGCGAAGAGCGCGCACGGGCCTAAAACGCGCGATGCGGCCTGTATTTCCGGCGGTTTCGACCTTGCAAAGGCGTTCCGGAGCCGGTAGCTATGGCCCTCGTTCGCGACGGGCTTTTAGGCCCATTTTGTTGCGATTTGCGCGCCCGTAGCTCAGCTGGATAGAGCACTAGACTACGAATCTAGGGGTCAGGAGTTCGAATCTCTTCGGGCGCGCCATTCCTGTCATTGCGGCTTCAAGCGGCCCCAAGAATCAGTCCAAGAATCAATCCGAGAAAATAACGCTAGAAAAATTCAAGCGAAGCGACGACGCGTCGTCACCCCGGAGTCAGTTGGACTAAGCGACAGGTGTGCCCTGCGTGTCTGTCGCGGGGCTTGCGGGCGCACGGCGCTTGGCAACCCGTTTCTTCTTTGTGGTTTTCTTCGGCGACTTCTTCTTTGAAGTCTTTTTCGACTTCTTTTTCTTCTTTGCGCCGGAGGTGCGCAGCTTCTTGAGCTTGTCATTCAGCTTGCCGATACGCTTCAGCAGAGCTTCGATTTTCTTTTTCGTCTTGGACATTTTCACAATCACCTTGGGCTTTTTGTTGCCGAAATTTAGCAAGGGATAGCTTGGTCGGCTACGCGTGGCACGGTTTATTTTATGACAGTTTTATGACGATGACCGTCGATGTCAGGCTTTCCGCTGACATTTCTGCATTCTTCCGGTAGCTTCAGCGTTTGGGAAAACGAAAAGTTCTTCGTCGTTTTCTGCCGGTCAACATCGCGGCTGGCAAATTCTGTCTTTGCAGGACGCTTGCGAAGACAACGCCGACGATATGAATCGCGGCCAGCACCAGCAGCGAATAGGACGACCAGGTGTGCAGTTGCTCCACCCAATCGACTCCGAAAAAACGCAGCGTGATCTGCATCCATCCGCTGATTGCGGAAATCAGAACTAGCGCGAGTGACGCGACCAGCATTGCTGTACCGGCCGGATTGAGACCGATGTACCCGCCCGCGCGTCCTTTGCTCATCTTCAAGAGATAACGTGGTGCAGCGCGCAGCAGCGGCAGCACCCGGTCGAAACGGGCGTGGCGCGAACCGGCAAATCCCCACACCAGACGAAACGCAACGAGCCCAATCGTCGAGTACCCCGCGACTCGATGCAGCGTTTCAAAAACATTTGCGCTCAGCCACGCGATGACGATGCAGGCCGCAAGCGATCAGTGAAAAATGCGAAGCGGCAAATCCCAGACATAAACAGACACCCGCAGACTTTCATCCGCAGGCGTCAAAGCCGGTGGGGAAATGATGTCCGGCAAAAGGATGTTACTTGGCGATGGTGTGCTTCAACGCCAGGTCTTCGGGGCTGTAGAACAGTTCGTACAGCTTTCCTTCCTTGACGCCGTAGACTTCGTAGCAGGAGCCTTCGATCTTGGATTTGCGAACTTCGTATCCAGCGGCCTTCGCCTTGGCTTCGGCTTCGCTCGCTGGCTTCCAGCTTGCCTTGTCGATCTTCGTGCAGTCCTTGTATCCGTCGGCGAGACACGCGGTCATGCCGAGACCAAGTGACAAACCCGCTACCAAGCTCACGCGAATCAGCGTTTTCATAAAATTCCCTCTCCACAATGTATCGATCTGACCGATGCCGGCAGATGCGGCACCTTCATTGCCGGGCAACATGATGTGTCGCGGTTCTCGATTAAAGAAAAACCTCGGCACCCACTTTAGAATGTGTGTATTTTCAGAATCGCGGTTGCGACGATTTGGCAGATTGATCGAAGCGGGCCGTCTCGACGCTCGCGCGTGCAATCAGCCGAGGTCGGCGCGGTCATGCAGCCGCAATGGGAGTCGGATTTTGAAGCTGCTTGTTTTTTCGCTTGTTGTTGCGATCGCTCATTCGAGCGCGGTGTTTGCCGCCGTCGAGCAGTGCCGCTTCATTGAAAAGAAACTGGAGCGTGAGGCTTGTTACACGCGTCAGGCAGAGGCTCTCGCCGAGAAACAGAAAGCGAGCGCCGTGGTGAAGCCTGCCGCCGATCCCGTTCAACAGATGAAGCTGGAAGATGAAAGTCTTTCGAGGTGGCTGCGCAGCATCTGTCGCGGATGCTGATGATTCATTTCGTCACCGCTGTTTTGAGCCATTCGCCGAACGCGACGATCTTCGGCAGCTTTGCGTTTTCCTCCGGCGCCACGAAATAATAACCGGCGTCCTGCGGCAGCGTCACATCGAAGGGCGCGACGAGACGTCCCTTGGCGATGTCGTCCTGCACGAATGATGTGTGGCCGATCGCAATGCCGATGCCATCGATGGCGGCCTGCACGGTCATGAACGACAGATCGAAGGTGAGGCCGGGATTTTTCGCAATCTCGGTCGGAAGCCCGGCTGCGGTGAGCCATAGCCGCCAGTCGTCATTGTAGCTGGTCGTATGGAGCAGGGTGAAGCGCGCGATGTCTTCAGGTTTCTTCAGCGCGTTCGGTCCTTTCAGCAGCGCGGGGCTGCACACCGGAAACATCTGATCGGCCATCAGCCAGTCCGCGTGAAGATCCTTCCATTGCCCGCGCCCGTAGCGGATCGCCGCATCGACATCGCCGCGGCGAAAATCCACCAGCTCCGCCGACGTCGTGATGCGGACATCGATGTCCGGGTGCTGTTCCTGAAAACTCGACAGGCGCGGCAGCAGCCATTTGGTGGCGAGCGACGTCATCAGGCTGATGGTGAGAACCTTGTCGTCGTCCTTGCGCAGCAGCCGGTCGGTCGCAAAGCGCAGATCCTGAAACGCCGCCCGGATGCCGGGCAGATATTCGGCGGCCTTCGGCGTGAGCGCGAGCGAGCGATTTTTCCGCTCGAACAGCCGCAGCCCGAGTTCTTCTTCCAGCCGGCGGATCTGATGGCTGATCGCGGTCTGGGTGACGTTCAACTCCAGCGCCGCATTGGTGAAGCTGAGATGCCGCGCGGCGGCTTCAAAAGCCCGCAAACCGTTCAAAGAGGGCAGTCTGACCACCATATCGGCACCCCAATGGATGAGATTTTCTCATATTACAAGGGACAGGGTGTCGTTTGTCAATCGGCCATTTTGGTTCGATATATGGGCATCGAATTCAATTCAGGAGGCCGATATGTCAACTTGCAACACAGAATCAATGACAAATCATCATCGTCCCGACATCACCCACCCGTTGGCGCTGATCTCCGACACGCTCCACACATGGGGTGAGCGCTATCGCGCCCGTCAGGAACTCGCCCATCTGACCGAGCGCGATTTCCACGACGTCGGGTTGAGCTGGGCCGAATTCGCTCACGAAGCCAATAAGCCGTTCTGGCAGGCGTGAC
>JAYVYQ010000104.1:0-8631 GCA_043784125.1 Afipia sp.
TCTTCGGCTTCATAGACTTCGCGCGCGCCGAACGAGTGCAGCAGCGTCCGCAGAATGCGGCGCATATGCGCGTTGTCGTCGCAGACCAGAAAACGCAGCTTGTTGAAATCGATACGGAACATGCGCAGCCCGACTGGCGCACCGGAAAGGTACACGTGCCGTTAACTATATGCCGCTGCCGTTAACGAATGGTTATCCCTGAAGGCCTCGCAGGGCCGATCAGTACCCGAATTGTTCGCTCAGGATTCGTTCCTCGAGACTGTGACCGGGGTCGAACAGCATCCGGATCGAGATCGTCTTGTCGGCGATGATCTCGACGCGCTGAACGTCGCGCGCCTCGTCATGGTCGGCGACGGCCGCCACCGGCCGCTTGTCCGATTCCAGCACCTCGATCACCACGAAGGCGGTGTTGGGCAAGAGCGCGCCGCGCCAGCGGCGAGGCCGAAACGCACTGATCGGGGTCAGGGCCAGCAGTGCTGCGTTGATCGGAATGATCGGACCCTGTGCCGAGAGATTATATGCAGTCGATCCGGCGGGGGTCGCGACCAGCACGCCGTCGGCGGCCAGCTCCGCCATGCGTTCGCGCTCATCGACCAGAATGCGCAAATGCGCCGCCTGATGGGTCTGGCGGAACAGCGCGACCTCGTTGATGGCGTGATGAATGTGAACCTTGCCGTGAATATCGGTGGCGCGCATCAACAGCGGATTGATGACGGTGAGCTTCGCCGCGTCCAGGCGCTCGACCAGATGTTTCGGGCTGAACTCGTTCATGAGAAAGCCGACGGTGCCGCGATGCATGCCATAAATGGGGATGCCGGAATGCATGTGCGCGTGCAGTGTCTGCAGCATCAATCCGTCGCCGCCCAACGCGACCACCACGTCGGCCTTGTCCGATGGATTGTTTCCATAGGCTGCAATGAGTTGCGCAAGCGCCTGCTGTGCCTCGGCACTGGGGCCGGCGACGAAGGCGATGTGTTGATATTTGTTCGGCGCGGTCATGGCGGATCGTCGGTGATGATGCACTCCGCGCAAATTCGCGCGGCGAGGGCTTCGTCTAACCGACCTTGCCGGTTGTTGTCGAGATGCGCGGAACCGCGCGGCGCGGGATTAACCAAATGAAGACGGCACCCGTCGTGAGACGGGTGCCGAAATTGCTCAGAAAGAATGACGTTTAGGTCAGTAAACTGTCTGGCCGGTCGTCAGCGCTGCGGACAGCGATTGATATTCCGGGCAACCCTTGCCGCAGATCTTCTCGATTTTGCCGAGATGATAGACAGCCTGTTCGCGGTTGCCCTGTTCGATCTGCCACAGGCCATAATACTGCCAGGTGCGGACGTGGTTGGGGTCCGCTTTCAGCGCGCGCTCGTACCATGCGCTGGCGAGTTCGTATTTGCCGAGCTTGCGATAGGAATATCCGATCAGGTTGGCGACATCGGCGCGGTCGTTCTGGCCGAGCGCTTCAAGCTGCGGGATCGCAGCGGCGTAGTCGTTGCGCTCGTAGATCGTCGCATAGGCTTCGCGATAGCCCGAGAGGAACGCCGGATCGTCGATCGACGACTTCTTGTCCGGTGTCGATTTTTGCCACCAATGCTTTTTATCGGCATCAGGCGTGGCAGGCGTGTTTGTCGTGGTCGCGGGAGCGGGCGTGGCTTTTGCGGGCGGAGCCGTGGTGACAGGAGCCGAGGGTGTGTCAGATCCGGCGGCAAATGCGGAGACACTTAATGCGGCTGAAAGCAGCAGCCCCAGTGAAAATTGTCTCATCGTGGAATTGCTCATGCGGAATCTCCCATGGGTTGCTCGCGTCAGCCTACACCTTGTTGTCTGTGAGAACACGGGGGCGGTTCAAACATTCCCGCCATTTCTGACGAATTTCTGGTGATTTGATGCGCTGCATCACACTGCGGATGACAGGAACGTAACGCAGATGAACGAAAGCCATTGTCGCGCTTCAGGTTGAGTTCAGCGCGTGGCCTCTAGGGTCGTCTCCATAGATCGCCAACCCGGCCATCCGACCGGCCACCCTGACGATCTCACAAAACAGGAGACGACCATGTTTAAGAAAATTTCCGCTGCATTGCTTGTCGCTTCGATGCTGACCGCGCCGGCAATGGCCGCGACCGTCATCAAGACCGAGCGTGCACCTGCCACCAAGACCGTCATCATCAAGCCGTCGGTTGCCAACGCCAAGGCGCAGGTCGTCGTGGTCAAGAAGGTTCGTCATCATGGCCATCGCAAGTTCGTGCGTCATCATCGTGCCCACAAGCACATGGGCGCAGTCGTGACCAAGAAGGTCGTGATGAAGCGCGTGTCGTCGGCGACGCCGGCGAAGACCGTTATCGTGAAGAAGAAAATCTAACTTCGCGACCCTGAATTTCCACGGCGCTGTGCGGATCGCCCCCGTACTGCCCGGTGTCGCTGGAAGAAGTACGGCCCGCGTCATCCTTTGCGATGTCGCGGGCCGCGCTGTTTTGTACGCTTGAAACGTCAGAACGTCATGCCACCCTTGAGCATGACGACGCGGCCGGGCAGGGGATAAATTGCGATCGAGCCGTTGCCGACCGTGGCGCTGGCAATGCCGTAATCGTAGTAATAGCTATCCAACAGATTGATGACGCTCGCCGACCAGAAGAACTGGTTGATTTCGCCACTGAGTTTCAAATCGATCGTGCCGTTTGCCGGAATCAGTTGCGCTTTGTTGGGTTGATCGTTGTCGAGGCGACGATCGCCCCAGAAGCGAGCGTTCGCATCGAACACGAGATATCTCTGCCAGATATTCCACGAGAAGCCCGCATTGCCCGACAGCCGCGAGACCAGCGGCACGTCATTGCCGGCAAACTGACCTTCCTCGAACACCGCGCGCGTATAGGCAAATCCGCCCTTCAGCCTGAAGGCATCATTGATGCGCAGCGAGACGGACGTTTCTGAGCCGTAACGATGCGTTGGATCGAGGTTGTAGTTGTAGAAGCCGATACCGGGAATCGGATTGAAGTGGATCTCGTTCTTCAAATGCATGTCGTAGAAGCTGGTTTGAACGTCTAAACCGCCTCCGTAAATTTTAATGCCGGCTTCGACGTCGTGTGACGTCTGGGTTTTGAGCTGAAAGTTCTGCGGAATGCCGATGCAAGGAAAGGGTGGACAATTCAGCGACTGACCCGTTACGACACGCTCGTCCACATTCGGCGTCCGGAAGGCCTGCGCGGCTCTGCCGAAGATAGCAAAATTTTCGTTGATGCGGTGTTCCATGCCGACATGCAGCGCGTGGTTGAATTCCTGCTTGTCGAGAGGCGTGGCCTGAGCAATGAGCGGACCTTGGTTGACCGTCGGGTCATACTGATCTCGCGCCTTCAAATTGAATTCCTGGATTCGCCCGCCATAAGAGAAGTCGGTGCTCGGTAGCAAGCCCAGCGTTTGCTGGAAATATCCCGCGAGAGTCTGCTGCGAGATATTGTAAACGTGATTTGGCGGATCATTGACCGTGTAGCTGCGGTTCGAAGCGTAACGTGAATCGTAGTAGTCGATACCCGTCAAAATATTCGACGTGATACTGCCGAATGAGTTTTTCATGCTCAAGCGCGGCGTGATCGACCACGTTGTCAGATCGCTATCCACATAAGCGTAAGGGAACGGAAATCCATAAGGGTAGGCGGGATCGCCGAAGAAGCCCGCTTGCTGCTTCTTGTTGCGAACGCCGCCGTCCACAATCAGTTCTGCGCCGGTCCACAGCGACTTCGTAAAACCGGTGGTGACGTTGACGCCCTGTTTCTTGCCGTAGTCGTTTGGTGTCGTCGACCCGCGCGGATCGGGCAGCTGGTTGATGAGCACAGGAAAGAAGAGGTCGTATTGGTTGGCGCGCGTTCCCGGAAAACCAAGCTGCTGCCTGTCGCCGGACAGATTGAGAAACGCCGTGAACTCCGGCGTCGTGTAGCGGATCTCGCCGATGCCGTTTTGCTGATCCAGTTTGTTGTTGACGCGATAGCCGTCCGAGTGAACGGCGTTTGCGAATGCCGATGACGACCACGGGCCGGAATTGGCGCTGAAGGAAATATTCCCTTCGCGCTGTCCATACGATCCGACGCCACCTTCGATGCGGCCCGCATAGGGCTTGCCGCTGCCTGCGCCGGTTTTCGTCACGATGTTGATGACACCGCCGATGGCATTGTCGCCATAGAGCACCGCACCTGAGTTGCCGCGTGTGATCTCGATGCGCTCGATCGACTGGATCGGGATCGTGGACAGGTCGACGCCTTGAATATCGGCTTCGTTGAGGCGGCGTCCGTTGATCAGGAACAGCGTGTTCGAGGATGCGAACGCGCCGAAGCCGCGCAGATCGACGACGCTGCCGGTGCCGTTCACCGCACCATAGAGCGTTGTGAGTTGCACGCCCGGAGCGCTGGCGATGATCTCCTGAATGGTCTGGTTCGGTGCGTGGGCGATATCTTCCTTTGTGATGACCGTTGTCGATGCGCCGACAATACCGATGTTTGGAGCGGCGGCGCTTCCATTGCCGGCGCTGGTGACAACGCCGCCACCCGTATTGCCGCCGGTGTTGCTCAGGCGCGTGGCGTTGACGTTGATTTCCGGCAGCGTCGTGTCCTGCGCGAAAGCAGGAATTGTGATTGCCGAGCCCGCAAGAAGAGCGGTGATGACCGCGAGGCCCAATGGCGCTCGCGATGTCGATCTAATAAATAAAGTCACGTGTGTTCTCCGTCGATTGATGAAATCGCGGAGGCGTGGATTGAGCACGCACAGGCATGACGAGGCGCGGCAAGCGAACGCTGCCAAATGCCAACTCACACTTGAGGAAACGAGCCATCGGCCAGTCCTCCGCAACGGTTACGTCACGTCACCGCTGCGGAACACCGCCCCTTCGCACGCCCCGTGCGACGGAAGGATGACCGGTACAGGCAGGTCTCCTGGCTCGCGGATCGTCGCCGTTGTCCGCCTTCCCAAACTCGGCTTCCTAAGAAGCCTTCGCTCAGTGGCCTTTTGGACAACGACTCACCGCTGACAGTTGCGGGGGCAGCTTCGGAATGGCCGCGATTATTGCGGCTGCACCGAATTCCCTATTGGCCAGCTCACGCTGGCACCTGTGCCGTTCGGGCAATCAAGCGTTCGTTGGTTGCCTTGTCAATGCCACAATGAGTAAGAATTCCAGCATGAAGGACTTGGGCCGGATGAGTTGTAATTTTGCGACAAGCGCAAGGTGCGGCTGGTTTTTGCTTCTGGCTGTCGCACTGGCTGGCTGCGCCTCGACCGACAATCTCTCTTACACGTCGGATCGCGACGAAGCCGTGCAGGTATCTCCCCCGAACTATCGCTCCGATATTCTGGCGCTTCTCAAATCGTATTTGAACGACCCGCGTGGCGTGCGCGAGGCCATGATTGCAGAGCCTGTTCAGCGCAAGGTCGGTGGCCGCCAACGCTATGTCGCTTGTCTGCGGTTCAACGCAAGGGAATCCGACGGCAGCTATCGCGGCGTCAAGGAGCGCGGCGCGCTGTTCGTCGATGGGCGGCTTGATCGCATCGTCGAGAAGCCGGAAGATATTTGCGCGGGCGCAACCTACGCGCCGTTTCCCGAACTGGAAAAACTGACGCGCTGATATTTTCGCGCGTCAGGCGAATTGTCTCGCTACCGCATCGAATGCACGCCGCCACGCCCGCACGCTGTCGAAATCTGCCGGAATATCGTCCGCGCCGTTTCTGACAATGACGATTTCCGATGGCGGGTCGATATAGATGAATTGTCCGTGGATACCCCAGCACACCAATGTGCGGCGCTTCCGGTCGATCTGGTAGAATTTGCTGCGATAGCTCGCGCCGGGAAACACGCCCGCAAATTCGCCGCGCGCCCACGGTGCCGGGTCGCCATTGTCGATCATGTCGTCGATCCACCAGCCGGGTACGACCTGCTTGCCGTTCGCCACGCCGCGCCGCCGGATCATTTCACCGAAGCGTGCAAGATCGCGCGGGGCCGCGCAGATACCGCCGGCGGTGCGCATCGCGCCCTCGCGATCCAGCGTGATGTAGGCGTCGACCTCTGCGCCCATCGGCGTCCAGAGATACTCAGCCAGCAACTCCGAATAGGCGCGTCCTGCCGAGCGCTCGTAAACCCAGCCGAGCAGGTCGGTGTTGGTGGAGACATAGTGGAATGTGTCGCCGTGTTTCTTTCCGTCCGGCTTTTGCTGCGCCAGATATTCGCGCAAGGCCGGCGAGGTTTTTCCGAGCAGAATAGCATCCCATCCCACCGCAAGGCGATAGCGCGCCACGTCGCCGTCCGGATCGACATAATCTTCGACAAAGGAAATGCCGACCGTCATGTCCAGCAAATGGCGCACGCTGCAGCCGCCATAAACCGAGGGCGCCATTTCAGGCACATAGTCCGTGACCGGACGTTTCGGGTCGAGCAGCCCCTTGTCAGTAAGAATGCCGCCAAGCGCGCCCGTGATCGACTTGCTGACCGAGAACACGATATGCGGCGTGAAAGCATCGAGGCCGTGCGCGTACCATTCACTTGCGATGCGCCCTCGGTGCATCACGATCAATCCCTTGGCGCGCGTCTCGCGCAGCAACGCGTTCAACGTGGTTTGTTTGCCACCGAAGCCTTCAAAGGCGACATGCCCGACATCAACGAGCGAATTTTCCAGCGCCGAGGGTGTTCTGGACGATGCAATATTCGCCGTCGGCAGCAGGCGGCGGACATTGTGGAAGCTCCAGTCGCTGAACGGCTGCCTGCGCCAGTTCGCCAGCGTCACGACCTTGCCGCGCGCGGGCGGGAATTCGCTCATCAGTCGCTTTGCGGTCATGCGATCTCGCAGCTCTTGTTTTCAGTTCTTGGGAAAGATGCCGCATTCTGCGGCTAATTCCGCGCATGACAACCCTGCGCCGCACAAGACCGCGCTCACCGCCGCCCAAATGGTGCGAGAATCGGACTCGGAATCGAAAGATCGGCAAGGGGGCTTGCAAAAAACAATGCGCGGGACTCTTGGGCCCCGCGCCGTTCAAATCGTTCCCATGAAGATGATTCCCAAACTGGCGGCGATCGAATCGCTGTCGCTTAATGCGGTGCTGGCCGTGACGCTGGCTTTGGCGGCATCCGCCAACGCGATTTGCCTGTTCGCCTACCTGTAAGCGGGTAAACGCGAGAGCCGTGGTCCGATTGTTCTAATCGGATGCAGCAGGCTTCTTATTTTCGCATCTGTTCGACGGACCAGACGTCGAAGATTCCCAAATTATAAAGAAACGCCAGAACAGCCACGATTCCGATCACGGCGATCATGACCTTGTGGTGGGCGCGGAAGCCGCCATTCTCGCTCATCGGCATTTTCCTTGTAAGTGTGGCGAGAAGCTGGTGCCGGTTGAGAGGATTGAACTCCCGACCTTCGGTTTACAAAACCTAATCTAGCGGGGGTTCGGTGTTTCCCCCAGTTTCCTAGTGCGTCAAAAATCCCTTTATAGCAAGCGTTTTATAGCCTACGGTGTTTCCGTGGGTTGCCAGTTATTGCCAAAATTGTGCTTCCCTGGTGTTTCCCCAGGACGACTTGGCAAGATCGAAGGGGCGAATGACCGGGAAAAGGCTTTCCAAGAGAGTCGTCGACAGCCTTCGCCCGGCCGCGGCCGAGTTCACAATATGGGATGACGCGCTGACAGGCTTCGGCGTGCGCGTCCGTCCTTCTGGCGTCAAAACATATGTGATCGTGTACCGGGCAGGCGCTGGGCGGAAGGCGCCGGTCCGGAAAATCACGCTTGGTTCGGTGGGCAAGCTCACGCCCGACACCGCACGCGTGCTGGCGCAGAAAGCCCTGGGCTCCGTGGCACACGGTAAGGATCCCGCGCGCGATCGTGCGAACGACCGAGAGGGACTCACGGTCAAGGAGCTCGTGGAGACGTTTCTGGCCGACCATGCGGGAGAGAAGCTTAAGCCGGCGACCGAAAAGCGATACCGGCACTTGCTACAGCATTGGGTTGTTCCTGACGTTGGCTCCGAAAAGGCAGACGCATTAACTCGTTCGGCGGTGGCCAAGGTCCACAGCCGCATGAAGCGCAAATCGGTATCAGCGAATCGGATGCTCGGCGCAGTCGGCAGCATGTACGGTTTTGCGCAGCGGCGCGGGCTTGTGCCGGAGGGATACAATCCTGCGACGCGGATTGAAAGATTCAGCGAGCGGCGGCGGGAACGCTTCTTAACGACCGCCGAATTGGCTCGCATCGGTGCTGCACTTCGAGAGGCCGAGACGACGGGGATCCCCTGGGAAGTCGACGAAACAAAACCGAACACAAAGCACACGCCAAAAACGAACCGGCGCACGATCTTTGGAGAATTCGCGACGGCGGCGGTGCGGTTACTACTTTTTTCGGGCTGCCGGCTTCGAGAAATTCTCCATCTTGAATGGGAGTACGTCGACGTCGAGCGGGGGCTACTGCTTTTGCCCGACACAAAGACAGGTCAACGAACGGTTATTCTCAACAAGCCCGCCTTGGCTGTCCTCGCCTCGCTCAAACGCACCGGGCCATACGTTCTGCCAGGCGACGATCCAAAGCTCCCGCGGCACGATTTAAAGAACGTTTGGCGCGCGGTATCGCGGCGCGCGGGCTTGAACGGCGTCCGTCTTCATGATCTTCGGCACACCTATG
>JAYVYQ010000105.1:0-10523 GCA_043784125.1 Afipia sp.
AGCCGAAAGGCGTGCAGAACGTCGCGAGCAAAGCCATGAACGCGAACGCTATCCACCGCAGCGCGAGCGATGTGCGGTCGCGGGCGTGAGATTCCCACACGGCGGTCACCGCCGCAGGCGCAACCAACGCCAGCCCGAAAACGAACCCGCCGTGAATGTTGGACCATAGTGCGATCAGCGGCAGCAGCCAATAGGTGGGGGCGGCTTTTCGATCCGCAGCAGCCATCAGTCCTGCGAACCATCCGACCATCAGCGGCAACGCAAGCACATGAGGCCGCGCCAAGAGATGCGGCATCGACAGCGCCAGTGCGATCATCGCAAGGATGACCGCGCGTGCGGCGTCGATATATTTCGCAAGAAAACCGGCGAAAATCGCAAACGCGATGGCAATCGCCGCCGAGGACAAAATGACCGGGCCGGTCCAGCCAAGTTTCGCGAATGTTGCGGCGTAAAGAACCTGCGCCAGCCACGACGACGACATCCATGGCGCACCCTTCATCGTGAAGGAATAGACATCGGTGACGGGAACAGCGCGATGATCGATGATCCAGCGCCCGACTTCGATCTGCCAGAAAATATCGGAATCCCGCAGCAGATTATTGCCGGTCGCCAGCACAAAAAAATACACCCCCGCGCCGATCCATAGCGGCAACATTCCCCGCTTGATCGAGGCTATTTTGGAGACGCTGGTGACTGAGGCTGTTGCCGGCACGGTCGTTCTGCGCGTTGATGAAAGGGTCTGAATGTCAGAGAATCAAACCACGCTCAGGTATAATTCTAGGTAAAATTGGGCACGAGGCCCAAGCGGTTTTGACGGCCTCGTTCGCGCCGGATAAGAATAGAACAGCATGCCTGAACTCGATGAAACGCACGACAGCAAGCGCCGCAGCTGGGTCGAGAGCGCGAACGCGCCCGACGCCGAGTTTCCGATCCAGAACCTGCCGTTCGGTGTGTTCTCCACGCGTGGCGTTGAGAAGACCGGCGGCGTTGCGATCGGCGACTACGTGGTCGATCTGAAGCGCTGTCTCGATTTGAAATTGTTCAATGGCGATGCCGAGATTGCGGCCAGAGCCGCATCTGCACCGACCCTCAACGCGCTGCTGCAGCTTGGGCGCACGGCCGCGCGCGCTTTGCGGCGTCAACTCGCCGAATTGCTGGATGCGACGCACGAAGCCAAATCGACACTTGCTGCCAAAAGAGCCGACCTGCTGCATCCGCTGTCCGACTGCGAACTGCACCTTGCGGTCGCTGTCGGCAACTATACCGATTTCTATGCCGGCATTCATCACGCACGAACCGTCGGTACCATCGTTGGCCGCGATCCGCCGCTGCCGGAAAATTATCACTGGGTGCCGATTGCCTATCATGGACGCGCCTCCTCGGTCGGTGTAAGCGGCGTCCGCTTTCCGCGCCCGAAAGGCCAGATCAAACCCGATCCGAAAAGCGATCCTGTTTACGCGCCGTGCCGCCGCCTCGATCTCGAACTCGAAATGGGATTTTTCGTCAGCGGTGGAAACGCAGTAGGCGAGACCATTCCAATATCGCGCGCGAACGAAGAAATCTTCGGCTACTGCCTTCTCAACGACTGGTCGGCGCGCGACGCCCAGACTTGGGAGATGATTCCGCTCGGCCCGTTTCTCGCCAAGAATTTTCGCACAACAATATCGCCGTGGATCGTGACCGCCGATGCGCTGCTGCCGTTTCGTTGTGCCGCAATGCATCGCGACGACACCGAACCGAAACCGCTGCCCTACCTCGCAGACGCGCAGGATCAGACAAGCGGCGCGCTCGACATCGACCTCGAAGTGCTGATGCGGTCCTCGCGCATGCGTTCGGAAAAAAAGCCGGCGGAATGCGTCATCCGCTCCAATGCCAAATATCTCTATTGGACGCCCGCCCAGATGATCGCGCATCACACCAGCGGCGGCTGCAATCTGCTGCCCGGCGATCTGATCGGCACCGGCACCATTTCGGGGCCGGATAAAACCCAACTCAGCAGCCTTCTGGAATTGACCGGCGGCGGACGCGACCCGTTCACGCTTTCAACCGGCGAGAGCCGCACGTTCATCGAAGACGGCGACGAGATTACGCTGCGTGGCCGCTGCCGCAGGTCCGGCTTCGTGTCGATAGGATTTGGGGAATGCCGCGGGACAGTCGATCCCGCGACGGCGTAAGCCTCAGTAAACCGGCGTCGATGTCGTGGTCTGACCGGACTGCGACTTGCTCTTTGCGGCTGCGCTGCCGCCTTCGAAGATCGAGAAGTAGCCGAGCGGATCGGTGCCGGGCGGACGCGTCGGATCGGTCAGGATCGTGGTCCCGAAACCCTGACGGATCGTCATCGTGTCGGTCGGAGAGGTCGGCGCGCCGCCGGTCTGTCCCGGCTTGCTGGTCAGCGTCGTCATGACGATCTGTAGTGACGCGTCCTGAATCCGGAACGGCTCAGGAATCGGATCGTTCGGGCCGGTGACGTAAGTCGCAAATCCTGGACGCAGCGTGACCGTGCCCCAATTGTTCTTGATGACGCAGGAGCCGACGTGACAGATCACGAGTTCGCCCTTGGCGTTGGCGAGGTTCGGATCGGACGCGATGAAGGCCGGCGTCAGCGGATAGACGATGGATGCGACGCCGCCGCGAATGCCGAGCGTGCCGACCGGGGTGTTCACAGTCACGCCTGCGGTGTGGCTGATCTGGCCGCCGACAAAACGTAAAACGCCCTTGCTGACGGATGCGACCATCTTGCCGGTGCCTGCAGCCGGATCGTAGACGAATTCGTCGATCACGATGCTGCTGTTGCGGCCCACATTCAGCGTCGACTGATCGGGAAACATGATCTGCGTCGAACCTTCCGACGATGTCTCGACCTTTTCCTTGTAGACGACGTTGGCGCCGACGGAGAGCGTGCGCGTTCCGGCACCGGGCTGCGTGCCGGTTGCGCTCGGATTGACCGCGCCGACGCGACCTGCGTTCTGCGCCTTGACCACTGCGCTCGGCGCAATGAACGACAGCAACAGCGTCAAAATCCTTGCCAGATAAGAGCGCACACGACGGTTCATGGCTTAAGCCTTCATTAGAAACGAGCTGTGGGGCCAATCATCACGGATAAATTGTTCAGGCGATAATTCGGAAGCGTCGAATAGACACGATCGTATTGAACAGCCGTCGAGACGCCAAACACGGTGTTGATCGGCGTGTTGAGGATTGTGCCGGCGCTCCACTGATTGTCGCGACGCTGATTGTTTGCATCGATGAACGGATTGGGCGCGTCGAACTGCGTCTGCAAGAATTTGACGAACGGCGAAATGCTCCAGTTGCGCGTGATGCTTTCAAACGGCGGCGCAAATTCGTAGGTCAAAGCCGCTTCCACGCCGCGCTGGTCGAACGACTGGAAGCTGAAGCCGGAGTCGCCGCGGCGAACAAGGCCGCGCGCATCGAGACGAAGCGGCTGCGCAATCTGGTAGGACGCGACAAGCGCGCCCGTATAGGTGGCACCCGAGCTGAATGACGAGACAGGCACGAGGTCGCCGGTCTGGAAGCTGTTCTGGCGGAACTCGAACTCAGGCTGAAGCGTGAAAGCATTGGTGAACGGCAGCCGCAACGAGACACCGGCGCCGCCGGACGAAACATAGGTCCTGCCGCCGACCCAGGTGTTTCCGGCGACGACGTAAGGCTTGATCGACGCGCCCGACATCAGTTCGGGCAACTGCAGGCGCGGACCGACACTGATGTCGAACAGTCCGACGTTGAGCTGCTCGAAGCGGTCCTGCGCGGTGAGATAGCCAACAAAACGCGTTTCAAGCACGTCGCCGCGCTGGTTGTTCAGGTCGTAATCATGACTGACGCCCGCCATCCCAAACCAGTTGATGTCGCCCTTCTTCTGCGCGGATGGCAGCAGCGTATAATCCGCATTGCTGAAACGCAGCAGGCCGCCACTCGGCGCAAAGCTCGCATTGGTCTGCGACCGGATGCCGGTCTGAACGAATCCGGACAGCCGGCTCTGCTGAAGCTGCTTGTTGGCGTCCGGCAGATAGGCCTCGATGCGCGCACGTGTCGCCGGATCGAGATTCGGACTGGCGAGCGCTTCCTTGAAATAGCGCCGCGCCATTTCATAAGAGCCGAGCCGGAAATAAAGCGAGCCAAGCTCGTATTTAATCTGAACCAGACCGGGATTGTAGAACAGCATGCGCTCGAGCGCGCCGATGGCGGCTTCATAGTCGCCGCGCGCTGTCGCGACGCGCACATACTCAAAAGACAGGTCGTGGTTGGCGGGCTGCAGCATCATCTGCTGGAACAGGCGTTCCTGCTGCGACACATCCTGCGCGCGAACGGCGGCGGTCTGAAAAACCATCGCGGCAGCAACAATCGCGAAGGTGCAAACCGCGCCTAGCGCCCGCTGCACGCATTCCCCGACCGAAAAAAAAGCATTTTGCCTAGTTGGCATATTCATAAATTTCAACAGTCCAGCCCTGCCCTCAGAGACCACAAAAGACCCGCCAAATCAACGCGATGCGGCCTCAAATCCGTGGCGGATTTGGCACACGCGGCCGCAAAAGAATCTCTGGATAAATTAAGGCAATTCAAGGCGGATTTCGCTCGCCGGTCAGACCGATCCGCGGTCGATCTGGACGCTCCGGTACATGTGGCTAACCCACCGATTCACTTGATGAAAATTCATACGCGCGGGAAATCGGAAGCCTATATCGAACCGCGCAAACAGCGCGTCCAGAAATGACCCCTCTGGCGGCGCCAGCCGGGACGGAATGCCGGCCCTGAGCCAGACATCGTTCTGGAGATGCAGGAAGCGCTCATTTGCGATTCGTTCGGCCATGCCGACAGCCTTTGCGGGATCGAATAGGTCCAGAACATTGAACCAGGAAATCGGCCCGAGCGATTTCTCCGAATCGACCGCCATGTCGAGACCGTGTTCGCTGGCGAGAGCCGTGAGCATTTCGGACCCGGCCCGATCGGTTTCCGCGTCCGTCGATGCGGAGCGCGCAACCGCCGCGTCGAGCAATGCGTGCCCCGCGGGAAATTTCAGAACGCCGGTCGGCACCAGACCGAACGCATCGAGATTGCCGACGAACATTTCGCCTGCGGGCATGTCGGGTTTCAGCAGCATCACGTCGGGATCGATCCACCAGCCGCCGAACTTATGCAGCAGCGCCCAGCGAAAACGATTGGCGTCGATTGTCGGCCGTCCTTGCTGAGGCTTGAGCACATCATCCTGCGGCAGAATTTCTTCGGCGTCCCTGAGCGTCAGCCAATTCGGCACGATCAGTTTCAGGTTGTAGGAAAACACTTCGACGCGATGGCCGTGATCAACGAAGCTGCGAAGACAGAGAAGCTGATAGGGAGTTATAGAATCCCCGTGCCAGAATGTGCGCAGGGTCTGCGGGGCGGAGGTCTGCGGATGTTTCGGAATTTTCGGCCGTTCGTATTCGGCGTCGGCGTTTTCTCGGTGCCTGTCGCGGCTACGCGCTTTCCAACCGAAGGTTTGGATTGAACAAGCGAGGTCGTCGAGCGTGGACTGGTCAATACGTTCAATTCCAAGGCGTGCTTTGATGTCGTTGAGCAGGCGATGTTCGCGCGCCCACGCTTCGATCGCTTCAAATTGCAACCTCGCGCGCTCAGGAACTTCGATATCGAAGCGCTTGAACATCGCGTCGAGAAACGAGCCTTTCGGCGGTCCGAAATTTTTCGGAATCCGAATCATCCGCCAAATTTCATTCCACAGATGAGTGAAATCGCTGTCTGCAAGACGCTCCAGCGTCGCTTCGCATTTCGCCGGGTCGAAGAACGCCATCAGGTCATTAGGCGCCGGCTCATAAGCCCTGGACTTCGGCAGCGCCAGATGATCCATCGCGTGTTCGTGGATCATCCGCGTGAATAATTTTGGGCCGATCGACAGGCGCGCTTCGTCTGTAAAATCCGTATGCGCGTCCGGCAGGGTCGCCCACGCCTCGTTCATGATCGTGTCCATGAACGTGGAGTGTTTAGGAAATTTCAGGATCGCCGCATTGAGTTGGTCGTCCGTTTCAAACGCAAAATAGGTTTTCGCGTCGGGCAATTTGTCCCTGAGGCAAATGATGTCGAGGTCGGCGTACCAGCCGCCGTAGCGTTGCAGCACCGCGTATCTGAAAAGATCGGAATGCAGCGCCAGCGACTTGTCGCCGTTGGCGTGGCGAAACTCATGTACTTCGCCGGACAGAATATCGTGGGCATCGACCAGTTCGACGCCATCGGGAACGACGAGGTCTTTTTCGTAGGAATAGACGAAAACCCGCGCGCCCGTCGCCACGAAGCTTTTCAGCGAGAGGATCTCGTAATAACTCAGAACCGGGCCGGTCCAGAAGGTCCGCACTTCCTCGCGCGGGGTGGCTGAACTATTCGATTGCATCTTGAAAGCTCGAGACGTCCCTATGGCGGAGTGAAGCAACTGAACTCAATCCGGCCAGACAGACAATACCAACGCCGCCGAATGTTGTATGTCGTCATGGTCAATTCAGGAAACCTTCCTTTGGAACCCATCGCCGAAATCGCTGCATCTTGTAAGGCGCAGACGCAATGAAAACGGTGCTGTTCGCCTGGGAACTGGGTGGCGGGTTCGGTCATATCGCCGGTATGCGGCGTTATGCGGCGCGGCTTGCCGCGCATGGCGTCCGCATGGTTGCGGCCGTTCGCAATCCCGGAATGGCGCAGGTGCCCGCCGATATCGGCGTCGAGGTTCTTCGGGCGCCGCCTTGGCCGGAGGCATCGTTCACTCAGAAGCAATACGCCGCGACCTCATCGGCGACATTGGGCGACAGTCTGGCGAGCGCAGGACTCGCCGATGCGGCCGCCTTGAATCATGTGCTCGCGCAATGGATCAAAATTTTCCAGAGCGTCAAACCCGATCTCGTTGTCGCAGATTACGCCCCCGCCGCGGCGCTTGTCGCACGACGACGCGTGCCGCTGATGCTGGTCGGCAATGGCTACACCGTGCCGCCTGCCGACATGACGCACTTCCCGCTGCTGCAGCGAACGCACGCGCCGATCTGGGACGAAATGCGGCTGCTGACAATCCTCAACAAGGCCGCGCGTGGCCATGGACTGGCGCCGCTGGAGCGATTGCCGCAGTTGTTTTCAGCGGACGACTATCTCGTCGAGACGTTTCCCCTGCTCGACCCTTACGATCTGCAACGCACGATACCGGTCGACGGACCGGCTTTCGACAATGCGCCGAAAACGAGACGTCAAAACGCCGACGCAATTCTGGTCTATCTCGCGCCCGGATATGTCATCCGCCGCGATCTCGTCCGCGCCCTCATTCCTGTGTCGAACAAAATCTGGATCCATGCGCCGGACCTGTCGTTCATCCAGAGCAAGAGGCTCGAACTCGCTGGCGCGAAGGTGCATCGCGAGCTGCTCGATCTCGCCGACACGCTCGCATCCGCGAGACTTGTCGTTCATTTCGGCGGCAGCGGATTGGCGGCGCACGCTCTCGCAGCAGGCGTGCCGCAACTCGTCTTCAGCACACACATCGAACAGGAATTGAACGGGCTGGCCTTGGCGCGCGCCGGAATTGGCACGCTGGTGCGAAGCCACGACCCGGATGCGGCGATTTCCTCCGGAATTGTTTTGTCGGTCGTGAATGACGCCGTGCTTGCCGGTTGCGCGGCGCAATCCGGAGAGATTCACCGCGCGATGTTGAGAGGCATGAATCCACTCGCGGCGTTCGAGTCCAGAAGCCTGAAACTTTTGGGACGTCCGTCGTAAAACAATGGCACCAGGAACCGACCTGTTTCAGCGGAAGTTTCCGCGTCGTCTTCAGGCGATCGAGCACGATCGATGAGCGCACATGCGCGACGCTTTCATGCGGCATCAACACGTTGTTGACGATATCGGACAGGCTCTTGAGATCGCTGAGAACAACTTTCAGCAAGTAATCCGCGTCGCCGATCAGCGAATAGGCCTCCTGAATATTGTCCACGCGCCGCACAAGGTCGCGAAAGCGTTTGGAGTTGTTGAGCGAATGTGTCGCCAGCGTAATCTGGATGAACGCCAGCACGTTCAGCCCAAGCGCCTCGCTCGCAAGATCGGCGTGATAACCCGCAATGATGTTTTCGTCTTCCAGCCGCGTGCGCCTGCGCGAACATTGCGAGGCCGACAGACCGGCGACATCCGCCAGTTGCTGATTGGTGAGGCGCCCATCATCCTGCAAGGCAGGCGAGAATTTTCAGGTCGAAACTGTCCAGAGAAGTTATGCGCAAAATCCATAAATTATGCACGGAATGCGCATGAATATACGCCAAAGCGCTCCATTTTGCACACACATTGCATGGAAAGCGGCTGATGATGCATGCTGAAATTCAGGAGAATCGTCATGGGTCCGTTTCCGCACGATGCACCGGCAGCCACGATCACCGAGCAAAATCCAATGGGCACCGACGGATTCGAGTTCGTCGAATATGCGCATGCCGATCCGCAACAGCTTCACGCGCTGTTTCGCCTGATGGGTTTTGTCCCGGTCGCGCGCCACAAGACCAAGGCGATCACGGTCTATCGTCAGGGCGACGTGAACTATCTGGTCAACGAGCAGCCCGGCACGCACGGCCATGATTTCGTCGCGGCGCACGGCCCATGCGCGCCCTCGATGGCGTTTCGCGTCGTTGATGCCAAAGCCGCCCATGCGCGGGCGTTGTCGCTCGGCGCGGAGCCTGCGGAAGTTTCCGCCGCGCAGAAGACGTTCGACGTGCCGGCGATCAAAGGCATCGGCGGCAGCCTGTTGTATTTCGTCGATCGCTATGGCGCGAAAGGCTCGGCTTACGAGTCCGAATTCGAATGGCTGGGCGCGAAAGACCCGCGCCCCGAAGGCGCCGGATTGTTTTATCTCGATCACCTCACCCACAATGTTCATCGCGGCCGCATGGATGTCTGGACCGGGTTCTACGAAAAGCTGTTCAACTTCCGCCAGATTCGCTTCTTCGACATCGAGGGCAAGGCGTCGGGATTGTTCTCGCGCGCGCTGACGAGTCCCGATGGAAAGATTCGTATTCCGATCAATGAAGACGCGGGCGACGCGGGCCAGATCGAGGAATATCTCAACGTCTATCGCGGCGAAGGCATTCAGCACATCGCCTGCGGTGTGAAGGACATTTACAAGACTGTCGAGACGCTTCGCGCCAGCGGGCTGCCGTTCATGCCCGCACCGCCCGAAACATATTTCGAGCGCATCGACGCGCGCCTGCCGAAGCACGGCGAGGACATCGTGCGCCTGAAAAAGAACGGTATTCTGATCGACGGCGAAGGCGTGGTCGAAGGCGGCCTGACGAAAGTGCTGCTGCAAATCTTCTCAGCCAACGCCATCGGGCCGATTTTCTTCGAGTTTATTCAGCGCAAGGGCGACGACGGATTCGGCGAAGGCAACTTCAAGGCGCTGTTCGAGTCGATCGAAGAAGATCAAATTCGCCGTGGCGTGTTGTCGGTCAACGACAAGAGCGCGGCGTAGCTCAGCTTCGCAGGCCCGGCGCTTCCTGCCCCGTGCGCGCGACGTATTCGGTATAGCCGCCGCCATATAGGTGAATTCCGTCCGGCGTCAATTCCAAAACCCGGTTGGACAGCGCGGCCAGAAAATGCCGATCATGCGATACGAACAGCATGGTGCCCTGATATTGCGCCAGCGCCGCAATCAGCATTTCCTTGATCGCCATATCGAGATGGTTGGTCGGCTCGTCGAGCACCAGAAAATTCGGCGGATCGAACAGCATCTTCGCCATCACGAGACGCGCCTTCTCGCCGCCGGACAGAACGCGGCATCTTTTTTCTACATCATCGCCGGAGAACCCAAAGCAGCCCGCCAGCGCACGGAGCGAGCCTTGGCCTGCCTGTGGAAATGAATATTCAAGCTCCTCGAACACCGTCCGCTCGCCGTCCAGCAAATCCATCGCGTGCTGCGCGAAATATCCCATCTTGACGCTGCCGCCGACCGCGACCGTTCCGTCATCCGGCTCAGTCGATCCTGCGATCAATTTCAACAACGTGGATTTTCCCGCGCCGTTAATGCCCATCACGCACCAGCGCTCGAGGCGGCGCACCTGAAAGTCGAGGCCGTCGTAAATGGTCCGCTTGCCGTAAGCCTTGTTCACTTGCTTCAGGCTCACAACGTCTTCACCGGAACGAGGTGCCGGCGGAAAATCGAACGACACACTCTCGCGGCGCTTCGGCGGCTCGACGCGCTCGATCTTGTCGAGTTTCTTCACCCGGCTCTGCACCTGCGCCGCGTGCGAGGCGCGCGCCTTGAAGCGCTCGATGAACTTGATTTCTTTCGAGAGCATCGCCTGCTGCCGCTCGAACTGCGCCTGCTGCTGCTTCTCGTTCAGCGCGCGCTGTTGTTCGTAGAATTCGTAATCGCCCGAATAGGTCGTTAACGTGCCGCCGTCGATCTCGACGATCTTGGTGACGATGCGGTTCATGAATTCGCGATCGTGCGAAGTCATGAGCAACGCGCCCTCATAGCCTTTGAGGAATTGTTCCAGCCAGATCAGGCT
>JAYVYQ010000106.1:0-17421 GCA_043784125.1 Afipia sp.
GCGCAGGCACGGTCAGCTCGGAGATGACCAGCAGCTCGTCGGAACCGGCCAGCACGTCGATGGTCCAGGAATGGCGGTGCCGCGGCAAGTCTCCACCCATCGCCAATCAAGGTTTTGACGAAGCCCCGCAAGCCAACTACGGCACCGCCGCGACCATCCCGACGCTCGATCCCGAACTGGCAAAGCAGCTCGGCTTCACCACCGAGGAAGAAGACGCGGCGGCCCTCGCCCGTCCGCCGCGCAACAAGATGGAAGCGCTGGGCGTGCAGGCCACAGCCGATGCGCTGGAAGCCTTGGTCCGCGACGGCCGCCCCGAATTTCGCGGCGAGAACGGCGAAGTGAAAATTTGGGCGCCGCATCGCCCACCCCGCCCGGAGAAGTCCGAAGGTGGCGTGCGATTCGAGATTCAATCCGAGTATGAACCGAAAGGCGATCAACCGACCGCGATCAAGGAACTGGTCGAGGGCATCAAGCGCAACGACCGCACGCAGGTGCTGCTTGGCGTCACCGGTTCCGGCAAGACCTATACGATGGCGCAGGTGATCGAAAAAACGCAACGCCCCGCCATCATTCTCGCGCCGAACAAGACGCTGGCCGCGCAGCTTTATGGCGAGTTCAAGAGTTTCTTTCCCAACAACGCCGTGGAGTATTTCGTCTCCTATTACGACTACTACCAGCCCGAAGCCTACGTGCCACGCACCGACACCTACATTGAGAAGGATTCGTCGATCAACGAGCAGATCGACCGGATGCGCCACTCCGCAACGCGCGCGCTGCTGGAGCGCGACGACGTCATCATCGTGGCATCGGTGTCCTGTATCTACGGCATCGGCTCGGTCGAGACTTACACCGCAATGACATTTGCGATGAAGAAGGGCGAGCGCATCGACCAGCGCCAGATCATCGCCGACCTCGTGGCCTTGCAATACAAACGCACCTCGGCGGATTTCACGCGCGGCACGTTTCGCGTGCGCGGCGACGTCATCGATATTTTTCCGGCGCATTATGAAGACCGCGCCTGGCGCATCAATCTGTTCGGCGACACCATCGAGAGCATCGAGGAGTTCGACCCTCTCACCGGCCACAAGCAGGACGAGCTTGAATTCATCAAGGTTTATGCGAATTCGCATTACGTCACGCCGCGCCCGACGCTGATTCAGGCGATGAAAAGCATCAAGGCTGAATTGAAATGGCGACTCGACCAGTTGCACGATCAGGGACGCCTATTAGAGGCGCAGCGCCTCGAACAGCGCACCACCTTCGATCTCGAAATGATGGAAGCGACAGGTAGCTGCGCCGGCATCGAAAACTATTCGCGCTATCTCACGGGCCGCAAGCCGGGCGAACCGCCGCCGACATTGTTCGAATATGTTCCCGACAACGCGCTGGTGTTCGCGGATGAGAGCCATGTCACCGTGCCGCAGATCGGCGGCATGTTCAAAGGCGACTTCCGCCGCAAGGCGACGCTGGCTGAATACGGCTTCCGCCTGCCCTCCTGCATGGACAATCGCCCATTGCGCTTTGAAGAGTGGGACATGATGCGCCCGCAATCGGTCGCGGTGTCGGCGACGCCGAGCGCGTGGGAGTTGAACGAAAGCGGCGGCGTCTTCGTCGAACAGGTCATTCGCCCCACGGGTTTGATCGATCCGCCGGTGAATATCCGCCCTGCCCGGACCCAAGTTGACGATTTGGTCGGTGAAGTCCGCGCCACCGCGCTGGCGGGCTATCGCTCGCTCGTCACCGTGCTGACCAAGCGCATGGCCGAAGACCTCACCGAATATCTGCACGAGCAGGGAATCCGTGTCAGATATATGCACAGCGATATCGACACCATCGAGCGTATCGAGATCATCCGCGATCTTCGCCTCGGTGCATTCGACGCGCTGGTGGGTATCAACCTGTTGCGCGAAGGCCTCGACATTCCGGAATGTGCGCTGGTCGCCATTCTCGACGCCGACAAGGAAGGCTTCCTGCGCAGCGAGACGTCATTGATCCAGACCATCGGCCGCGCTGCGCGCAACGTCGACGGCCGAGTTATTCTTTACGCCGACCAGATCACCGGCTCGATGGAACGCGCCATCGCCGAGACCGATCGCCGCCGCGAGAAGCAGGTCGAATACAACACGCTGCACGGCATCACGCCGGAGAGTATCAAGAAAAACATCGGCGACATTCTCGGCAGCGTCTATGAGCGTGACCATGTGCTGGTGGACATCGGCGAAGGCAGCATGTCCGACGACGTCATGAGCATCGGGCACAATTTCGAGGCGGTGCTGGGCGATCTCGAAACCCGGATGCGCGAAGCCGCCGCAGATCTCAACTTCGAGGAAGCCGCCCGATTGCGCGACGAAGTGAAGCGGCTGCGCGCGACCGAATTGGCCGTGGTGGACGATCCGACCATCAAGCAACGCGGCATCGCGGCGAAAGCGGGTAGCTACGCCGGCAAGAAAAAATACGGCGAAGCTGCGAATTTACCCGCGCAACTCGACAAGGCCGCCGCACGCAACAAATCACGCGCGCGCAAGCCGACCCTCGACGAGATGGGGCCGGGAACGGAAAGCAAAATCTTCCAACCGACCGACTCGCGCCAGTCTGGCCCCGAATTCAGCGGCCGCGCGGCGACTCCGTCCCCGCGCTCAACGGGCGGAGCGCCCGGCCATCGCGGACGCTGGAAGAAACGCTGACACCATCGCGGAACAATCTGTGCGGGTTCTATGCGAAACAGCCGCCGTTGTGGCTTGGCGGGACGGCGCATTTCTTTTAAAGAAGTCCGTCGCTTCTCCAGTCACGGACTAAGTTCATGCGTGCACGAGTCATCGTTCTGGTTGCGCTGTTTGCGATTGCAACGTCGTTCCCCGCCGCTGACGCCTATGCGGCAAAAAAGGGCGCCGCAAAACCGGACGCGACATCGCAAGACCAGCACGACGAAACCGGACAGGAAACCTCTCTCGACAATTTCAAGGATGCGCCGCCTGCGCCTCAGTTGAATTGCGCGGGTCCGTTCGCGAAAGATACTAGCCACGCAAAGCTCGCGACTGAATTCGGCGACAAGAACGTCGCGTTCAAGGATGTCGAAACGCCGGGAAATATCATGGTCAAGGCCACCGTGATTTTCGACAACGATCCGACCAAGCGTGCGGTGTTCTTCTGGGGCGACAACAAAGCGCGCAACAAGCTGTCCTCGATTCTGATCGAGGCGCCGTCGCGATGGGCGGGTCCGGGCGGACTCCGCAATGGGCTTCCGATGAAGGAGCTTGAAAAACTCAACGGCGGATCCTTCAGCATGATCGCCTTCGGCGGCGTCAATGCCGGCGTGGTTTCAGGCCTCAAGGGGCCGTTCGCGAATGTCGCCGGCGGCTGCACGCTCGCACCGCGCTTCGAACCGGGGATCGCCAATCCGCTCCCGCCACGTTTTGCGGCGGTGACGGGCGAACAGACGCTGGTCTCGACGAATTTTCTGCTCCGCCGGGTCCGTGCCCAGATCAGCGAATGGCGGGTTAATTACCAATAACCATGAGCCGGCGGCTCCTCGGCGTCCCCGCTCCAGCTATCGATCTGGCCGGTAACGGGAATTTCGGCCATTTCCTGGGCCCCAAACGCCAATGAGCGCGTTTTCAGCACGGCATCCGCGCATCGTGCATTTGTGCAATGCAATAGAACCATTGCTGATACATCCAAATTCTGGAATACGTCATGCCAACGTAAGGCAACAATCCGGCACGGCGTCATTGGCGACGCCCTCTGGGCCGTTTGTTGTTCTGTAAATTCAAATTTCAGGATCAGCAAAATGACAGAGCATAGCCTCTGGCGTTTTTCGCGCGCGATTCATCAGGCGCTGAACGAACGTCAGACCGACCAAATGGAAGACATGCTCGACGACAATGTCGACTGGGCCATCTACGGGCCGATCAACATGTTTGCTTTTCTCGGCGCGCGCCGTGGAAAGAAAGCCGTCATCGAGGTTATCAAACAGATCGCCGACACGGTGAACCTTCATCGCTTCGACCGTGAATCGATCATGCTGGGTGAAGACACAGCGGCGTCGCTGATGCGGTATTCGGTGACACCCGCAAACAGCGGCAAGCCGATCAGCGTGCGGCTCGCCCACTTCGCGCAGTTCAAGGCGGGACGGCTTGTCAGCATGCGTGCCGTGATGGATACGTTCGATCTCGTCGAGCAGACTCTCGGCCGTCAGATTCATCTGCCGAAAATCGCTTAAAATTTTTAACGTAACGCAATTGCCGCACCTCAAGACGGCGAACGCAACTGAAACGGCCCCACTGTCGCGGGGCCGTTTTTTTGACCAAGGTGTTAGCGCTGAATCACGATCGCCGGGCCACGGTGATGACGCCGACCGTAATCGCGATGATCGCGATGACGCCACTCTGCGCGCGCGCGATAGCCACGGTCACGGTGCATGCCGTCGTGATTGCGATGCATACCGTCACGAACCACAACGGTCTGAGCGGATGCGGGGACCGCCAAGCCAATGGCTGCAGCGGCAACGAACAACATAGCGATTTTCTTCATGAGTTCCTCCGGAAGAATTGTGCGCCTCAGTGGGCGCTTCACAATGCGCGAGGTGGGGCAATGTTCCGTATTTTGAACCGACGAAGCCGCAATTGCGACAAACACAATTGGAACAAAATCGCTGCAGGGCGCAGACTTTGTGCAGCGTGCAGCCAATCGAGACACGGATGCCGCAGCGAAAGATGATATTAACAATCCTCGGTCCAAATCCCGCATGGGGATTCTGAAATGGCCGGACTCACATTCATGAATCGAACGTCGCAACACCGAATGAAACTATTCTCGGCAACCGCTGTGCTGGCGCTGGTTTTCGGCCCCTGCGCGCCGGCCTCGCTGCACGCCGAAGACGCTGTGACGGAAGATTCCACATCGCAGGAATTCGTCGTGCCGCCGGATGTTGACTGGAGCCAGCTTAATACGGACTCCGCGCCGCTCATCAACAAACCGTTGAAGCCAAGCAAAACACCGAACGCGACGACCAACGACATGTCCTGGAAACGCGACGACAAGCCGGATGGCTCGTCCGCGCTGACGGTGAAGCAACCGATCGTACCCTTCTGGGACACGCGAATCGGTACCGATATGAGCGTAGTGACACAGACGCCGACGACCTCGTCCGAAGTTCTGGCCCAGAAGATGGCGCACGACAACCAGCTCGCGCAATCGTCGGGAAGCGCCTGGGCGGCGATGACGGCACCGGGACTTGGATTTCTGTGGGACAAGACATCGATCGAAGCGCGTATGGATCCGTCGCAGGACCAGAGCAAGTTCGGAACGTCGCTGGAAAAGACGCTGCCGCTGGCCGGCGACACCGCGCTGACGCTTCAGAACGGCTACCGCGTCACGCATCAGAGTCTGACGCCATTTGCCGGTCCGGCGGAACGTCCGACGCGCAGTTATGAAGTCGATCAATCGGCAAAGTTCAGCCTGAACACGACCGGCACCAGTTTCATCGCCGGCCAGACGCTTTCAACGGCGGAAGAAAAATGGCTCCGCAAGGTCGGCGCCGAACAGAAGATTCTCGGCGGCATCAGCGTCACAGGAACGATTGCGCAAACACCCGAAGGCGTTGCCGACCGCAGCCTCAAGGCCGGCTACAAATACAGCTGGTGAAACGCAAAAAGCCCCGCTCTTTCGTCCACTGAATCAATCCGCCATCGCCGCATATTGGCCCCGATCCGGCCAAGATCGGCTGTCCTCATTGGCCTGTTACGTCGTCGTGCGGGGACATCCGCTCACACCAGCGAAACAGGGGAAAGCCGATGAGTGCGCTCCATGCCGAAAATATCGAACGATCCGATGAGGATGCCGATCTTGCAGCCGTGACGGATGTTGAAGCAGGAATTCGCGATTTCGTCCGTAACGACATTGCCTATCTGCGCCGGCCGACGCCCAGCATGGTGCCGCCGAGCGAACCTGCGGAAGTCGCCGAGGCGACCGTTAACAACGTCAATACGCTGATCCAGCGCGTGGCCGGACAATCGCTCAACGAGATCGAGAACCTGATCGGCGAACTCGAAGGTCTGCGCGATCTGATGCACAATGAAGGCCAGCGCGTTCAGCGCGAACTCGCCGGATATGCGCAGCTCAGTCAGGCTGCGATGAAGTCGAGCCGCATCATCGCCGATAATCTGGCGCAGTGGAAACGCTCGGCACCCCGCGCCGACTGACACCGAAAACATCTTCCGAGACTTTATCGCCGTCCTTCCAGCGAGGGACGGCGATTTTTTGCCGGATGCATTGAACCGCCGGCGAGACCCGCGCGACGAATGTCTAACCCCGGCCGTGTGAACCCGGGCGACTGATGAGGCATTGCGTGCAAACCATCCGCCCCGAGAAGCCCGACCCGATTGCGAGCGACAAGCCGCAAGGGATCGGAATTATCTTGCTGCGTTTTTTCATATTGCTGGGAATCGCCGTCGCGCTTCTTGCGATCATGTGGAGTCGTTAATCGACCTAGCCAGGGCTTTTTCTCGGGATGAAGGCCGATCCCAGAAATGAAAATGCCAGCTCGCCGCGCTGGTTGAAAGCCTTGTTGGAAAATCCGACGAGTCCCCATTCGGGCCGCGATGCCAATGGTCGCGTCGAAATCACTTCCGAAGAATAAGTCAGCGTGTCGCCGGCCAGCACGGGCCTCAGCCATTTCAATTCACGAAATCCCGGTGACGGGCCTGAGACAATCGGCGTCTCGCCTTTCGCCGCCATGGCTTCGGCTTCGCGCTTAAAACTTTCCACCGTGAGCCGCATGTAAACCGCAGCCACATGCAAGCCCGACGCCGCCAATCCGCCGAATACGGATTTTCGTCCCGCTTCCTCATCGAGGTGAAACGGCTGCGGATCGAATTGCGCGGCGAACTTCTTGATGAGGTCGGCGGTGAATGTGAACGATCCCATTTCGCGCCGGTCGCCGATCTTGACGTTCTCGAAGTAAGGCATGTTACGTCTCTGTGCCCGGAATGCGCCGCAGGATCATCAACGGCAGAGCCGCCGTCATCAACGTGACGCCGGATGCGTTGCGAACGATGTTGGTGATATTGACGAAGCCGACATCGGGCCGGCTTTTGGATTCGCGCGTGGACACCACTTCGACATCGACGGTGAGATCGTCACCCGGCCGCATGGGCGACAGCCACTTCACCTCATCGACACCGGGCGCGCCCGCAGACGCAATGCGATGGATCACACCATCCGAGCAGATCCGCATAAGTAGCGCGCACATGTGCCATCCCGAACCCGACAGGCCGTTCAGCATCGAACGCTTGGCGGCCTCCTCGTCGAGATGCATCGGCTGCGGGTCAAACTCGGTCGCAAACGCGATAATGTCCTCGCGCGACACATGATGAGGCCCGAACGTTCCGATCAGACCCGGTTTGAAATCTTCGAAATAGAGTTTCATTGCGTCATTCAATGTTAAGCCGCGCAGAGTTTGGCGAATATTTGCCAAGACCTCAAGCTTTCCTGCTCACTCGGCTGTTGCACGTGTTTCACAGCCGCGCAACAAATGACAAGATCGTTGGGCGATTGATGCGCCCGACGATTCGCCCGCGTTCCTTATCCGGAGACCTGCCATGCTGCAATTCAACGATCTCTTCCAGTGGGACCGGTTCATCACGCCCGCCATCATCAAATCGTTCTACTGGCTCGTGATCGTGCTGATCGTGCTATTCGGCATCTCCGGCGTGTTTTCGGGATTGACGCTGATGGCCGTCAGCCCGTTCGGAGGGTTCGTGCTGCTGCTGTCGTCGCTGGCGGGAATTCTGGTCGGCGTGATGTTTTCGCGAATCGCCGCGGAATTCATCCTGATCGTGTTTCGTATCAACGAACATCTGGGTGCTATTCGCGATCAGGGCCGTCAGCGCTGATTACGCAACGCCTCGCGTGCGGCCTTCCCAATAGGGCGCGCGCAATGCCTTGCGGTCGAGCTTGCCGAGGCCTGTCACCGGAATGGTCTCGACGAAGTCGATGCTTTTCGGCGACCACGGCGCGCCACGCTTGTCCTTCACATGCGCCTGCAATTCGACAGCTGAATTGTTTGCGCCGGTCTTGAGCACCACGAAGGCCTTCACCGCCTCGCCCCATTTGTCGTCGGGAATGCCGATCACTGCAGCAGATGCAACCGCGTGGTGCGACATCAGTGCGTCCTCGACCTCGCGCGGATAGATGTTGAAGCCGCCGGAAATAATCATGTCCTTGGTGCGGTCGACGATATAGAGAAAGCCGTCGGCGTCTTTCACCGCAACGTCGCCGGTGTGAAGCCAGCCGCCCTTCAACGTTTCCGCATTGGCATCCGGCCGTTTCCAGTAACCGTCCATCACCAGCGGACCACGAACGCAGATTTCACCCGGCTCGCCGATGCCGACTTCCTTCATGTTCACATCGAACAGTTTGACGTCGACCATCGGACTCGGGCGTCCGCAAGAGCCGAGACGCTGCGGCTTGTTTTCGTCGTGATCGATCTTGCGCATCGAGGTGATGCATTGCGGACATTCTGTTTGCCCATAAAGCTGCACGAATACCTTGCTGAAAATTTTTATGCCTTCCAGCAGACGATCCGGCGACATCGGTGCCGCGCCATAGACAATCATCTGCAATGACGACAGGTCGTGGCGCTTGCGCAAATCCACATTGTCGATCAGCGCATAGATCAATGTCGGCACCAGGAATGTCGAATTGATTTTCTGCTCGGCAACCGTGCGCGCGTAAACCTCAGGCTCGAAACCCTGCACCAATTGCATCAACCCGCCGCGCATCATGACGGGAAACAGCGTGACGCCCGCGGCGTGGCTGATCGGTGTCGCAGCAAGGAAACGAATGTCCTGCGGCCAATCCCAGTCCGAAAACAAAATCAGCGACATCGTGACCAGCGCGCGATGCGACAGCATCACGCCCTTGGAGCGGCCCGTGGTGCCACCCGTATAGGCGAGAAAGCCGATCTCGCGCGCGTCGCTCTCGTCGATCAGCGGCGCGGGTTTGGCCTTGGCCACATCCGGCAACACATCGCGCGCGCCGTCCATCGGACCGAACGACAGCAGATGCTTGAGTTTCGGCACGCGGGCCTTGATCGCACTGCCGCGCGGACCGAACTTCGCGCCCTCGACGATCAGCGCGTCAATTTCTGCGTCTTCGATGATGTAGGCATGATCATCCTCCGCCGCCAACGGATGCAGCGGCGTGTAACGCATGCCCATCACCAGAGCGGCACAGATCGCGGCCCATGATTCCGCGCGGTTGCTGGAGAGGATCGAAAGCGCGCTGCCTTTTTTAAGTCCAATCGAACGATAGAACGTCATGAACCGCGCGACGGCGTCGCCGAACTCGCGGTAATTCCAGTTCACCTTGCCGTCGGCAAGCGCAGGACTGTCACCGAACCGCGCAATCGCGTTGACGATCAGGCTGCCGATCGTTCCGCCCGAATGCAGATCGCGCAGATGCGGAACGCCGTGAATCGAGTTCATGAAAGATCACTCCAGCCCTGCTACGGCTCTTTCTAAAGGGACGGCCGCTGCCGCGCAGATTAGGGCGCGCGCAATGCCTGTCAAATATACGCAAACGCATGTGAATCGGCGGTTTCTGCCTTTGACGCGGCGCAGCGCAGGGGTTATGTGATGCGCTTATGACAACAACCGACAATTCTGCGGCCTGGCCGGACCTCAAACCGACCGCGCTGCTCGTCCTTGCGGACGGCACCGTGCTGGAAGGCTTCGGCCTTGGCGCAGAAGGCTCCGCCGTCGGCGAAGTCTGCTTCAACACCGCGATGACGGGCTACGAGGAAATCCTCACCGACCCGTCTTACGCAGGACAGCTCATCACTTTCACGTTTCCTCATATCGGAAATGTCGGTACCAACGATGAAGATATCGAAACCGTCAACATGGCGGCGACGCCGGGCGCACGTGGCGTGATCCTGCGCGCGGCGATCACGGACCCGTCGAATTACCGCTCCTCCAAGCATCTCGATGCGTGGCTGAAGGCGCGCGGCATCATCGGCCTCTCCGGCATCGACACCCGCGCATTGACCGCGCTCATTCGCAGCAAGGGCATGCCGAATGCGGTGATCGCGCATAACAAGGACGGCAAGTTCGATTTGCATGCGCTGAAGGAAGAAGCGCGCGAGTGGCCCGGCCTTGAAGGCATGGACCTCGTTCCGATGGTGACCAGCGCGCAGCGTTTCGACTGGGACGAGACGCCTTGGGTTTGGGAAAAGGGTTACGGCAAACTCGAGAAGCCCGAGTTCAACGTTGTCGCCATCGACTACGGCATCAAGCGCAACATTCTGCGGCTGCTCGCTGGCGAAGGCTGCAAGGTCACGGTCGTGACCGCGAAAACATCCGCCGAAGATATTTTGGCGATGAAACCGGACGGCGTGTTTCTGTCGAACGGCCCCGGCGATCCAGCGGAGACGGGCAAATATGCGGTACCCGTCATCAAGAAGGTCATCGAATCCGGCACGCCGACATTCGGCATTTGTCTCGGCCACCAGATGCTCGGCATTGCGGTCGGCGGCAAGACCACCAAGATGCATCAGGGCCATCACGGCGCCAATCATCCGGTGAAGGACATGACCACCGGCAAGGTCGAGATCACTTCAATGAATCACGGCTTCGCGGTGGATAAAACGACGCTGCCGAAGAATGTCGAGCAGACTCACATTTCGCTGTTCGATGATTCCAACTGCGGCATCGCGCTCAAGGATAAGCCGGTGTTTTCTGTGCAGTACCATCCAGAGGCGTCGCCCGGCCCGCGTGACTCGCACTATCTGTTCACGCGCTTTGCGGATCTGATGCGCGCGAAGAAGCGGGCGTAAAAAACGCCCGCACAAAGCGGGCGTTTTGTATTTCAGCGCAAATCAATCAGGCTTCGTTGCCGCCCTCTTGGCGGCTGGCCTCGAACAGAAACCATGTGCGCCGCTCGGTCTCGTCGATAAAGACTTCCAGAATGCTGGCAGTCGCCACATCCTCCTGATCGTCACAGATCTTGTGCGCCTTGCGCATGGCCGCCGCCATCTTTTTGTTGTCTTCCATCAATTCGCGCAGCATCTCGCGCGGCGGCACGAACTTTTCGTCGTTGTCCTCAATGGTCTGCAGCTTTGAAATCTGACCGATCGAGCGAATTGTCGTACCACCCAGCTTGCGGACACGCTCGGCCAGCTGGTCCGTCGAGGCGAAAATCTGATCGGCCTGTTCATCGAGCAACAGATGGTAGTCGCGGAAATGCCGGCCGCTAACATGCCAGTGAAAATTCTTGGTTTTGAGATACAGCGCGAAGGCGTCGGCAAGCAGCACGTTTATTGCAGGAGAAATCTTGTCGACCGCAGCTTGCGGCAGATCGGTAGGGGTATCGAGGTCGGCGGAGACACTATTCTTGGTTTTGCTCACGGCACTGTTCCTGTTACGAGGCGGGGATCGGAGACGATGGACATGCATCGTCAGACCTTCTAACGCCTTCTCCTGTAAGCAGGTTCCACAACCGGAACCAAGATATAAGCCCCGGACGCGCCAATGGACGACTGGATCGATTATTACGATTCGACGCATACGATTTACGTCAGCAAACTGCATCGCGACGTGCATTTCCGCGTCATCGCCGCTGATATTATTGGCTACATCCCCTCTGCGGCTGCGACGGTGCTCGACTATTCGTGCGGCGAGGCGCTATCAGCCGGACAGGTTGCGGCGGCATGCGACCAACTCATTCTGGCCGAGCCTGCGCCCGGCGTGCGAGGACGCCTGATTGCCCGTTTTGCAACGAACCCAAAGATCTCGGTTCGGTCGCTCGACGCGCTGAGTGCAATGCCCGATGGGTCCGTCGATCTCGCCGTCATGATTTCGGTGGCGCAATACATGACGCCGTCCGAACTCGACGCATCGTTCGCACTGATGCGCCGTGTGCTGAAGTCCGGCGGGAAATTCATTCTCGGCGACATCCTGCGGCCCGAAATTGGTGCCGCGACAGACGTCATCGCATTGCTCAAGCTCGCCATGCGCAATGGCTTTTTCACTGACGCTCTGTGGGGACTCGCGCGAACGGCGTTGTCCGACTACTGGCAATTGCGACAGAGCATCGGCCTGCAGCGCTATGGCCAAGCGGACATCATGGCGAAACTTCAGGCGGCGGGATTTTCGGCGGCACTTGCGCCGAAAAACGTCGGATATAACCCTGCGCGCATGACATTTGTGGCTACACGCAATTAACGGCGCTCAACCGCTAAGGTTAAACCCAGCCCCTCGTGGACTCTACGTAACCCCTAGGTAATCCTGTGTCCGGCCCGGTGGCGGAAGCGTCGACGCGGAAGCTGTGCATAGCTTTTTATCCTGGTTCAATTCCAGGCCGGGCCTCCAATTCTCTTTCGTCGCGAGAGCGCGAAAAACCCAGCAAATCCACATCAAATTGCCGGTTAATATCGGCCTTAAAGCCCTTTCGCGCCTGCGGAATCTGGTCTAAAGACACCACGCGCGCGAGGGGAACCTAGCGGCGAGTTTTCAGGGACGCGCGACTGCGCGCCCTTTTTTTATGCCCAATTCAATCCGCCCGTCTTTCTGCCGTGAGACTTGATGCCCAAACGTAACGATATCTCGACGATCCTCATCATCGGCGCCGGACCCATCGTGATCGGTCAGGCCTGCGAATTCGACTATTCCGGCACTCAGGCCGTGAAGACCCTCAAGGAAGAGGGCTACCGGATCGTTCTCGTCAATTCCAATCCGGCCACCATCATGACCGATCCGGAATTGGCGGACGCAACTTATATCGAACCGATCACGCCCGAGATCGTCGCCAAGATCATCGAAAAGGAGCGCGGCGATCGCTCGAAAGGTTTCGCATTGCTGCCGACGATGGGCGGGCAGACCGCGCTAAACTGCGCGCTGTCGTTGCGCAAGCAAGGCACACTCGACAAATTCGACGTCGAGATGATCGGCGCGACCGCCGACGCCATCGACAAGGCGGAGGATCGCGGGCGCTTCCGCGAGGCCATGACCAAGATCGGTCTTGAGACCCCGCGCTCGATCCAGACCAAGAATTTGCCGGACGCGCTGTGCGCGCTCGACGACATCGGTCTTCCGGCGATCATTCGTCCGTCGTTCACCATGGGCGGCACCGGCGGCGGCATCGCCTACACCAAGGCCGAGTTCATCGAGATCGTGGAGCGCGGCATCGATGCGTCTCCGACCGACGAAGTGCTCATCGAGGAGTCGGTGCTGGGCTGGAAAGAATTCGAGATGGAGGTTGTCCGCGACAAGAAGGACAATTGCATCATCGTCTGCTCGATCGAGAATCTCGATCCGATGGGCGTGCATACCGGCGACTCGATCACCGTCGCACCCGCCCTCACGCTGACCGATAAAGAATATCAGATCATGCGCGATGCCTCGCTGGCGGTGCTGCGCGAGATCGGCGTCGAGACCGGCGGCTCCAATGTGCAGTTCGGCGTCAATCCCGCCGACGGCCGTATGGTCGTGATCGAAATGAATCCGCGCGTGTCGCGCTCATCCGCGCTGGCATCGAAAGCGACCGGATTCCCGATCGCGAAGGTCGCAGCGAAACTTGCGGTCGGCTACACGCTCGACGAAATCGCCAATGACATCACGGGCGGCGCCACGCCTGCGTCGTTCGAGCCAACTATCGATTATGTCGTCACCAAAATCCCTCGCTTTGCGTTCGAGAAATTTCCCGGTGCCAGCCGCACGCTGACCACGTCCATGAAATCCGTCGGCGAAGTCATGGCGATTGGCCGCACGTTTCAAGAATCTCTGCAGAAGGCGCTGCGCGGGCTGGAAACCGGCCTCACAGGATTGGACGAAATCGAAATCGAAGGCCTCGGCCAGAGCGACGACAAGAACGCTGTGCGCGCCGCGCTCGGCACGCCAACACCCGACCGGCTGCTGCAGGTTGCGCAGGCGATGCGGCTCGGTTGGAGCAACGACGATATTTTCACGTCCTGCAAGATCGATCCGTGGTTTCTCGTCGAGATGCGCGGCATCGTCGACATGGAAAGCAAGATCAAGACGCATGGATTGCCAACCAACGCCCACGGCATGCGCACGCTGAAGGCGATGGGCTTCTCGGATGCGCGGCTTGCGGTGCTGTCGAACACGGCCGAAGCCGACGTGAAAGCGGCGCGCCGCGCGCTCGATGTGCGTCCCGTGTTCAAGCGCATCGACACCTGCGCGGCAGAATTCGCATCGCCAACCGCCTATATGTATTCGACCTATGAGGCGCCGTTTGCTGGCATCGTGATGGACGAGAGCGCGCCATCGGACAAAAACAAGGTCATCATTCTGGGCGGCGGCCCCAATCGTATCGGCCAAGGCATCGAGTTCGACTATTGCTGCTGCCATGCCTGCTTCGCGCTGCACGACGCGGGCTATGAAACCATCATGATCAACTGCAATCCCGAAACTGTATCGACCGATTACGACACCGCGGATCGTTTGTATTTCGAGCCGCTCACGTCCGAGGACGTGCTGGAAATCATCGACACCGAACGCACCAACGGAAAACTTCACGGCGTCATCGTGCAGTTCGGCGGCCAGACACCGCTGAAGCTTGCGCGCGCGCTCGAAGAGGCCGATGTGCCGATTCTCGGCACCTCGCCGGACGCCATCGATCTGGCCGAAGACCGCGACCGATTCAAGCGTGTGCTGGATAAACTTCGTCTGAAGCAACCGAAAAACGGCATCGCCTATTCGGTCGAGCAGGCGCGGCTGGTTGCGGCGGATCTCGGACTGCCGCTGGTGGTACGCCCGTCCTACGTGCTCGGCGGCCGCGCGATGCAGATCATCCGCGAAGAATCCCAGCTCGGCGATTACCTGCTCGGCACATTGCCCGAACTGGTGCCTTCGGATGTGAAGGCGCGTTATCCCAACGACAAGACCGGGCAGATCAACACGGTGTTGGGCAAGAATCCGCTGCTGTTCGATCGCTATCTGTCAGACGCGACCGAGATCGATGTCGACTGCCTGTGCGACGGCAAGGACACTTTCGTCGTCGGCATCATGGAGCATATCGAGGAGGCCGGCATTCATTCTGGCGACTCGGCGTGTTCGTTGCCGCCCCACTCACTCGATCCCGCGATGATCGCGGAACTTGAGCGTCAGACGCGCGAACTCGCGCTCGGCCTCGATGTGGTCGGCCTGATGAATGTGCAATTCGCCATCAAGGACGGCGACATCTACGTGCTCGAAGTCAATCCGCGCGCGTCGCGTACCGTGCCGTTCGTCGCCAAGGTCGTGGGAATTCCAGTTGCAAAGATTGCAGCGCGCATCATGGCTGGAGAAAAACTGGCGAGCTTCAAATTGAAGCCGCGCAAGCTCGGCCATGTCGGCGTCAAGGAATCCGTCTTCCCGTTCGCGCGTTTCCCCGGCGTCGATACGGTTCTCGGTCCGGAAATGAAATCGACCGGCGAGATCATGGGTATCGACCGGTCATTTGCGGTGGCGTTCGCCAAGAGCCAGTTGGGCGGCGGCACGCGCGTGCCGCGCAAAGGCACGGTATTCGTGTCGGTGCGCGAGATCGACAAGGCCCGCATTCTCGATGCAGTAAAATTACTGTCATCGCTCGGCTTCAAGGTGATCGCCACCTCCGGCACGCAACGGTTTCTCGTCGAGAACGGCGTCCCTGCCGAAAAGATCAACAAGGTGCTCGAAGGACGGCCCCATATCGTCGACGCCATCACGAATGGCGAGGTGCAACTCGTTTTCAATACAACCGAAGGCCCGCAGGCTTTGGCCGACAGCCGCTCGTTGCGGCGGGGTGCCCTCTTGCATAAAGTGCCGTATTACACCACTCTTTCGGGTGCGTTAGCGGCCGCACAGGGCATCCGTGCCTATCTCGGCGGAGACCTCGAAGTCCGCACCCTGCAGAGTTATTTCTCGGATATCTGAACCGGTAGCGGCACTTTCGCCGCTGTTATGAAATAGCGAGGACGCCAGAAGGAACTGGCCGGTCTCGACAATGTTCTCATTCGGCGTTTGGCCGGAGATAAATCAAAAGTTTCGTGCGTGACGCAATTCGCCGGCGCGCGAGATTGAAGGACGAAGACGAAATGGTTGAAATGGTACCCATGACCCAGGCGGGACATGCCGCTCTGGAAGAAGAATTGAAGAAGCGCCAATCGGTCGATCGCCCGCGCATCGTCGAGGCGATAGCGGAAGCGCGCGCGCATGGCGACCTTTCCGAGAACGCGGAATATCACGCGGCGAAGGAAGCGCAGTCGCACAATGAAGGCCGCATTGCCGAGCTTGAGGACAAGCTTGCGCGCTCCGAAATCATCGACGTCTCGAAACTGTCTGGCGACACGATCAAGTTCGGCGCAACCGTCACGCTGATCGACGAGGACACTGACAAGAAGGCCGTCTGGCAGATCGTCGGCGAATCCGAAGCCGACGCCAAAAAGGGCCGCATCTCGATCACCTCGCCGCTCGCGCGCGCGCTGATCGGCAAGAAGAAAGGCTCCTCCGTCGAAGTCGTCGCGCCCGGCGGCGCAAAGGCTTACGAAGTCACCAAGGTGGACTGGAAGTAAGAGCGACGACATTCGGTTCGTAACATCAAAATGGCTGGCCGATTGTCCGGCCATTTTTGTTGATTGCCATCCGAACAGCAGGCAAGCTGTCGCAGCGGCAACCGGATTGTTGAAATGCTTCGATTGAATTTCATCGTGATAGTAGCGTTTGCGACGATATGCGAAGCTGCATTTGCCGCCGATCTTCCGATTCCACCGCTTGCAACCCCGAAGCCAGCGCCGATGACAACGCCGCAGGCGTTTCCGAACAACATTCCGATGCAGCAGAACCAGCCGAATTGCAGCCGCTGGACGGATGGATGCGTGAACTGCACGCGTGGTGCTCCCGGCAGCGGGCCGACGTGCTCGAATATCGGCTTTGCATGTCAGCAAAAGCCGATCCGATGCCTTGACGCAGAAATCCCGCAGAGCGAACCGCGCAAGTAACGCGAAAGCGCAGCGTGCAACGCCGTGCAGTCCGACATATTCCACGCTGCGCTGCAAATTCCTCGCTGAATGTTGGCGAGTCACGCTTCCGCCTCAGTGAGCGGCACGATAGAATCGCGCGTGGAATCAAAACCCGGGGGTACTTAAATGGAAAATTTTCTGGCCGCATACCGGCCGCAACTGCTCAGTCTGCTTCGCATCGTCACGGGGCTGCTGTTGTTTCACTACGGCATTGCAAAAATCCTGAAGTTTCCAGTGGTGCCGATGTTCGCGAACTTGCCGCCGCTGATTCAGGTTGCCGGCTATCTTGAATTGATCCTCGGCGCGTTGCTGTTGATCGGCCTATTCTCGCGTATCGCGGCATTCATCCTGGCCGGTGAAATGGCCGCCGCTTACTTCATGGGGCACATGATGAAGGCGGCAGATCCTGTGATTTATCCAGCGCT
>JAYVYQ010000107.1:0-5894 GCA_043784125.1 Afipia sp.
TGATCGGGCTTGAACTCGGCTCCGTGTGGCGGCGTCTGGGCTCTCAAGTTATCGTCGTTGAATTTCTTGACCGTATTCTTCCCGGCATGGACGGCGAAGTTGCCAAACAGTTTCAGCGCATTCTCGAAAAGCAGGGTATGACCTTCAAGCTCGGCGCGAAGGTGACGGGTGTGGACAGCTCAGGAAAGAAGTTAAAGGCGAACGTCGAGCCGGCGACAGGCGGCAAGGCTGAAATCATCGAGGCCGATGTCGTTCTCGTCGCCATCGGTCGCGTGCCTTACACCGAAGGACTGGGATTGAAGGAAGTCGGCATCGCGCTCGATCCGCGCGGCCGCGTGCAGACCGACGGTCATTTCGCAACAAACGTCAAAGGCATCTACGCCATCGGCGACGTGATCGCCGGACCGATGCTGGCGCACAAGGCGGAAGACGAAGGCATCGCGATTGCGGAAATTCTCGCGGGGCAGGCGGGTCACACCAACTACGATGTGATTCCTGGCGTGGTCTATACGTTCCCGGAAGTTGCGTCGGTCGGAAAGACCGAGGAAGAATTGAAACAGGCTGGCGTCGCCTACAACGTCGGCAAGTTCCCGTTCACGGCGAATGCGCGCACGAAGGTGAATCAGACCACCGACGGCTTCGTGAAAATTCTCGCAGATGCGAAGACCGACCGCGTGCTCGGCGCACATATTGTCGGCGCGGAAGCCGGTGAAATGATTCATGAAGCTGCGGTTTTGATGGAATTCGGCGGATCAGCCGAAGATCTCGCTCGGACCTGTCACGCGCATCCGACCCGCTCGGAAGCCGTCAAGGAAGCGGCGCTTGCTGTCGGCAAACGTGCTATCCATATGTAGGTGATCCGGTCCGGTTGCCGGTCATCGACGAACGAGAGTGCAGAATGGGCCGACTGCTTCGTCCACTTTGGGTTTTGCTTGCGCTGATCTTTCTGATCGAGGCGTGGCTATGGGAGCGCCTTGAGCCGGTCGTCGCCTGGGTCGTCGAGCGCATTCCGCTGCAGTCGATCAAGGATTGGTTTGCGGCGCGGGTCGATCACCTGTCGCCCGGTGCGACGCTGATCGTGTTCATCGTTCCCGCAATCCCGTTGTTTCCGCTCAAGGTGATCGGCCTGTGGCTGCTCACCCATAAATATTTTGTCAGCGCCATTCTGGTGATCGTGTTCGCAAAACTACTTGGCGTCGGGATGACCGCGTTCGTGTTCGATGTGACGCGTGACAAGCTTTTGCAGATGCGCTGGTTCAACCGGCTTTATGAAATCGTTTTGGCTGCACGCGAATGGTCGAAGGCGCAAATCGACCCTATCAAGGTTGCGTTTGCGAAATTCCGCCAGCAATTCCGCACGCGCTCGTCGTCGCGCTTTGTGCAGCGCTTGCGCAAGCGCGTTCACATGTTCCGGTAAGCCAGGCTTTCGCCAGGCCGTGTTACATCAGATGCACGGCATGCGGCGCGAATAATCCGATGGCCGTGAAGGCGACCCCTGTCAAAGCCAAAACCCCTGCGACACCAGCAAGCGCGATCATTCCGGTGATGATGGTTGCCGACGCTAGTACGATTCCGATCTGGAATGCCGCGGATGCGACTTCATAATGATGATAGCGCGCCATCGCGAGGTCGCGCTCTTCCTCGGCTTTCTTGGCGCGCTCGGCGAGCTGCTTGGAGCCTTCGCCGGTTTCCGGTTCGGACTGATAGCGCGAAGCAGTCTTATTCCAATCGTCGATCTGCTTGCTCAATGCAGCCTTGGCGGCATCGTCGCCGAGCAGGCCCATGCTGAGTTTTGCCTGCTCCGACACCGACTGAACGACTGTGCGGCGAATGCTCTTGGCCTGAAAGAATGCCCAGAGGTTCGATGCCTCGACATTCTTGCTGATGGATTCGGTCTGCGCGCCCTTGCCGAGTGTTTCCGACAGCGCAAGAAACAAGGCGATCACCGCGATCAATAGCGCGATCTTCTTGTTTTCACCTGACGCATGCTCGGCGTGTTCGGCGTGCTCCATGCTCTCATGTGCGCTCATCGTTCCAATCCTCCGGGCCTCTATGCAGCCACGATTGACCGAACCGTGCAGGCCACGCAAGGGCAAAGATGGAACTTATGCAGATCGGCTGGGTTGGAGACTCCGTAAAATATTCACACGCCGCTCGTCCGCAGGCGCGGGACGCACGCGTGTGGCTTTCATTTTGCGGAGAGAAATCATGCGTAACTTTTCATGTTTAATTGCGGGCGCCTTGATGCTGGCGCTCACCATGCCATCCATGGCAGCACCGTTATCGTCTGCTGAACTGTCGAATGTAGCGCCGTCGTCCGTCACCCTGGTTCAGGCGCAGAAGGACGAAACGATCAAGCAGAAGGTGAAGCGTGTGTGGCGTAACATCGCCGGCACGACTTACGATGTCGGTTGCCCGTCGCTGGCAATTGCGTTTACACGTTCGACTTGCACCGAAACGGGTAAGGATGCGCATGCCAAATGCATCGCGCAGCATCCGCTGTGTCAGGTGTCCGAGCGCAAATAATCGGCGCGCGTCTTACGCGCGCGGGTGCGTCGTTTTGTAAACATCCAGCAAGCGGTCGGCATCGACGCCGGTGTAAATCTGTGTCGTCGACAATGAGGCGTGGCCAAGCAGTTCCTGGATCGCGCGCAGATCGCCGCCGCGCGTCAGCAGATGCGTTGCGAATGAATGACGCAGCGCATGCGGTGTGGCACTGTCAGGCAATCCGAGCGCTCCACGCATTCGCTCCATCGTCAGTTGGATAATCCGCGGACTGAGCGGGCCGCCGCGCGCGCCGATGAACATCGGTCCGTCCGCCGGCAAATCGTGCGGGCACATCGTCACATAGTCCTGAATCAGCGTCAGCACATTTTGAAGCACCGGCACCATGCGGGTCTTGTTGCCCTTGCCGGTAATCACCAGCACGTCGCCCGCACCGGGCTGCGGCACGTCGCGGCGTTTCAGGCCGAGCGCTTCCGAGATGCGAAGGCCCGATCCATACAGAAGTGCCATCACGGCCGCGTCACGCGCCCAGATCCACGGATCGCGCGGATCGCCCGCGCGGGTATCTGCGTCCGCCATCTGCCGTGCCGATATCATTTGAATTGGCTTCGGCAGGCTCTTGCCGATCTTCGGGGCGCGAATCGCCGACAGCGCGCCAACCTTGCCGTTGCCTTCGCGTTCCAGGAATCGTCCGAACGACCGCAACCCCGCTAGCGCGCGCATCAACGATCGGCCGCCGATGTCGTCGCTGCGCCGCGCGGCCATGAATGCGCGCACGTCAGTCGCCTCAATGGCGGCAAATTTCTTCAGCGTAACGAGGCCGCCCCAATGTTCGCCGAGAAACATCAGGCATTGGCGCAGATCGCGCTGATAGGCTTCCAGCGTCTTGGGCGACAGCCGCCGTTCGCTGCGCAGATGCGTCAGCCAGCGCGCGATTTCGGCCTGAAGGTCCGGCGCCGCGCAGGTCAGGCGCGGATCGTCCGGTCTGGCTTCGCTTGTGGCGGCAGCTTTAGCCATCATATGTCCCGTTGACAGGAATCGGTTTATCGCACCCTTTTCCTTACCCCTTCTTAAATCCGGACCCGTACGGGCATGGCCAGGCGCGTTGTCGATGTTCTTGTGCCGGTGGCGCTGAATCAGACCTATTCCTATCGCGTGCCGGATGACGCCGATCTGAAGCCCGGTGACGTGGTCTGCGTGCCGCTCGGTCCGCGTGAAGTCACAGCCGTGGTGTGGGCGGAGAACGAGAAACCCGATCCGCGTCTGCACAATCGTCTCAAGGACATCAGCGAGAAACTCGATGTTCCGCCGTTGAAGCCTGAGTTGCGCAGTTTCGTCGATTGGGTCGCGAATTACACATTGTCCGCGCGCGGCATGGTGCTGCGGATGACGTTGCGCATGGGTGAACATCTAGGCCCCGAGCGCGTGCGAATGGGCGTGCGCCTCGTCGGCGATCCGCCGCAGCGCATGACGCCGGCGCGCCATCGATTGATCGAAGCGCTATCGGATGGATTGCTGCACGGAAAATCCGACGTTGCGAAGGAGGCCGGTGTCAGCGCCGGCGTGATCGACGGACTTGTCGATGAAGGCACGCTCGCGACCGAGCCGATGCCGCGCGAGATCGCAGCTCCAGCGCCCGACCCGGCATTTTCCGAACCGGATTTTTCCGCCGATCAACAAGTCGCTGCCGATGCCATGAAGGCACTTGCGTCGAAGGGCGAGTTTCACGTCGCGTTGCTCGATGGCGTCACGGGTTCGGGCAAGACCGAAGTTTACTTCGAGGCGGTCGCGGAAACCATCCGTCGTGGCCGACAGGTGATGATCCTGATGCCGGAGATCGCACTCACCGGGCAGTTTCTGGACCGCTTCGCCGCGCGGTTCGGTGTGCGTCCGATTGAGTGGCATTCGGAATTGACGCCGCGCACGCGCGCGCGCAACTGGGCGGCGGTTGCGTCAGGCTCAGCCCGAGTCGTCGTCGGCGCACGCTCCGCATTGTTTCTGCCCTACGCAAATCTCGGACTCATCATCGTCGATGAAGAGCACGACCAGGCCTACAAGCAATCCGACGGCGCGCATTATCATGCCCGCGACATGGCGGTGGTGCGCGGCAGTATCGCGAAAATTCCGGTCGTGCTGTGTTCGGCGACGCCGTCGGTGGAAACGGAGGTCAACGCCCGCACGGGGCGTTATCAGCGCATTGTTCTGCCGTCACGATTCGGTGGCCAGCACATGCCGCAGATCGAGGCCATCGATCTGCGCCGCGAAGGTCCGCCACGCGGCAAGTTTATCTCGCCGCGGCTTGCGGAGGAAATCCGCACTGCAGTTGGCCGCCAAGAGCAGGCGCTTTTGTTTCTCAATCGGCGAGGCTACGCACCACTGACGCTGTGCCGTGCGTGCGGGCACAGGTTTTCCTGCACCATCTGCGATGCGTGGCTGGTCGATCATCGCTTTCGGCAGCGCCTCGTCTGTCATCATTGCGGCTTCTCGATGCCGCGCCCGCATGTGTGCCCGCATTGTGCGGCGGAGGAATCGCTCGCGGCGATCGGCCCGGGCGTCGAGCGATTGCAGGAAGAAGCTGCGGCGCTATTTCCGGATGCACGAACGATGGTGCTGTCGAGCGATCTCGTCACATCCATCGAGACTATGCGTTCGGAATTGAATGAAATTGCGGAAGGTCGCGTCGATATCATCATCGGCACACAACTCGTGGCCAAGGGTCACAATTTTCCGCGCCTCAATCTCGTCGGCGTCGTCGACGCCGATCTCGGCCTTGGTAATGGCGATCCGCGCGCGGCGGAGCGGACGTTTCAACTGCTCAATCAGGTGATCGGCCGTGCGGGGCGCGACAAGGGATATGGTGTTGGCTATCTGCAGACACATCAGCCTGAGCATCCGGTGATGAAAGCGCTGTTCGCAGCCGATCGTGAAGCGTTTTATGCCAGCGAGATCGACGCACGCGAGCGCACGATGTATCCGCCATTCGGTCGGCTTGCGAGTCTCATTATTTCTGCTGGAGATCGCCCGACGGCGGAAGGTTTTGCGCGTAAGCTCGCCGCCGTTGCACCGTTCGATGAACGCGTTCAGGTACTCGGCCCGGCGGAAGCGCCACTTGCGGTCATCAAGGGCCGTTATCGATTTCGGATTCTGGTGAAGTCGGCGCGCAATTTCGATCTGTCGGATTATCTGCGCGACTGGGTTGCGGCCGGACCGAAGACCAGGGGTAATCTCAAACTTGAGATTGACGTCGATCCGCAGAGTTTCCTTTGACCGCGACACGAAAAAGGCCGGCACAATCGATGCCGGCCTTTTTTTACGCAACTCAACGCAGACGCTTACTGAACCTCGGCGACGATCTGTCCGAGACCCTTGTCTTCGGTAATGCCGATGGC
>JAYVYQ010000108.1:0-24806 GCA_043784125.1 Afipia sp.
CTGCGGCAGGTGCCGCTGCAGGCTTCGGTGCGGCGGGTTTTGGTACTGCAGGTTTTGCAGTGGGCACCATCGGAGGCGGCGCCGTTGCGGTCGCTGCAGGCGCAATTGGCGCGGCGTCATCGTCCTCGACCTTATCGTCCTGCGCGGATTTCTCGATCGCGCGCAGTTTCGCGACGCCCTTTTGATGTGCATCGTAGTTTTCGCTAAACGTATGTCCGCCGGTGCCATCGGCGACGAAGAATAAATCGCGGGTGCGCGCTGGGTTGGCTGTGGCCTCAAGCGAGGCGCGGCCCGGATTGGCAATCGGTCCCGGCGGCAAGCCGTTCACCACATAGGTGTTGTAGGGCGACGGCTGCGTGATTTCGCTGCGCTTGATCGGGCGACCGAGCGTGCCGCGTCCTCCGACAAGGCCGTAAATAATGGTGGGATCGGATTGCAGCCGCATGTTCTTCTGCAACCGGTTGACGTAGACGGCGGCAACACGGCTGCGCTCGTCGGCACGGCCGGTTTCCTTCTCAACAATTGACGCCAATGTCACAAGCTGATCGGGCGTGCGCACCGGAACATCCGGGCTGCGGCGCTCCCAGATCTCGGCGAGAACTTTCTTGTGCGCCGCCTGCATGCGCGCAATCACCTGATCGCGTGTCGTGCCACGCGGAAATTTATAGGTGTCGGGCAGCAAGGTGCCTTCGCGCGGCTGTTCTTTCAGCGAGCCGTTGAAAATATCGTTGTCCTGCAAACGCGCGACGATCTGTTCGGAGGTCAGGCCTTCCGGAATGGTGATCGAATGCTGCACCACCTTGCCCTCAACAATGGTGTTGATGACGTCGCGCAAGGTCGCGTTTTTCTGGAACAGATATTCGCCGGATTTCAGCCCTGCCCGCGCATTGAGCGCAACGACTGCACCGATGAAAGTCCAGCGGTCGGCGGAAATGACGCCATTGCGCAGGAGGATATCGTCGATATCCGTCATGCCGGCGCGCGGTGGAATGTTGACGATCTTGTCTTCGGTGAGCGGGCCCTTCGCCTCGATGATCTGCTTGCCGTAGAAAAACACGGCGCCGACGACGATCATCGAAATAATGAGCAGCGTCATGATGGCGTTGCCGATCATGACCAGCGGATTGCGCGCCCGCTGCGAACGCAGCGGCGGCCGAGGCACCTGCTCCGGTTCAAGCGCCGCGCGAGGGCTGCGCGGCGAAATCGGCGGTCTCTGACTCATCGATGCAACCCAAATTCCCGAAGCCGTAAATCCAGAAGCCGCGATCCAGAAGATTCGCCGCCATATTCTCGGTAGCGACTTATGCCTGCGCCAATGTCAGAAATTATGACCGATTTCGGCAAAATCGTGAAGGCAATTTCAAAAATTCAGCTCGCCAGACGCCGCACGACCAATGACGCATTGGTTCCACCGAACCCGAACGAGTTCGACAGCGCGACGTTGATCTCGCGAGGCCGCGCCTTGTTCGGCACAAGGTCGATGGCGGTCTCGACCGACGGATTATCGAGATTGATCGTCGGCGGCGCAATATTGTCGCGGATCGCCAGGATGCAAAAGATCGCCTCGATCGCACCGGCCGCACCGAGCAAATGTCCGGTTGATGACTTAGTGGACGACATCGACACTTTCGATGCCGCATTTCCGAGCAGGCGTTGGGCGGCGCCAAGCTCGATCTCGTCGCCGAGCGGCGTCGAGGTGCCGTGCGAATTGATGTAGTCGATATCGGATGCGGTGATGCCTGCACGCTTCATCGCCATCGACATGCACCGAAATGCGCCATCGCCGTCTTCGGCAGGCGCGGTGATGTGATAGGCGTCGCCGGTCAGACCGTAGCCGACCACTTCGGCATAAATCTTCGCACCGCGCTTTTTGGCGTGTTCGTATTCTTCGAGAATCACGACGCCCGCGCCCTCGCCCATCACAAAGCCGTCGCGATCCTTGTCGTAGGGCCGCGAGGCGATTGTGGGGTTGTCATTATACTTGGTGGACATCGCACGCATGGCGCAGAAGCCCGACATCGCCAGGCGGTTGACGGCGGATTCAGCCCCGCCCGCCACCATCACGTCGGCATCGCCGAACGCGATGAGACGGCTGGCATCGCCGATGGCATGCGCGCCGGTCGAGCAGGCGGTGACGACCGCATGGTTCGGGCCCTTGAGCCCGTGCTTGATGGAGACATAGCCGGACGCGAGATTGATGAGGCGTCCGGGGATGAAGAACGGCGACATCTTGCGCGGGCCGCGTTCTTTCAGGATCACGGCCGCTTCGCCGATGCCCTTTATGCCGCCGATGCCGGAGCCGATCATAGTGCCGGTCGCGCAGCGTTCTTCCTCGGTGCTCGGATGCCAGTTGGCGTCGTCGAGCGCCTGTGTCGCTGCCGCCATCGCAAAGATGATGAAATCATCGACCTTGCGCTGCTCTTTCGGCTCCATCCACTCGTCGGGATTGAAAGTGCCGTTGGTGCCGTCGCCGCGCGGAACCATGCAGGCGATCTGGCAGGTGAGGTCGGAGACCTCGAAGGCGTCGATTTTCTTCGCGCCGCTTTCGCCGTTGAGGATACGCTTCCAGGTCGGCTCAACGCCATTGGCCAGCGGCGACACCATGCCCAGACCCGTGACGACAACCCGCCTCATCTTCGTCCCCAAATTTCGAAATGGTTTCTTTGCCTTGCGGCGTCAGACAGAAAGACGGCGGGTCGTTCGATCACAACCCGCCGCATTTCAAAACTTTACGCGCAAGCGTCAGCTTTTCGCGTTCTTTTCGAGAAACTTGGTGGCGTCGCCGACCGTGAGAATCGTCTCAGCAGCGTCGTCGGGAATTTCGCAGCCGAATTCTTCCTCGAACGCCATGACGAGTTCGACGGTATCGAGGCTGTCAGCGCCAAGATCGTCGATGAAGCTCGCCGTATCGATAACCTTCTCGGGTTCGACACCGAGGTGCTCAACCACGATCTTCTTAACTCGCTCGCCAATCTCACTCATCGTTTCCAACCTCGTGCTTGTTCCACTAAACCCGACTGCGAGTCATCGTAGTGCGTTGCCGCCAGACTTGATGCCGTCCGTTTCGCGTCCTTCAATCAGGGCTTCGTCCGCAAAAGACGAAATACCGGAAACGGCGGCGGGCTAAGCCACGGCAATATACAGGGTTTGTGAATCCTGCAATGGCGATGTTACCGAGCCCCCAAGCCGTTTCGGTATCATACTTCCCCGGCCTTGACCACACGGCGCGGGAACCCGTTTTCCCTCGTAAACCGCGCTGAAATCGGCCGGTAAAGGCCTCAAATCATTGCCATTCCGCCGTTGACGTGAATCGTCTGTCCGGTCACGTAGGCCGCCTCGTTGGAAGCAAGGTACACCGCTGCCGCTGCAATATCCTCAGGCGTTCCGAGCCGCCCCGCAGGCACCTTGCCCAGCACGGCTTCGCGCTGCTTTTCGTTGAGCGCGTCGGTCATTGGGGTTGCGATAAATCCGGGCGCAATGCAGTTCGCCGTGACGTTGCGGCGGGCATATTCCGCGCCGACCGATTTCATCATGCCGATGAGACCCGCTTTCGAGGCGGCATAGTTCCCCTGCCCCGGATTGCCTGTGACGCCGACGACTGACGTGATCGCGATGATTCGCCCGAAGCGTTTGCGCATCATCAATTTGGTGGCCGCCCGCGCCAAGCGAAACGTCGCGGTGAGATTCACGTTGATGACGTCGTTCCAGTCTTCATCGCGCAACTGAACGAACAGATTGTCGCGCGTGATGCCCGCATTCGCCACCAGAATGTCGAGCTGCCCCATTGCCTTTTCGGCGGCGGGAACCAGCGCTTCGACTTCGGCGGAGTCGGACAGATTGCATGGCAGAACGTGAACGCGTTCTTTCATCTCACCGGCCAGCGTTTCGAGAACTTCCCGCCGCGTGCCGGAAATCGAAACGGTTGCGCCCTGCGCATGCAGCGCGCGCGCGATCGCGCCGCCGATGCCGCCCGTCGCGCCCGTGACGAGCGCGCTCTTTCCGGTCAGATCGAACATGGTTTACCCCAAAGGCATTTCGCAGCAATTCGAGCCGTCGTTTGCCGCACAAAAATGCTCCCCGTCAATGATTAAGCACTCCGGCCAATGGGTTCAATGGTATGTTTGGCGTCGAAAGCCCGCTCCTAATATGAGTGCCGATGCGTTATCGCACCTCCATCGAACAGCAATTATTCGCCTTCGACGATCTCAAACAGGTCATGGCGTTCGCCAGCCCCGCACGGTCTGGCGATGTGCTGGCCGGAATCGCGGCGGCCTCGGCGCAGGAGCGAATGGCGGCGCGTTACGTGCTGGCCGACGTGCCGCTCAAGCAATTTCTCACCGAAGCGCTGATCCCCTACGAAGACGACAACATCACCCGGCTCATCATCGACGGCCACGATGCAAAAGCCTTCGCAGCCGTCTCGCATCTCACCGTCGGCGGCTTTCGCGACTGGCTGTTGTCGGAGCATGCGACGACTGAGGCTCTGACCGCGCTCGCGCCGGGTCTCACGCCTGAAATGGTCGCGGCGGTGTCCAAGCTGATGCGCAATCAGGATCTGATCGCGGTGGCGCGCAAATGCCGTGTCGTAAAGCGCTTTCGCGACACCATCGGGCTTGAAGGGCAGTTATCCGTGCGCCTGCAGCCCAATCATCCGACCGACGATCTGCGCGGCATCGCTGCCTCCACGCTCGACGGATTGCTGATGGGATCGGGCGACGCCGTGATCGGCGTCAATCCGGTGTCCGACAGCGTGCCGGTGCTCGATGGCCTGACGCGGATGCTGGACGAGATGATCCAGCGCTTTGAAATTCCGACCCAGAGTTGCGTGCTGACGCATGTCACCAACACCATCAAGCTGATGGAGAAGAAAGCGCCCGTCGATCTAGTGTTTCAGTCCATCGGCGGTACCGAGAAAACCAATCTGTCTTTCGGCGTGACGCCCGAACTTCTCGACGAGGCGCGCGATGCAGCTTTGTCGCTGAAGCGCGGCACGGTCGGCGACAATGTGATGTATTTCGAGACCGGCCAAGGCAGCGCGTTATCGGCGGATGCCAACTTCGGAGTCGATCAGCAAACCTGCGAGGCGCGCGCCTATGCGCTGGCGCGGCGTTACAAGCCGCTTCTCGTGAACACAGTCGTCGGATTCATCGGGCCGGAATATCTCTACGACGGCAAGCAGATCATCCGCGCGGGGTTAGAAGATCATTTTTGCGGCAAATTGCTCGGCCTGCCGATCGGTTGCGATATTTGCTACACCAATCATGCCGAAGCCGATCAGGACGACATGGACACACTGCTGGTGCTGCTCGGCACGGCAGGCGTCAACTTCATCATGGGCGTGCCGGGCGCGGACGACGTGATGTTGAATTATCAAAGCACCTCGTTTCACGACGCATTGTTTCTGCGCGATACGATGGGCTTGAGGCGCGCTCCGGAATTCGAGGCGTGGCTGCAGCGCATGCAGATCACCGATTCAAACGGACGTCTGAAACCGCCTTCACCCAATGCGCTGCTCGGCGGATTGTCGGCACTGAAATCGCTGGTCGCATGAGCGACGATAGCGTCACCAAGAGTCCTTGGACGGAGTGGCGAGACATTACGCCCGCACGGCTTGCATTAGGGCGCGTTGGCGCCGGCATGCCGACGGATGAAGTTCTGAAATTCGGCTGGGCGCATGCGATGGCGCGGGATGCTATTCATGCATCCCTTGATGTGGATGCGCTCGATACGGTATTGAAAGCGCAAGGCTGGACCACCGCGCAGGTCCGCAGCCGCGCACCGGATCGCACAACCTATTTGCGGCGGCCTGATCTGGGCCGCGTCATCGCGCCGGACGACCTCGCTAAACTGCGCACCGCATCGTTCGTGCATAACGACATCTGTATCGTGATTGGAGACGGATTGTCGTCTCTCGCCGTCGCGCGTCACACGGCGCCCTTGCTGGCCGCGTTGAAGCCGCATCTCGCGGCTGAATTAAAAAACGCACCCGTCGTGATCGCCACACAGGCGCGCGTCGCACTCGGCGACGAAATTGCGGAGTTACTTCAAGGCAAACTCTCGATCATGCTGATCGGCGAACGGCCGGGACTGAGTTCGCCGGACAGTCTCGGCATTTATCTTACGCACGCGCCGTTTCGTAATCGCAACGATGCCGGCCGCAACTGCATTTCCAATGTACGGCCCGCGGGACTGAGTTATGAGGCCGCCGCGTTCAAGCTGGCGTGGCTGGTGCGCGCAGCATTAGGGCGCGGACTCACCGGCGTGGATTTGAAAGACGACAGCGATCTGGCTCTGCCTTCAAACCCAACACATGCCCGGTTGCAGCCGCCGCTGTAACGCCTTTTAATAGGGGCCAATTGCGACATGCGGCAGTGAGAGCGGACATCATGTACGTACCGATACATTTCAAGACAGAAGACCTGTCCGAGATTCACGGCATTATTCGTGCGTCACATCTGGCCACGCTCGTCACCGCCCATGCAGACGGGTTGATCGGTACACCCCTGCCGCTGTTTCTTGACGAGAGCGAGGGCGAATTCGGAACGCTGTACGGTCATATCGCCAAGCCAAATCCGCAATGGAAATCGCCCGTCACGGGCGAGGGCCTGGCGATTTTCGCAGGGCCGAACGCTTATGTGACGCCGTCATGGTATGAGGCCAAGCGCGAGCACGGCAAAGTCGTACCGACATGGAATTACGTCGCCGTGCACGCCTATGGATACGTCGAATTTTTTGAAGACGCCGAACGGCTGCTCGCTGCGGTTACGCGCCTGACGAACATTTACGAAGGTCCGCGCGAGACACCTTGGCAGGTCACCGATGCGCCGGAAGAATTCATCAAAGCGCAACTTCGAGGCATTGTCGGTCTGCGCATACCGATCTCGCGCCTCGAGGGTAAACGCAAGTTGAGCCAGAATCGCAAAACCGGGGACCGCGAAGGCGTCGCGGCAGGCTTGGCGGAGAGCAACGATCCGATAGCACGCGAGGTCGGCTCGCTCATTCCACGCTGAGCCGGATCCCGACGTGGCTTGTTAGACGATGCGCGTTTCATCAACGACGAATACGCCTCAACGCCCTGAAAAATAAAGTCCTCGCAAATAAAAGCCGCGCCACCCGAAGGTGACGCGGCAATGGCCGTTCTGTTGCAAGGTGGACCTACCCCGAATGGTTACGCCGCGAGGCGCACTTCATTCATGCGAACGTTATCGTTTGCATTTAGGTTTTGACCCGATAACGGCGGTATCATGCCGAGCACACTTCAATACTTCATAACGAGCATCGAACCTATTTCGCCCCCATCAGAAACGGTTGTGACCGTTCAAACCGCTTCTGGTGGAGGCGCCGGGGTACTGCCCCCCGGGTCTACTCGTTGTCCGCACTGAGATTCAGCGCCATCGTCTTGCGACAGAGGGAATATAGGCGTTTCCGCACCGAAAGTCAGGGGGAAAAGCACGCCATCGTTAAGCGTCTGTTCGCCGGCAGAAAGGAAGAGTTTACTTCGACGCCGCAATCGCGGCCTTCGCGGCCTCGATGTCGCCGGGTCCGCTGACCGACACGCCCACTGCACCGTCGGCGATGCGCTTGACCAGTCCCGACAGCACCTTGCCGGCGCCGATTTCGAGAAAATGCGTCACGCCATGGGAGGCCATATAAGACACGCTTTCGCGCCAGCGCACCGTGCCGGTCACCTGCTCGACCAGACGCTTGCGAATTTCATCGGGATCGGTGATCGCCGAGGCCAGCACATTCGAGACAAGCGGCACTTTCGGTGTGTTGATGCTCACGCCGGCGAGCGCCTGCGCCATCACATCGGCTGCGGGCTGCATCAGGCGGCAATGGAACGGCGCCGATACGGGAAGAAGCATCGCGCGCTTGGCGCCTTTGGTTTTTGCAATTTCAAGCGCGCGCTCGACCGCAGCCTTGTCACCGGAGACGACCACCTGCCCGCCGCCGTTATCATTCGCGGCCTGACAGACTTGTCCTTGGGCGGCTTCTTCCGCCACCGCAACTGCCGCCTCGTAATCGAGGCCGAGCAACGCCGCCATCGCGCCGACGCCGACCGGCACGGCTTTCTGCATCGCTAAGCCGCGCGTGCGCAGAAGTTTTGCCGTGTCCGAAATCGAAAAGCTGCCCGCCGCAGCCAGCGCCGAATATTCGCCGAGCGAATGCCCCGCGACGAAGGCCGCATCGCGCGCGATGTCGATGCCGCCCTCGGTCTCCAGCACGCGCAGGGTCGCCAGTGACACCGCCATCAGAGCCGGCTGAGCGTTCTCGGTGAGCTGAAGCGTCTCGGCGGGGCCTTCCCAGATGATGGCCGTCAGCTTCTGGCCGAGCGCTGCATCGACCTCGTCGAACACCGCCCTGACGGCCGGGAATGCGTCAGCCAGCGCCTTGCCCATGCCGACGGCCTGCGAGCCTTGTCCGGGGAATGTGAATGCTGCGGTCATGGAAGCCTCCGAATGAGGCGGTTAAGTCGCCGCCACTGGCCGACAAGTCAAGCTGCGGCGCGGCGGGACCGGCCTATTCGGCTTCTGGCTTAGTCGGCCAATGGCTCAGTCGGCCATTGGCCGAGACCGTCGTCATCGCGTTCGGATTGCTCCGCTGGAGGATGTTGACTAAGTCAACGATTGCAAGGCGATAGCATAAAGGTGCGGGCCAAAAGACACTTGGAGGCTTAAAGGCGCCTTTGAACCTGTCCCGCACGACGCACAATAATAGCTTAAGGCGCCTTGAGCCGCCTGCTGCGGTCTAATTGACGAATCCAACCAATTGCATCGCGACCCTGCGGTGTCCTTCGGCGGTGAGATGAAGTCGGTCGCTTTGCACCATGCCCGGCTGATGCATCACCGAACTCATAGTCGCAATTGCATCGATGACTCTGATGCCACGCGCCGTTAATTGCTTCTTGATCGCCATAATATTTGCCCGGGCAACATCTACGGTCCCACCCGTTCTCACATCGTTGAACGCAAACATTGCCAAGATCACAACCTTGGTTCCTTCCGGTACCGAACTTGAAAGACGGGCAAGTATTTGGCCGGTAGTCTCACCAAAAACGCCAGCATTCACTATTCGAGAGCTTTTGCCTTTCACTCTGAGCATGCTTTCGGGTTGGGCAGGCCATGCCTCCGACGGGTTGACGCCGTATCCCTCAACATTACTGGCACCGAGTGCCACAATTTGCGTCGAAGCAATATTAGTTAGTTGGAGAGTTGCGAAAAAGAGAGCGCATGCGAATATCAAAACCTTAGTGAGTTTCATTTCGTCGCTCGCATCGTGGTTTTCTGGATACCGAGGGCCAGCAGGCCTTCCGGTCTAGTCATAGATTCGACCGTGGCCGTGATCCCATTCACCGAGGCATTCGTCCCATCCAACTGGATACTGGGATCGATAACCAACACAATAGCCGGCGCGCCTGCTCACGCGATTGACGAGCGTGAGGTGTCCCGATGCGTAGTCCTCGGGTTTCAAAAGGCTGGAGGGCCAGCAGCGTCCATAGTCGTTGCATACAAATCGCGGAATTCACGAAACAGCAGCATGTCTGTATACATAGGTCCGCTCAACCGGCACCTGCATTTCCGCGCTCGATGCCATTCCACAGCCCTCTGCGAACAGGATCGCAGCGGCGAGAAACAAGACGGCAAATTTCATGTGAATCCCCAAAATCCGGTGAACGATCCCCAGAGAACTGCCTGTCCGGCCGATGGGTTCCACAGCGACTTCGAGGCTGCGTTTTGCTCTCAAATCCGGACCATTTTGCCTTGCACCAAGCCTCAAAATCCCTATAACCACGCCATCCGTGGATCCCGGCCGGGAGCTGAACGGACGGTCTCAACAACTCCTTTGGTTGATGCGACAGGACCAGTCGGTCCGACGTCCCGTGTTCCCGCCTTCTGAGCAATATCGAGTCCTTTCCGAAGGGTCTCGAAGGGCTTGCCGCCAGGAACCGCGCCAACACTGGAAAGGACTCCCATGCCTCTTTACGAGCATGTTTTTCTCGCGCGTCAGGACGCCAGCGCCCAGCAGGTCGAAGACTTCACCACGCAGATTACCGGCGTGATCGAAGGCCTCGGCGGCAAGGTCACCAAGTCAGAAAATTGGGGCGTGCGCTCGCTCACCTATCGCATGAACAAGAACCGCAAGGCGCATTTCATGCTGCTGAACATCGACGGCCCCTCTGCGGTGGTCGCCGAGATCGAGCGGCAGGAACGCATCAGCGAAGACATCATCCGTTACATCACCGTGCGCGTCGAAGAGCATGAGGAAGGCCCATCGGCAATGATGCGCAAGTCCGACCGCGATCGTGACGAGCGTGGCGGCGGCTTCCGTGGCGACCGCGAAGGCGGCTTCGGCGGCGGTGGTTTCCGTGGCGGCGACCGCGAAGGCGGTGGCTTCCGTGGCGACCGTGGTCCGCGCCGTCCGCGCGACGACGATGCCGCACCCGCCCCCGCAGCTTCGGTAGAGGAGTAACATCATGGCCGAGCCAAGTGCACGCCGTCCGTTCTTCCGCCGCCGCAAGACCTGCCCGTTCACGGGTCCGAATGCGCCGAAGATCGACTACAAGGATTCCAAGCTGCTGATGCGTTACGTGTCGGAGCGCGGCAAGATCGTGCCGAGCCGCATCACCGCCGTGTCCGCGCTGAAGCAGCGTGAACTCGCCCGCGCGATCAAGCGCTCGCGGTTTCTCGGTCTGCTGCCTTACGTGATCCGCTAAACAAATTTCATCCGGCGGTCTCGCACCGCCGGATGTTCCACGCATAAGGCTTCCGGGTCGTCCGGTCGCCTATGGTTGGGGTCCAAAACCTCTAACCGCTCGAAAGGAGCGGGACAGCTGATGATAACGATCATTCTCATTGCAGTGGCGGCCGGCCTTGCGTCGGCGACGATGTTCTCATCCATCGTCTCGGGCGCGCTTGCGTCATTGCTGCTGTTCTATCTCGCACCGTTGCCGTTGATGGTCGCAGCACTTGGCTGGGGGTCGACTGCTGCGTTGCTGGGCGGACTTCTCGCCGGCGCCGGCCTCGCTGCGGTGTTCAGCTTCACCTATATGGCCGCGTTCGTGCTCACCGTCGCATTGCCCGCATGGTGGCTCGGCCATCTCGCGCTGCTGGCGCGTCCGGTTTCCAACGATCCGCAGCTTGCCACCATCGCGCCGGCCCTCGACTGGTATCCGGTCGGACGCGTTCTCATCTGGGCCGCCGCCTTCGCCTCGATCACCACGTTCAGCGCCTTGCTGACGCTCGGCTCCGACGACGTTTCGATTCATGCAGGACTGCGGCGCGGGCTTGAGATCGTCATGGGCGCCCGCATGGGGGATTCGCCGCAAGGCGACCGCGAGCGCGTGCTCGATATTCTGGTGTCGATTGCGCCGGGTGCTGCAACGGTCATCGCCATCGTCACGCTCACCTTCAACCTCTGGCTCGCTGCGAAAATCACCGCGACATCCGGACGGCTGCGCAGGCCGTGGCCCGATCTGCGCACCACCACGCTGCCTAAAACGGCGATGGCGGCCCTCGCCGCCACACTCGCCTTGTGTTTCACAGGCGGCATCGTCGCCGTCGCCGCGCAGGTCGTGACCTCGGCGCTGATGATGCTCTACGCCATGACGGGTTTTGCCACGCTGCACACCCTCATGCAGACGCTGGCGTCGCGCAATTTCATTCTCGGCTCGGTTTACGCCGCAACCATCTTCATCGGCTGGCCTCTCATCGGAATGATGAGCCTTGGACTGGCCGACGCCATTTTTGGAATTCGCCAAAGCTACTGGATGCGGCGTGGGCCGCCTGCACCTTCAACTTGATTTGCAACCTGATCGTCAACCTTCACCCCATCACCCATCACATCAACGGAGAATTCAAATGGAAGTCATTCTGCTGGAGCGCGTCGGCAAGCTCGGACAAATGGGCGACGTCGTCAAAGTGAAGGACGGTTACGCACGTAACTTCCTGCTCAAGCGCAACAAGGCGCTGCGCGCCACCGCCGACAACCGCGCGAAATATGACGGCATGAAAGCCGACCTCGAAGCCAGGAACATTGAGGCCAAAGGCGAAGCCAGCAAGGTCGCTGAGAAGATCGAAGGCCGCAACGTCGTCGTGATCCGTCAGGCGTCGGAAACCGGACAGCTTTACGGCTCGGTCTCGGTGCGCGACATCATGGCGGCATTTGAGACCGACGGCGTGTCGCTCAATCGCTCGCAGGTGCTGCTCGACGCGCCGATCAAGACCATCGGCAAGCACAGCATCACCATCGCGGTGCATCCGGAAGTCGAAATCCACGTCTCGACGACGGTTGCGCGCTCGGAAGCCGAAGCCGAGCGCATCAATCGCGGCGAGGACGTCTCCACCCGCAAGGAAGATCAGGACGCGGCCGCCGAGGCGTTGGCTGCAGCCGGCGAGTTCTTCGATCCGGAAGCGCGCGACAATCAGGCCGAGCGCAGCGAAGAGGCGCCTGCCGACGACAAGTAAGATTGCGGCGCAAGCCGTCGAGATTGCTTCGCTCAAATCGAAAGCCCGGTCTCGTTCGAGGCCGGGCTTTTTGATTTTTAAGAAACAGGTGTTGAAATTCTTTAACGCGAGATCGGCACGCGCGGCGGACCGGCGGGCTCGGCTGTCACCGTCACCGGTGCCGGCGTGCCCATGTCGATACTGAGCGGTCCTGTCGGCAGTTCGGCGACCGACTTCGGACCTTGCGGCTTCGCGGCTTCCTCGGCGGGTGCCGGCGTCACTTCCGGAACAGGATCGGGGCGTGTGTTGGCTTCGGTCTTCGCCGCCTCGCGCGCAGCTTCGACCTTGGGCGGCTCGTTCTTCGGCGGCTTACCCTTGGCGGCTTTCTGCTTGGCGTTTTGCTTTGGATTTTCCTTTGGATTTTCCTTGGGCGATTCAGCCGATTTGTTATCCTCGACCGCAGGCTCCGGCACGCCGGGAATATTCTCCAGCCCATCCACATCCGGACGCGATGCCTCGCGCGCAGGCTTGCGGCCTTTGGCACCGTCCTTGGTGCCTTCGCGCGATGCCTGGTCCGATCTGGACTCGGGCTTGCCTTCGGGATTGGCCGACGGCTTGGGCGCGGAACGGGATTCCTCACCCTGCTTGGTCAGGTTGTCACCACGCATGGCGGTATTGGCCGCACCATTGGACAGCACGTAGGCGGCCATCGCGCCGGCCATGTCGGAGCTTGTGGTGTAATGCTGGCGCAGAAAACCCGGCAGCGATCCGGGAGCGACCGTCTTGAGCAAACCGCGCGAGCTTTTATGGCAAATCGAACAGGTGCTGGAGAAAATCGCCGAAGGCGGCTTGCCGGCTTCGAGATTTTGCGCGGCAGCCGGTGCCGCAGCGAACCCGCAAAGCAAAAAAGTCACCGCCGCCAAAATGAGCGCTCGGCTCTGCATTCAAATTCTCCAGATATCCGGCATCGGGGCGGACCCATTGCGCGCGAAACGGGTGCCAGCCACACGGCACCTTTAGCGGATTATGCCGCGAATGGAAGTCCCACAATTTCCCATCTGTGTGAGGCGAAATCAGGGACATTCGAGATTTTCCGGACTGCGCCTTTTCGGCCCCTTGGCACGGAAACGGGCAGACCATAAATAACCAAGGTTCTAGGATAGCCCTTGAAAGCCTCGGGAACGCATTGATCGCTATGGCGTTCTGCGGCAGTTATGTTTCTGGATGACCTCCGATGGACCGTTTGCTGCGGTTTTTTCTGAGCCAGTTCATTCGCAAAGGCTCAGTGACGTTCACGACGTCGACCGGCGCCTGCTTCACCTGCGGTGACGGCACCGGTGAGCCAGTCGCGGTGAGGTTTAACGACCGCGCGTCCGAGCGGCATCTCCTGCTCGATCCTGAACTGGCGCTCGGCGAAATCTTTACCGACGGCACATTCGTCATGGTGCAAGGCTCCATCGCCGATCTGCTGGCGGTCGCGATGGATCAGCCCGACATGTCGCCGCGATGGGGCAAGATCCGCTGGTGGATGCGTTATCTCAGCCGGCATTTGCAGCAATTCAATTCGCAATGGCGCGCCAAACGCAACGTCGCGCGGCATTACGATCTCGACGGGGGGCTGTATCGCCTCTTCCTCGATGCCGACATGCAATATAGCTGCGCCTATTTCGAGACACCGGAGGCGTCGCTCGACGACGCGCAACTCGCCAAGAAACGCCACGTCGCGGCGAAACTTCTGATCCGGCCCGGGCAGCGCGTGCTCGACATCGGCTGCGGCTGGGGCGGCCTTGGGCTTTACCTCGCCGAAACCGCAGGCGCGGATGTGACCGGCGTTACGCTGTCGAACGAACAATTTGGCATCGCCAATGCGCGCGCATCCGAACTGGGATTGAGCGCGCGCGCGAAATTCCTGCTGCAGGATTACCGCGCCGTGCCGGGACCGTTCGAGCGCATCGTCTCGGTCGGCATGTTCGAGCATGTCGGGGTGGATTTCTACGACACGTACTTTCAGCGCTGCGCCGAACTGCTCACCGATGACGGCGTGATGCTGCTGCATTCAATCGGTCGCCCGGAAGGCCCCGGCATCACCAACCCGTGGATTGCAAAATACATTTTCCCCGGAGGGTATATTCCGGCGCTGTCGGAAGTGTTGCCCGCGATCGAGCGCGCCGGACTTCTGGTCGACGACGTTGAGATCCTGCGGCTGCATTATGCCGAGACGGTAAAAGCCTGGCGCGAGCGTTTTCTGTCGCGCCGCGAGGAAGCTGCGAAGCTTTATGTCGAACGCTTTGTGCGGATGTGGGAATTTTATCTGGCCTGCTCAGAAATGAGCTTCCGCAAGCAGAACGTGATGGTGTTCCAGATTCAGCTGAGCAAACGCCAGGGCGTGGTGCCCATCACACGCGATTACCTCGGCCGCGAGGAAAACCGCCTCCGCGCCGCCGAGGCCGCAAAAGCCCCGCCGCTGCGGCTCGCGGGCGAATAGTCCAGACTTTCCAATGGCAGGCAGTCGGCTGCGGCCAAAGCCGATCAGCCCCTGCAAATCAAGCGTTTCTTGAATTTTTTCTTTTCGGCTTGTGAATTCGCGGGGAGAGCCCGTTTACGACTTTCATCCGCGACTCGGAGAGTATTAGGTGATCGCCCGTATCGAGTGCCGGTTGCCCTGCTTTCGTCCGAATAAAAGATCATTGAACATTCATGGCCAATCTCGATTCGAACATCGTCAAACTCGCGCCCGAAGCCGGAGCGCCTGCGTTCCGCAGCGCGCCGCATAATATCGAGGCCGAACAGGCGCTTCTCGGCGCGATCCTCGTCAATAACGATGCGTTCGACCGGGTCTCGAACTTTCTCGAAGCCAAACATTTCTTCGAGCCGATCCACCAGATGGTGTTCGACACCGCCGCAAGCCTGATCCGCGCCGGGAAAATCGCAACCCCCGTCACGTTGAAGACATTTCTGCCCGCCGACACGGATTTGGGCGGCATCACGGTTGCGCAGTATCTCGCACGCCTCGCCGCAGAAGCGACCACGATCATCAACGCGCAGGATTACGGCCGCACCGTTTACGATCTGTCGATCCGCCGCGACCTGATCCGCGTCGGCGAGGAGATGGTCAACGTCGCGTTCGACGCGCCGGTGGATTTTGCGCCGCGCGCGCAGATCGAGGACGCCGAGCGCAAGCTCTACGATCTGGCGGAAACCGGACGTTACGAAGGCGGCTTCCAGAAATTCTCGATGGCGATGAAGACTGCGGTCGACATGGCGGCCAACGCCTATCTGCGCGACGGAAAATTGTCGGGCATCGCCACGGGATTGCGCACGCTCGACGCCAAGATGGGCGGCTTGCAGCAATCGGATTTGATTATCGTCGCGGGCCGTCCCGGCATGGGCAAGACCGCACTCGCCACCAACATCGCCTACAACATCGCTCGCGCGCATCGCGACGATCTGCAATCCGACGGCACGCGCAAGACGACCAATGGCGGCATCGTCGGTTTCTTCTCCTGCGAAATGTCGGCAGAGCAACTTGCAACACGTATTCTCGCCGAGCAGACCGGAATTCCGTCAAGCACGATCCGGCGCGGCGGCATCACCGAGGCCGAATTCGAGACGATCAAAAATCACACGATCGAACTCGAACATCTGCCGCTGTTCGTCGATGAGACCGGCGGCCTGTCGATTTCGCAGTTGACTGCGCGCGCGCGGCGGCTGAAGCGCCAAAAAGGTCTCGACGTTATCATGGTGGACTACATCCAGCTGTTGCAGGGATCGGGCAGACGCTCCGACAACCGCGTGCAGGAAGTCACCGAAATTACCACCAGCCTGAAAGCGCTTGCGAAAGAATTGAACGTGCCGGTGGTGGCGCTGTCGCAGCTCTCGCGTCAGGTCGAGAGCCGCGACGACAAGCGCCCGCAACTGTCGGATTTGCGTGAATCCGGTTCGATCGAGCAGGACGCCGACGTGGTGCTGTTCGTGTACCGCGAGGAATACTATCTGCAGAACAAGGAGCCTCGCGCAGGCACTGCGGAATTCGCGCAGTGGACGCTCGATATGGAGAACGTCCACGGCAAGGCCGAGGTCATCATCGGCAAGCAACGCCACGGCCCCACCGGCATGGTGCCGCTGCAGTTCGAGGCAAGTGTCACCCGCTTTGCCGATCTGGAAGACGAAAGCCGGATGCCCGCGCAGATCCGGTAAAGCCCTGTCCCCGGCCCCGATACGACCGCCGAACCGGTCAAAACTGACCTTTCCGCAGGGCAGTTTGTGCTAAGACGGGCGCAACAATTCAGGCATTTGTAAAATCAGATTTACGTCAATCATGAACCGCGCCTCCGATCCACACGCCATGACCGCCGACAGCGCACCGACTGCGCACCCGGACGATGCTGCCAGGCTCGCGGCCGCAACCGGCGTGCTCACCATCGATCTCGAAGCGCTCGCCGCAAACTGGAGCAAGCTCGACAGCGCAGGCGTGCCGGCCGAATGCGCAGCCGTGGTCAAGGCTGACGCTTACGGATGCGGGTTGACGCCCGTGACCAAGGCGCTGGTGAAAGCCGGCTGCAAAACCTTTTTTGTCGCAACGCTCGATGAAGCGCGCGCCGCGCGGGACGCGGCGCCCCATGCGGTCATCTATGTGTTCGATGGGTTTTTCTCCGGCACAGGCGATACGTTCGCAAAGCTCGACTGCCGTCCTGTGATCGGCGATCCCGGCGAACTCGCCGAATGGGATGTCTATCGCCTGCAGACCGGATGGAAAGGCGATTGCGCGATCCACATCGATACCGGCATGAATCGCTTGGGCTTTGCGATGGCCGAAGCGCAGAGCCTTTTTCCACGGATCAGGCGCGGCGAACACGGAATTTCACTGGTGATGAGCCATCTCATCAGCGCGGAAGTTCTGGGCGATCCGACCAACGGGCGTCAGGTCGCAGCGTTCCGCGACATCGCGTCGGGATTTTCAGGGGTGCCGGCGTCACTCTCGAATTCGTCGGGAATTTTTCTAGGCTCACAGTTTCATTTCGATCTGGTGCGTCCGGGTGCAGCACTCTACGGCGTCAACCCGACGCCCGAAGCCGACACGCCGATGCATGCGGTGGTCGATCTGAAAGTCCGCGTCGCGCAAATCCGCAAGGTTGAAGAAGGCGAGACCGTCGGCTACGGCGGAATCTGGACCGCGCGGCGTCCGACCAGGCTCGCCATTGTCGCGGCGGGTTATGCCGACGGTTATTTCCGCGTCGCGGGCGGCAGCGACGGCACGCGCAGCGCCGAAGCCATTGTCGCCGGACAACGCTGCCCGATCGCGGGGCGCATCTCGATGGACCTGATGGCCATCGACATCACGGATTTGCCGCCGAATGCGATCAAGCGCGGCGGCATGGTGACGCTGCTCGGCGAGGGCATCACCGTCGATGAGCTGGCGCATCACTGCGGCACCATCGGCTACGAGGTGCTGACCAGTCTCGGCAAGCGCTATGCGCGCGTCTATCGCGGGGCTGCCGAGTAGCCGCTGCGGACGGGCGCAAATTGGCCTTGACTTTCAGTCCAAAATAGAGAACAAATACAGAACATTTTTTGGGCTGGTTTTTGCCGATTCCGGGGCTGGTTTTTCATGGCGCGCGCTGCCGTTCTCTCCTTCGTCTGCCAGAATTGCGGTGCCGCCTACAACAAGTGGCAGGGCAAGTGCGAGTCCTGCAACGAATGGAATTCGTTGTCGGACGAGGAAGCGGTCGCGGCCACTTCAGTGCCGATCTCGATCCGATCCAGGCGCAAGGGCCGCCTCATCAAACTTGAATCGCTGACCGGGACCACGGAAGACGCGCCGCGTCTGCCCTCCGGCATGGCCGAGCTCGATCGCGTCACCGGCGGCGGATTTGTGCGCGGTTCGGTGCTCTTGATGGCGGGCGACCCCGGCATCGGCAAATCGACATTGCTCACGCAAGCCACAAGCCTCATGGCGCGCGCGGGCCATCGCGCGGTCTATATCTCCGGCGAGGAAGCGGTCGGTCAGGTGCGGCTGCGCGCCGAGCGGCTGGGCCTGTCGGACGCCGCAGTCCAGCTCGCGGCCGAAACATCCGTTGAAGATATTATCGCCACGCTGTCGGAAGGCGCGGCCCCTCGCCTCGTCGTAATCGATTCCATCCAGACGATGTGGACCGACACGGTGGAATCCGCGCCCGGCACCGTGACACAAGTTCGCGCCTCGGCGCAGGCGCTCATTCGTTTTGCCAAACGAAGCGGCGCCGCCCTCATTCTCGTTGGCCACGTCACGAAAGACGGCCAGATCGCAGGCCCGCGTGTGGTCGAACACATGGTCGATGCGGTGCTGAGTTTTGAAGGCGAAGGCTCGCAACAGTTTCGAATCTTACGCGCGGTGAAAAACCGTTTCGGGCCGACTGACGAGATCGGCGTGTTCGAGATGACGGGGCTCGGTTTGCGCGAAGTCTCCAATCCCTCCGAGTTGTTTTTGTCGGAGCGCGATCTGGGATCGCCCGGCACCGCGGTGTTCGCCGGCATCGAAGGCACGCGGCCCGTCTTGGTCGAGTTGCAGGCGCTGGTCGCGCCGACATCATTGGGGACACCTCGCCGCGCCGTCGTCGGCTGGGACCCATCAAGACTTTCGATGGTGCTGGCCGTGCTGGAGGCGCATTGCGGCGTCAAACTCGGCGGTCATGATGTGTATCTGAACGTCGCGGGCGGCCTTCGCATTAACGAGCCCGCCGCCGATCTGGCCGCTGCTGCCGCACTCGTCTCATCGCTGGTTAATGCGCCGCTGCCGGTTGACGGTGTGTATTTCGGCGAAATCTCGCTGTCGGGCGCGGTGCGCCCCGTGGCCCAGACATCGGCGCGGCTGAAGGAAGCCGCCAAGCTCGGATTTGCCCGCGCCGTTTTGCCTGAAACCGCGCGCGGCGACGCAGGCGGCGATGCAGGCATGTCGCTCACGTCCGTCGGATCATTGACCTCATTGGTGGCGGATATCGCCGCGAAAGGCCGAAAAGCCACGATGAGCGAAAAAGCCCCGCAAACCGCTCGATTCAGCCGCCACGAGGGCTGACGCCAAGGGACCAGCGGGCTAGACAACGCCCGCGTCCGAGGGCGAACGGCCACGAATCCACAGGGACAACCCTTCGTTGACTCTGCAGACGGATTTACGGGTTTTCTGGTCTTGCAGGACGTGCGATATGGCCTTCACCTAAAGGGCGTGACGACGCGCCGATTCGTGATTTTTTGACCGACCAGCGGACCCGACCGACCGATGCCGATAACGCTTCTCGACATTATTGTCTTCGCCGTGATGCTGTTGTCAGGCCTGCTGGCGATGATCCGCGGCTTCATGCGCGAGATCCTGTCCATCGCCGCCTGGGGCGCCGCCGCACTGACCACGCTGTATGCGTATCAGAAGCTGGTGCCGACCGCGAAAACCTACATCGCCAACGACACTGCGGCGACACTCGCCGTGGTTGCCGGCGTGTTCATCGTCACGCTCATTGTCGTCTCGATCGTCACCGTGCGCATCTCCGACATGATCCTGGACTCGCGCATCGGCGCGCTGGATCGCACGCTGGGCTTCCTGTTCGGTCTCGCCCGCGGCCTGCTCATCATGGTGGTGGCGTTTTTGTTCTTCGCCTGGCTGGTGCCGGACAAACAACAGCCCGAATGGGTGCGTACAGCGAAGACGAAATTGATGCTTCAAAACACCGGAGAAGCGTTGATGGGCCTCTTGCCGGACGACCCTGAGAACACCATCTTGAAGAGGTTCAAGAAAAAGGGCGACGACGAGCAGACCGATGCTTCGCCGGACGTCCGCACCACCGGATCAATCGGTGGCAATGAGGGCGGTTATCCCAAGGCCTCGCGCGACGGGCTTAAACAATTGATCGAAGGCAAGGCTCCTGAAGGTAAGGCTGCGGGACGCTGATCCCGTGAACAATAGAGGCGTGGTGAACCACATGGAACCTTCTGTTGACATACGCCCCGCCCCGCCCGACTCTGACCTGAAACGCGATCTCGATTTGGATCTGAACGGCGACACGCTGCGCGAGGAGTGCGGCGTGTTCGGCATTTTCGGCCACCCCGATGCCGCCGCGATTACTGCGCTCGGCCTTCACGCCCTTCAGCATCGCGGCCAGGAAGCCGCCGGCATCGTCTCCTTCGACGGCCACCGTTTTCATTCCGAACGCCGCCTCGGCCTCGTCGGCGACACCTTCTCCCGCGCCGATGTCATCGCCCGCCTGCCCGGCGATTCCGCCGTCGGCCATGTGCGTTATTCCACCACGGGCGAGACCATCCTGCGCAACGTCCAGCCGCTGTTCGCCGAACTCAATGCCGGCGGCTTTGCGGTCGCCCATAACGGCAATCTCACCAACGGCCTCACGCTGCGGCGCGCGCTGGTGCGCGACGGCGCGATGATGCAATCGACCACCGACACCGAAGTGATCCTGCATCTCGTCGCGCAGTCAAAACGCGGGCGTTTCATCGAGCGCTATATCGAGGCGCTGCGCGCGATCGAAGGTGCTTACGCGCTTGTGTCGCTGACCAACAAGAAACTGATCGGCGCGCGCGACCCGCTCGGCATTCGACCGCTGGTGTACGGCGAACTCGACGGCTGTCCGATACTCGCGTCGGAGACCTGCGCGCTCGATATCATCGGCGCAAAATACATTCGCGACATCGAGCCCGGCGAAGTCATCGTGTTCGACCACAAGGGCGCGATCATCGAGACCGAAATTCACAAGCCGTTCCCGCCGCAGCCGCCACGTCCCTGCATTTTTGAATATATCTATTTCGCGCGGCCGGATTCCATCGTCGGCGGACGCTCGGTCTATGAGGTGCGTAAAGCCTTCGGCGCGCAGCTTGCCCGCGAAAGCCACGTTGACGTCGATGTCGTCGTGCCGGTGCCGGATTCCGGCGTGCCCGCCGCCATCGGCTACAGCCAGCATTCCGGCGTGCCGTTCGAGCTTGGCATCATCCGCAACCACTATGTGGGACGCACCTTCATCCAGCCCACCCAAAGCGTGCGCGAACTCGGCGTGCGCATGAAGCACGCGCCCAACCGCGCCGCCATCGAAGGCAAGCGCATCATCCTGATCGACGACTCGCTGGTGCGCGGCACCACCTCGAAAAAGATCGTCCGCATGATGCGCGACGCCGGCGCGAAAGAAGTTCACTTCCGCCTCGCCTCGCCGCCGATCATCAATCCGGACTATTACGGCATCGATCTGCCGGATCGCGGCGGCCTTCTCGCTGCAACTCACACCGTCGAGCAAATGCGCGATTTGATCGGCGCGAATTCACTGGCGTTCCTCACCATCGATGGCATGTACCGCGCGATGGGCGAACCGGGCCGCGATCCCGCGCATCCGAAATTCGCCGATCATTGCTTTACGGGCGCGTACCCCACGCACCTCACCGACCAGACCCAGGTCGAGCCGCAGCCACGGCAATTGTCGCTGCTGGCGGAAGCGAGCTGATTACAAATTAATGACAAGACTTGGCATCGGCAAGTTGAGCAACCTATGCCTAATATTGGCATTCGTTGGATTTCCTTTTGGAAATCCGGCTATCGCAAACGAATGTATGCCTAACAAAGTGAATTTTGATGTTTGTGCATTCGCTCGTCAAGCCAGGAGAAAATGGCGGAAAACCTTCCAAGTAAAATTAGTGCGAATGTAACTATCGTCAGTGCTTTTGCGGTAGGACCAACTTTGAATATTACTGCAATGTGGAATTTTACATCCGACCAGATCAGTGAGCGCGTGAAAGCAACAGGCAAACCATCCGATGAATTTTACGGCCTGGTAGACAGCCAAGCTAAGGCTTCTGTTTGCGGCTCGCCAGAAATGGCTGCGTTTGTTCGTCTTGGTGGAACCGTCCGGCATTTCTACAAATCGAATGACGGAGTTCCTTTGCGCACAATAACGATGGACAATTGTCCAAGATAATTTACGTGCTTCCATAGCCATGGCGAGCGCACGTCCGTAGTTATTAAAACAAGTTAAATGACTCTATGACCAAACCTCTCCATTTCCGCATCGCTCTTGTCACCGGCGCATCGCGCGGCATCGGCTACGCAACATCGCTGGCGCTGGCGAAAGCCGGCGCGCATGTGATTGCGGTGGCGCGCACGCAAGGCGGGCTTGAAGACCTCGACGACGCCATTCGCAACGCAGGCGGCAGCGCCACGCTAGTGCCGCTCGATCTGACCGACTCCGACGGCATCGCGCGGCTCGGTGCCGCGCTGAACGAGCGCCACGGCAAGCTCGATATTCTGGTCGGCAATGCCGGCGTCGCCGGCACATCGTCGCCGCTCGGTCACACCGATCCGAAATTCTGGAACAGCACGATGGCGGTCAACGTCACAGCGAATTTCGAATTGATCCGCTGCATGGAGCCGCTGCTGCAAAAGTCCGACGCAGGCCGCGCGGTGTTCATCACATCGGGCATCGCCAGCAAGGCGACCGCCTATATGGGAGCGTATGCAGCTTCGAAAGCAGCCCTCGACGCGCTGGTGCGGGTGTGGGCGCACGAGACGCAGAACACACCGATCCGCGTCAATCTGTTCAGCCCCGGCCCGATCCGCACGCGCATGCGCGCCATCGTGATGCCGGGCGAAGACCCGATGAATCTCGATACGCCTGAGCAGGCGGCGGAGTATATTTTGCCGCTCTGCGATCCGCTGTGGACGCATACCGGCAAGCTCTATGATTATCCGTCCAAAACCCTGATGATCTTTCGCGCGCCGTCACCGTAGAAGAACCGGGCGTGAAAGATGCTGCGGCGGAGCGCCGCGCCTGCGATTTGCGCCGCACATTGACTCACTCTCCGCGGCGCTATTCACTTTGCGCAAGCCGGCACGATCAAGGCCGCGCATCCGGGAGAGAAATTATGAGATCGAAAATTCTGTTCGCCATCGCAGCAGCGGGCATCGCATTCGCGGCCACGCAGGCATCTGCCGCCGACGTCAACGGCACTTGGTTGCGGGAGACGGGCCTGTCGCAAGTGAAATTCGCGCCATGCGGCGGCGGCGCGCTGTGCGGCACCCTCGCGTGGATCAAGCCGGGCACAGACACCAAGGGCAAGGTCGGCCAGCGTATATTCTACGACATGAAGCCCGATGGTGACGGATGGAAAGGCTCGGCCTTCAACCCCGAAGACGGCCAGACTTACACCGGCAAGATGTCGCTGTCCGGTAGCACGCTGACCACGCAGGGCTGCGCGATGGGCGGCATGATCTGCAAGTCCACGACATGGACGCGGGTGAACTGAAAAATTTCGACAAGTTGAGAAACGGCGCGCTCGCAAAGGGCGCGCCGATTTTCGTCAGTCGTGCTTTTTGCGCTTGTGCGCCAGCGGATTGCGCTTGTGCGCGAACGGATTGACCTTCTCGCGCAGCGTGATGCGGATCGGCGTGCCGGGCAGATCGAAATAGGTGCGGATGCTGTTCACCAGATAGCGCAGATAGGATTCCGGCACCGAGTCGGCGCGCGTGCAGAACATCACGAAACTCGGCGGCCGCGCCTTCACTTGGGTCGTGTAATTCAACTTCATCCGCGCGCCGGATTTCGCCGGCGGTGGATTGGCCGTCACCGCCTGCTCGAACCAGCGATTGAGCTGACTGGTCGAGACACGCCTGTTCCACACCGCATAGGCTTCCTGAATCGCGATCATCAGGCGATCGATGCCCTCGCCCATCATGCCGGACACCGCGACCACCGGCATGCCCTTGACCTGCGGCAAAAGATGATCGGCCTCCTCGCGCAGCTTGCCGATCAGGCTCGGCGAGCGCCCCATCAAATCCCATTTGTTGACGGCGATCACAATGGCGCGGCCTTCGCGCTCGACCAGATCGGCGAGACGCAGATCCTGTTCCTCGAACTTGTTCTGCGAATCCATCATCAGCACGACAACTTCGGCAAAACGCACAGCCCTTAGAGCATCGGACACCGAAAGCTTCTCGAGCTTGTCCTCGATGCGCGAACGCCGCCGCAAACCTGCCGTATCGAATACGCGAAAGTCGCGGCCTTTCCATGTCACATCGACGGCAATGGAGTCACGCGTGGTGCCTGCCTCGGGGCTGGTGAGCAGCCGCTCTTCACCGAGCAGAAAATTGATCAGCGTGGATTTGCCCGCATTGGGACGGCCCAGCACCGCGACGCGGATGGGACGCTTGGCCAATTCCTCGTCAGTCAGGCCTACATCGTCGAACGCGTCGTTCTCGTCTTCATCTGCGAACTCGTCTTCGACAACGGGCTCCGGCATCAGCACGCGCAGCGCATCGTAAAGATCGCTCAGGCCCTCGCCATGTTCGGCGGAAATCGGAATCGGCTCGCCAAGACCGAGCGCGTAGGATTCCATCGCGCCCGCTTC
>JAYVYQ010000109.1:0-11463 GCA_043784125.1 Afipia sp.
CCCTCGAACAGCATATAGACAAGTGCGGCCAGCGGCAGCACGAGGGACCAGCCTTTCACCAGCGCCTTCCATGCGCTCGGAATCTCGTCCTTCTTCATGCCGACAAGGCCGTGCTTGCCGGCTTCGAGATGCACCATCCAGAATGCGGACGCAAAATAAAGAATCGCCGGAATGACGGCGGCCCGGACGATCTCCGAATATTGCACGCCCAATGTCTCGGCCATGATGAAGGCGACCGCGCCCATCACCGGCGGCATGATCTGTCCGCCCATCGAAGCGGTGGCTTCGACACCGGCCGCGAAGGCGCGGCGATAACCGAACTTGATCATCAGCGGAATCGTGAACTGGCCCACGGTGACGACATTGGCGACGCCGGAGCCGGAGATCGTGCCCATGAAGCCGCTGGCCACGACCGCGACCTTTGCGGGTCCGCCGCGCGTGCCACCGAACAGACCGAGCGAGACATCGGTGAATAATTTAATCATGCCGGCACGCTCAAGAAACGAACCGAACAGGATGAACAGGAAGATATAAGTCGCCGACACATAGATCGGGACGCCGTAGAAACCTTCGGTACCGTAGGACAGATGCGTGACGATCTGGTCGAAGGCGTAACCGCGATGATTGAGCGGCGACGGCAGATACTGGCCGAACGCCCAATAGACGATGCACGCGCCGCACATCAGCGGCAGCGCCCATCCCATCAGGCGGCGCACGCCGTCGAAGATCAGAATCGCCAGAACGGTGCCGACGACAAGATCGAGTTTGGTGGGATCGCCGTCGCGCTGAATGAGGTCGGCGTAAAACAGATATTGATACAGCCCGCAGAAAAATCCGACCGCGCCGACAATCCAGCCGATCGTGCGCTGCAAGTTGGTCTTCGCGGTGAAGTTGGCCACAAGGCCGTAACTCAGCAGGATCAGAAATCCGACATGGATGCCGCGCACGGCCTGGCTCGGCAGGAAATTCCATGCCGCGACAAAAATCTGAAACACCGCAAATGCAATGCCGATGATGTAAGCTAGATGGCCCCAATTGCCGGGACCGAAACCGTCGGGAAAGCCGTGCTCGAAATTATCGAGATCGACTTTGATTTTTTCTTCGGTGCCGGGTTCTTGCAACATTGGTATCGTTTCCTCGCCGCCGTCTGGTTCGCGCGACGCCTTAACAGAGCAGTGCGCCTGCAACGTTCTCAATTTGTCATGCGCGGGCTTGACCCGCGCATCCATCATAAAAGATTCATGCAAAAAGATGGATGGCCGGGTCAAGCCCGGCCATGACACCTCTTAGCCAAACGCCAATCATCGCTGCCTGTATCGCCCTTACTTAATCAAGCCCTTTTCCTTATAGAACTTGATCGCACCCGGATGCAGCGGCGCGGGACTACCCATCGCCGCAGTCTCAAGCTTGATCTCCTTGCCGGCGACATGCGAGTTCGCAAGTTCGGGCAGGGATTCGTAGACCAGCTTGGTCATCTGGTAGGCGAGATCGTCGGATACGTCCGAGCTGGTGACAAGATAATTGACCACAGCCGCCGTCGGCACGTCTTCCTTCTGGCCCGTATAGGTATTGGCCGGAATGATGACCGAGACGAAAGGGGTTCCGATCTTTTCGACCGTCTCCTTCGGCACCGACACGACATTGATCGGGGTCGAACTGGACAGATCCTTCAGCGACGCAACGCCGAGACCGGCCGATTGCAGGGTGGCGTTGAGCTGACGGTTTTTCATCAGGTCGACGGATTCGGCGAATGGCAGATACTCGACCTTACTGAGATCCTTGTAGGACAGACCGGCGGCCTTGAGGATCGCGCGCGAATTCAATTCGGTGCCGGATTTCGGCGCGCCGACCGAGAGCGTCTTGCCCTTCAGGTCTGCCAGCGTCTTGACGCCGCTGTCGGCGGTCGCGACGATCTGGATGTAATTCGGATAAATCGCCCCGATGGTGCGCAGTTTGGTCAGCTTGGTCTTGAAGCCGGCTTCTTCGTCGCCCTCAACGGCTGCTTTCAGGGAATCGCCGAGCGTGAATGCAAGCTCGCCACGACCTTGCTCGATCAGATTGAGGTTCTCGACCGACGCCTTGGTGGCCTGAACCTGCGTCTTCACGTTCGGAATCTTGTCGCCGTAGATTTTTCCGATAGCGACACCCATCGGATAGTAAACGCCGGACGTTCCACCCGTCAGAATATTGATGAATTGTTGGGCATGGGCGGCGGGTGACGCCAGCACTGCAACAGCAGCGGTTGCAGCGACGATCAGCGTTTTTTTCATGAGAATTTCCTCTGTTGAATTAGGCCGGAAAATGGACGCCGGAGGCCGCGCGGTCAACCCGCCGCGTTCAGAAACGTCGCGCGGAAACGGGCCTGAGTAGACATTGGTATGAGATCGCGGATCGCGCCATTACACGGAAAATAGCGCCCGTTGCGGCGCACCATCGGCGAGGCAAATAGCTTGCCTTCACTGGCCGTATCATCCAAATCTCGGCCATGCTTACCCGCATGCCGTGACCGCGCGTGCGGGAACAATTCGCACCATGTCCGATTGTCGTGACCATGCCATCGCTGAATCCCGCTGCACGAACGTCATCTCGCCGCACCCCGAATGCAACTGCGCTTGCAATCGGATTTACTGTGCTGGCGATCGTGGCGGTCGCTGCGGTGCTGTTGTCGTATAAAATTTTACCGCCGCCCGGCATCGCCCCCGTGGTTGCCGATGAAGAACACTCGACCTACGCCAGCACGGCTTGCGTCATCTCCAATACTCTGGACCGCGAACTCATCGCCAATCGCACCGAAATCGAAGACCCCAGCAAGGCGCTCGAATTGCTGCCTTACGCCAATGAAAAAACCATCGCGGTCGTTACCTCCGATCCGCGCTGGTCCCGCGACAGAGCGTGTAATTTCGCAGCGGGCTTCGACCAAATCGTCACGGTCTGGATGCGGCTGACCGGCTATCGGTCGCGATGGGCGGAAGACGGACACTGGCGCTGGTAAATCGTCGCGGATTGTACGACCCTGCGGGAGAGATTCCCGCGCGTTTTGAGAGACACGATTGAGCACGCCGCAACACACCCGCCCGAAACGTTCGCTGTTCTCCGCCGATGGCGTCGCTGCCCCTTTGCGTCATGCGGTGTTCCGCCGCATCTGGCTTGCCAGTCTGCTCTCAAATCTCGGACTGATGATCAACGGCGTAGGTGCTGCGTGGGCGATGACGCAGATGACATCGTCCGCCGACATGGTGGCGCTGGTGCAGACGGCGCTGATGCTGCCCATCATGCTGCTGTCGCTGGCGGCGGGCGCTATCGCCGACATGTACGATCGGCGCATTGTCGGTCTGGCAGCACTGACGCTGGGATTGACGGGCGCGGTGACGCTCGCGGTGCTGGCGCACTTCAACGCCATCACGCCGAACAGCCTGCTGGCGTTCTGCTTCATGATCGGCAGCGGCATGGCGCTGTTCGGTCCCGCCTGGCAGGCGTCCGTCAGCGAACAGGTGCCTGCGGACACACTTCCGACCGCCGTGGCGCTGAATGGGATCAGCTACAACATCGCGCGCAGTTTCGGTCCGGCGATCGGCGGCATCATTGTCGCGGCCGCTGGTGCGGAGGCCGCTTTCGTCAGCAACGTCGCACTCTATATCCCGTTGCTGATCGTACTATATCTCTGGCAACGCACGCTGGAGCCGTCGCGGCTGCCGCCCGAACGATTGCGCCGCGCTGTTGTTTCAGGGGTGCGCTACATCGTCCATTCGCCGAGTATCCGCATCGTGCTGACGCGTACGCTGGTGACGGGAATTGCAGGCGGCTCGGTGCTGGCATTGCTGCCGCTGGTCGCGCGCGATCTGCTCGGCGGCAGCGCGCAGACATATGGCGTGATGCTCGGTTGCTTCGGCATGGGGGGCGTGCTCGGCGCGCTGAATGTTTCGATTGTCCGCAACCGATGGAGCAGCGAAGGCGCGATCCGCGGATGCGCACTGACGATGGGCGCCGCCATCGTCGTGATGGCGGTCAGCCGTTCGTCGTGGCTGACCGGCACAGCGCTGATCGTCGCCGGAACGTCGTGGATGATTTCCGTCACGCTGTTCAATATCGGCGTGCAGCTTTCGACACCGCGCTGGGTTGCGGGCCGCGCACTGGCGGCGTTTCAGGCCGCCATCGCGGGCGGCGTCGCGGTCGGAAGCTGGATCTGGGGCCACGTCGCCAATGTGGCGGGTGTCGAAGGATCGCTGGTGATTGCCGGCGTCACGATGTTGGCGTCGCCGCTGCTGGCGATCTGGCTGCGCATGCCGTCCGTCGATGGCGTCAACACCGATGCGACGGACGCACTTGCCGATCCGGAAGTGAACCTTGCGATCACGGCGCGCAGCGGGCCCATTGTGGTGGAAGTGGAATATCGCGTCGGTCAGGATCGCGCCCGCGCATTTCACGACGTCATGCAACGGGTGCAGGCGACACGCAAGCGCAACGGCGCTTACGGCTGGTCGATCTCGCGCGATCTCGCCGATCCGGAATTATGGACCGAGCGTTATCATTGTCCGACGTGGCTCGATTATCTGCGCCAGCGCAGCCGCCCGACGCAATCCGAACGCGAGCTACAATTGCGCGCGGTCGAATTCCATGTCGGCCCGGAGCCGATCAGGATCAGGCGAATGCTGGAGCGGCCGGTAGGCTCGGTGCGATGGAAGGATGATACGCCGGATCGCGCCGGCTCCGACGTGCTGTCGCTGCCAAGCTCGGCCAACAGCGGCGTTTAGATTTTCAGGCGGAAAGTTTCAGCGCGAATTGTCACGGCGCGCGGGACGACCGCCAGCCTCGAACCAGCTGTTGGCACGGTCGAACATGCGCCAGTGAATTTTCTCCGCTTCCTGAAATTTCTCAGCCGACAACCAGGGGCGGAGCGAGGCGATGGAGCGTTCCCATTCGGCGCGAACCGGGCGCGGTGTATCGGCAACATCGAACTGCTGATTGTCGTGGTTCACTGGTGCTGCCCTTTATTGCGGGTTCGTGGTTCGCACTCATGCGACCCATCCATCTCAGAACATTCAGCGCGTGAGCGCGAGCGAATTTCACAGTCTTTGGATAACTATAGCTTCGTCCACTACGCTGGTTGTGCTGTTTTGCACATCGTGAAGACCGTCTCATAGCTGCTATGTTCAGACGTGCTAAGTTGGAACCCGTATAATCACGCGAACACATTTCGCAGTGAGACATAAACGATGATGGAATTTTCCGCGCTGATGGCCGGCATGGCCAGCAATGGCGACAGTTGCAGCGTAACGGCGACCGAAGATTGGCTGCAGGGCCGCACGACTTATGGCGGGCTTGCGGCTGCGTTCTGTCTTGAGGCCGCGTCGCGGCAGTTCGGCGAATTGCCGCCGTTACGGTCCGCGCAGTTTTCCTTCGTGGGTCCTGCCTCCGGCACGGTGACGATCCGTCCTGAAATTTTGCGAAAAGGAAAATCCACCGTGTTCGCCGGCGTCGATCTTTCCGGCGATGCAGGATTGGCGACGCGCGCAACGCTGTGTTACGGCGCGGCGCGCGAGTCCGAACTGGCGCTCAATGAAGTCGGCTCGCCGACTGTCGAAGATCCCGACAAATATCCGGTGTTCTTCCGCGAAATGCCCGGACTGAATTTCCTCCAGCATTTCGACGGCCGTTTGGCGGCGGGAAATTTTCCGTTCAGCGGCAAGGAGCCGACGATGACATTGTGGCTGCGGCACCGCGACCCTGCCGCTCGGGTATCGACCGTGGCCCTCGTCGCACTCGCGGACGCCCCGCCGCCTGCATCCATGGTGAAATTCAAAAAATTCGCGCGGATCAGCACCATGACGTGGTCGATCGATATGCTGACCGACAAGTTAGAGACCGAAGGCGGCTGGTGGCTGCTCCGCACCACTGCGGAGACGCTTGCCGACGGTTATTCCAGTCAAGCCATGACGATTTGGAATTCGGCGCGCAAACCGATGATGGTCGCGCGCCAGAATGTTGCGGTGTTTGCGTGAGCCGCGCCGGCAAACCTCAACTGGTTTGCTGGCTTGCTCTCTGCATGGCTTTTGTCATTCCGAATCCCATCGCGCACGCTCAATCGCCCGCGAAGAATTCGGCGACGCCGCAGCAGATGGCCGAGTACCGCAAGAAGCTCGCGGAATATACCGCGATCCGCAGCGCCTTCGATGACGAGGCCGAGGCGTATTGGAATTCGATCACCGAGAAACGCAAAGCGCGCAACGCCAAGCGCCGCAGCAACGAGACGATTGTGGTCTCGGACTATGTGCTGACACAGCCGCCGGTCTATTCGGGCCCGCCGATGCCGGTGGACCCATCAGGCGCGCCGCAGCCTCGTCCGCCGCGCGCGCCCATTCCGGTGGTCGCGGATTTCCTGAACAATGCGATGACACAGTTTCAATTTGCGCCGCGCACGCCCGCATCTGAAATCGAATATAAAAGGGCCTACGCGAAAGTCGCATCGAGCTTCGGTCTCACGAAAGATCAGGCGGTTCGGATTTACGGCTTTGAATCCGGCGGCAACGGCAAATACGACGTGCAGGCCGGGCTTGAAGGCAACAACCCGAACGCGCGCGCGATCTCCACCGCGCTCGGCTACAATCAGCTGCTGACGACAAACACAATCGACATGCTGGCCGAACATGGCGGCATCCTCGTCAAGGCGCTCAAAGACAAGGCCGCGCAATCGGCGGGCGCGCAGCGGCAGGAACTGGACCAGAAGCTTGCGATCGTTCAGCGCATGATCGCGTTCTGCAAGACCGTGCCGAACGAATGGTCCGCGCATGAGAAGCTCGGCGTCACGCCGCAGGGGCTTGGCGTTCATGCGCTCAATCTCGACGCCGATGTGGGTCCCTACCTTCAGACATTGAAGCTGATGGACTCGGTCAATTTCGCAAAACGCAAGGGATACAGCGCGGCGCTCAGCGCCGCCGAACTCGAGATGATGAATCTCACCGGCGACGGCAGCGGCTTCGACGTGGTGTCGATGCCGCAAGCAATGCGGCCGCAGGTGCCGACCTCGAATTTTTTCCAGCGCCGCGGCTATGAGCGCAATCCGGTCGCGATCCGCAACAACACCGTCTCAAAACTAATCGCGGCGACCGATGTGAAGATGGACAAGGAAGTTGGATTGCAGGGCGCGAAGGATATGGCGGCGGGATTTTAGGAAAGTGGTGCCAGGGGCGGACGCACACCAAACTTCTATGATTTTGATTCGATTGAAAGACCGAAACCCGAACTTTGGTGCGTACCCACGAACGTACCCACCTTTTATTTTTTGACAGTGGTTCGGTTCCCAGCCGCGACCGAACGCGGGGTCAGCGCGAGTGTACATCGACCGATTTGGCTTGCAAGAACGAATGTCACTCTATGCGCGGCTATGTTGACGTTGCCCGAGTGTCTATCCGGCTCTATGTTTAAGTCGCCCAGGGCTAACCGGGCGTTGCAACGTCCTTTGACGAGGGATTTGCAATGACACGGAAGCTAGTCTCAAAGAAGGAACTCAAGTCGGTCTACGGTATCCCCTACTGCCCCGCGCACATTGCGCGACTCGAAGTCGCCGGTGAATTCCCAAACCGGGTAAAACTTGGTGCCTGTCGAGTAGCGTGGGTCGCGGAAGAAGTGGAAATGTGGATCGAAGAGAGAATCGGCAACCGCTAAAACATTTTCTTCTTAGAAGGGCGAGGGGTCTGGGGTCCAATCCAGACCCCTTTTATTTTCTCGCCATGGATTTTCTACTGGTCGATTCCATTAAGGGTCGGGTTCACCGACTTGCGTCCGCGTAAAGATATTTTTGGAATCCGATAAAGGTATCGCGGATTTTCGGAATGCCGCCAAGCTCGCGCGCGGCATCACTTACAGCACGATATTTCAACTCAAGAAGCGGGGTTAGCTTGGCCTGATCCAGTTCTCCGACGCCTTCTTTAACATATTCCGCCAACACGAAATCCAAGAACGCTTGTAATTTGTCATCGCCATAGTGCGCAAAAATAGTACCTTTTCGAGTTCGTACCCGCTCTTCCCGAGTGATCGGAGAGAGTGCGAACGCAATGTAAGCGAGCACGTCGTAAAGGTCGCTTCTTTCGGCATCGATCAGCTTTTTTATTTCTCCGAGCTGCACATCCCCAAAGCCCTTCTCGCCTAGGGCTTCGAGCAGCGCCTTGCGCGTTGCTGGTTCACTCCACAAGGCGCGCAATTCATCCTCATTCTTAAACAGCGACGGCAACTCGCCAAAAAGACGCTCTATGAATTGAGCAGCAGACATCGGCTTCCCGTCGGCACTCCAGAACGTAGTTGCCACCATATGCTGGATGGTTCGCTCTTTGCCGTCCGCCAACTTAATTTTCAGCCGCGTGGGCTTTTCTTTTCCGCCGTCCTCGCCTCCATCTCCGGAGCCATCCTCATCCTTTCCTTCGCGCGGCAGACGGGGCTTCGGCTCCTCTGGCTCAACGGGTTCGCCGTCCCATTCGGGGTCGTTGAAGTGATGATACGCCTTCACGAAATCGTAGATCGTGAAATAGTCCTTACCGTCATAGAGTCGCGTACCGCGTCCGATGATTTGTTTGAACTCGATCATCGAATTGATCGGACGCATCAATACGATATTGCGGACATTCCGTGCATCGACGCCTGTTGAGAGCTTTTGCGAAGTCGTGAGGATAGTCGGGATTGTTTTGTCGTTATCCTGAAAGTCGCGCAGGTGCTGATCGCCGATACCGCCATCATCGGCAGTAACGCGCGCGCAATAGTTTGGATCGGTGCTGCTTTTCAATTGATTGATAAGGTCACGCACCATCAACGCGTGAGCCTGTGTTGCGCAAAACACCAGTGTCTTTTCGTTTTGATTGATCGCGTCCATAAAAAATTTGACGCGGTATTTCTCGCGCTCAGGAATCACAATGACTTTGTTGAATTCGCTTTCAACATAGCGCTTGCCGGGCACCACCTCCCCTTCGACAACCGCATCGTCAGGCGTGTAGGTATAATCATCGACCGTGGTGGCGATCTGCTTGACCTTGAACGGCGTTAAAAAGCCGTCATTGATCCCTTCGCGCAGCGAATAGGTGTAAATCGGCTCGCCGAAATACTTGTAGGTGTCGGCGTTAGCCTTCCGCTTGGGTGTTGCGGTAAGCCCGAGCTGCACCGCCGGCTTGAAATACGTCAGAATATCTCGCCAGCTACTTTCGTCCTTTGCGCCGCCGCGATGGCATTCGTCGATAATGATAAGATCGAAGAAGTCTGCGGGATACCACTCGTTTTCATAGATGACGCTGTGCCCGTGTCTTGAGATTTGAAGTTTATGGACGGCGCAAAAGTCGCGCTGAATGCCGTAGTTCACGCCCGAACATTTCTCTGCTTTCACCGCCACGCAATAAGGAAAGCTTCCCTCATCAGCCCGCTCGAACCGCGTCTGCCGATGCGACATCACAGGCCACGTTTTGCAGCCTGCGTTCCCTTGATGATTTTAGTCGTACCCGCATATTTGACGCGGCTCTCACCAACGAGCTTGTCCCGTTCGGCGCAAAGGTCATCCACCTTTGTCTGCATGCGCGCCAACAGTGCTTCAGCCGGAAGCGTGCTGATACCCGCGCGTTGGAGTTGCTTGATGTCGCCACGCTGGCGATGAATCTGCGTTCGCATGCGCTCGATTTCCGCACGTAGATGCTCAAGTTTCATGGTGTCGCTCGCTTGACTGTCAAAGAACAAAATAGGAACATCATTCCGACAGTCAAGCTGGAATCTTGGATGTCCGCCGCTCCCGAACAAAATTCTCAGACGGAACTAGAGCGGCTGGACGAAGCGACCAACCAAGCAATCGCTCACCAATGGCAGCGACGGCGGATTGCTGTCCGCAAACGTTGCCTGATCGACGAATAGAAAAATGTTTGAACCTTTGCCGGTTGATATGCAGGGGGTGTCATCGTTTCCCCCGGTACTTGAAAGGCCAATAAGCTTGCAACGACTGGTTTTCTTGCGTCCCGCACGTCGGGGCGTTACCGCCCGACCCCGCCCCTCTGGTGTGTGGTACGGCTGAAAGACAGCCGACCTTGCTCGGCCAATAAATACAAACTGTGGCCTCGCACAGAGGGGCGGGGTCGGGCGCTTCGCGAAGATAATGACTGTCACTAAAGGAGCCCTCCAGTGGCAGCGGGTTCTAGAAGCGCCTGACCCCGACGTGCGGGACAAGTTTTGACTCTATTTGGATTGCCGCAGCAAGATTTGGCGAAGCCAAAAAAACTTACAAATCAGCCACGAAAAGCAAATTCTCGTTCGCAAGAAAATTCAAAATTCGATTTTTGAAGACGAAAAAATCGCAAAAATCAGTTTTGAATTTTCAAACTTTTCCGCATTCGCTCCTATCCCCTGGCTGGGGCGGCCGTCGCCGATGGACTGGTAGAATTCAATCACGACCGCATCTAACGGTCGGCTTCCGCCCCCGGCAGGGATCGTCCACACACAACGTAGTCCCAGCGGCCGCACGTGCGCGCGGCCACCGTCAGCACTCGCACAGTGCAGATACGGCTCGGAAGCCGACCTATGGACGGGGATTATTCACAACAGCAGCATTGCGTACTCGGCACGCTGGTATCCGGCGAGGCCGTGCCATTGACACACAATGATCGTCGCCGACACCTCTACCTGATCGGGAAAAGCGGCACCGGCAAGTCCACGCTGCTATTCAACATGATGAATTCCGACCTCGCGCATGGCAGAGGTTTTGCTCTGCTCGACCCCCACGGCGACCTTGCCCGCGATATCGCCGACGCTGTGCCTGCGCAGCGCACGAACGACGTCGTCTATTTCGACCCGGCAGACCTCTCCAATCCAGTCGCATTCAATCCGCTTGAACGTGTATCGCTCGATGCCCGGCCGCTGGTCGCCGCTCATATCACGGCTGCATTCAAGCACCTGTGGGGCGATAGCTGGGGCGTCCGACTAGAATACATTCTCGGCAATTCTTTGCGCCTTCTTCTTGATGCACCCGGAACCACGTTGCTGGGTCTTCCCCGTCTCTTGGTCGATGATAAATACCGCACGCGCCTGCTTGCAACGTGCCGTGATCCGATTATCCGAGCATTTTGGTTGCGTGAGTTTGCCGAATATCAAGAGCGCTTTGTCACCGAAGCGATTTCCCCGATTCAAAACAAGATTGGTGCGCTTCTATCCCCTCCTGTGTTGCGCAACATCATCGGGCAGAAGCGGAGCACCATCGACATTCCCGCCATCATGAATAGCGGCCAGGTGCTGATCGTGAACCTCTCGAAAGGACGACTCGGCGAAGCACCGGCTCATCTACTCGGCGCGTTTCTAGCGACCGCTTTTGCACAAGCCGCTGAGAGCCGCGCCGACATGCCTGAAGAGCAGCGGCGCGACTTCACGCTATATGCGGACGAGTTTCAAAATTTCGCGACTGACAGCTTTGCGTCTATCTTGAGTGAAGCGCGCAAGTGGCGTCTCAAT
>JAYVYQ010000110.1:0-3294 GCA_043784125.1 Afipia sp.
TCTCCCGACGCGACGTAACAAGATAGATGGTGAGGAAAACACGGATTTCCAGCCTCTGTCAACGCGGCCTCGCGCGTATCAACGGTTCTTGAGCCGAGCGTGACGAAGCGCGTGCAAATCGCCGATTCGCTGCACAGTTTCTGGACATTTCGGCCCCGTTACGTCTAGAAACACGGCGGGACAAACTGCGCCGCGCGCTTCAAGACTGCGCCTTGTGCATTCCAGAGTATTTTCCCGCGAAGTGGAATCCGGTTCGCGCCAGAAAATGCTCGCATTGAAAATACACGCGATGGAACGGGTATGAGCGGCGTTAACGAGATCAGATCGGCATTCCTGAATTATTTCGCGAAAAACGGCCACGAGATCGTGCCGTCGTCGCCGCTGGTGCCGCGCAACGACCCGACATTGATGTTCACCAATGCGGGCATGGTGCAGTTCAAGAACGTCTTCACCGGCGTTGAGAAGCGGCCCTACCAGCGCGCCACGTCTTCGCAGAAATGCGTGCGCGCGGGCGGCAAGCACAACGATCTCGACAATGTCGGATACACCGCGCGGCACCACACGTTTTTCGAGATGCTCGGCAATTTCTCGTTCGGCGATTACTTCAAGGACCGCGCCATCGAACTAGCGTGGAACCTGATTACCAAGGACTACGCGCTTCCCAAAGATCGACTGCTTGTCACGGTTTACTCCGAGGACGAGGAGGCTGCGAAGCTGTGGAAGAAGATCGCGGGCCTGCCGGATTCCAAAATCATCCGCATCGGCACCTCTGACAATTTCTGGCAGATGGGCGACACCGGTCCGTGCGGGCCATGCTCGGAAATCTTTTTCGATCACGGCGACAAGATTCCCGGTGGCCCACCGGGTTCGCTCGATGAAGACGGCGACCGCTTCATCGAGATCTGGAATCTGGTCTTCATGCAGTTCGACCAGACCGCGCCGGGACAGCGCACGCCGCTGCCGAAGCCGTCGATCGATACCGGCATGGGGCTGGAGCGCATCGCCGCCGTGCTGCAAGGCAAGCACGATAATTACGACATCGACCTGTTTGTCGCGCTGATCCGGCAGATCGCCGAACTCACCGGCGCCGACCCGCACGGCCCGCAGAAGGCGTCGCTGCGAATCATCGCCGATCATCTGCGCGCGTCGTCCTTTTTGATTTCCGATGGCGTGCTGCCGTCGAACGAAGGCCGCGGCTATGTGCTGCGAAGAATTATGCGCCGTGCGATGCGCCATGGTCAGTTGCTGGGCGCCAAAGAGCCGCTGATGTATCGGCTGGTTTGGGCGCTGGTGCGCGAGATGGGTCAGGCCTATCCCGAATTGGTGCGCGCAGAATCTTTGATCGAGGAAACGTTGCGACTGGAAGAAACCCGCTTTCGCAAGACGCTGGAGCGCGGCCTCATCATTCTCGATGAAAAGAGCGCGTCGCTCAAGAAGGGCGACATGTTCGACGGCGAGACCGCGTTCACGCTCTATGACACTTACGGCTTCCCGCTCGATCTGACACAGGACGCGCTGCGCAATCGCGGCATCGGCGTCGACATCGCGTCGTTCACCGACTCGATGGAGCAGCAACGCAAGAAGGCGCGCGCCGCATGGTCCGGCTCCGGCGATACCGCGACCGAGAATGTCTGGTTTCCGCTGCGCGAGAAACTCGGCGCGCCGGAGTTCTTGGGCTACGACACTGAAATTGCCGAAGGCGTGGTCACGGCGCTGGTGAAAGACGGCAAGGAAGTCGCGGTTCTAAACAAGGGCGATAGCGGCGCGGTGGTGATGAACCAGACGCCGTTCTATGCCGAGTCCGGCGGTCAGGTCGGCGATATCGGCACGATGAGCGGCGAGGGTGCACAGGTGCGCGTCACCGACACGCAGAAGAAAACCGGCGATCTTTACGTGCATCTCGTCACCGTCGAGAAAGGCACGCTGAAACCCGGCATGGCACTTGAGCTGAAAGTCGATCACGGGCGGCGCTCGTCGATCCGCGCTAATCACTCGGCAACCCATCTGTTGCATGAGGCGCTGCGTCAGGTGCTGGGCGATCATATCGCGCAGCGCGGCTCACTCGTAGCCCCCGAGCGGCTGCGATTCGATTTCGCGCACAACAAGCCGATCACGGCGGATGAATTGCGCCGCATCGAGGACATCGCCAACGACGTGGTGTTGGAAAACGGCGAAGTCATCACCCGCTCAATGGCGGTGGACGATGCCCGGGATTCCGGCGCGCGTGCTTTGTTCGGCGAGAAATACGGCGACGAGGTGCGTGTGGTGTCGATGGGCGCGCCACCGTCGGGTGCGGGCGGCAATGCGCTCGGCTGGTCGGTGGAATTGTGCGGCGGCACGCATGTGCGGCGTACCGGCGACATCGGGTTGATCTCCGTGACCGGCGAGAGCGCGGTCGCCTCCGGGGTTCGCCGCATCGAGGCCTTGACCGGGCACAATGCGCGTCACGCCGTCAACGCCACCATTCAAACCGCAAAAAGCGCTGCGGCAGAGCTGAAAACCACGCTCGACGATCTGCCGACGCGCATCGCCGCTCTGGTCGATGAGCGCAAAAAATTAGAGGCCGCGCTGTCCGACGCGCGCAAGAAGCTGGCGATGGGTGGCGGCACGGCCGGCAATGGCGCGGCTGCTGCGTCGGACATCCGCACCATCGGCGATGTGAAATTTCTCGGCCGCACAGTCCAAGGCATCGAAATCAAGGATCTCAAGAGCCTTGCGGATGAGGGCAAGAAACAACTCGGGTCCGGCGTTGTGGCGCTCGTCGCCACCAGCGAAGACGGCAAGGCGAGTGTGGTTGTTGGTGTCACGTCCGATCTGACGTCGCGCTTCAGCGCGGTCGATCTGGTGCGGGTGGCGTCGGAAGCGCTCGGCGGCAAGGGCGGTGGCGGCAAACCCGACATGGCGCAGGCGGGTGGACCGGACGGCGGGAAAGCGGATGACGCGCTGAGTGCCATCGAGAAGGCGATGGGCGGCTGAGGCCGCTCGTTATTTCTTTTTCAGAAACACATAATCGGCTGCGTAAGCCACGCTTTGAAACGCGGCGGGTTTTCCGGGTGCAACGCTAGCCTTGCCGCCGACGGTAATGATCCGCTGCACGGCGGTCACGCTGCTCAACACGCCGCTGCCGCGTTTTGAGATCACCTCGATCTTCAGCCACGGAATATCGTTCGTCGTTGTCGCAGGCGCGTTGGCGATCGCCTTGCCGACAATGGCGCTGCCGTCCTGATGTTCCCAGTTCGGCCCCGCATAATGCCGGCCGACGGTTTTGCCATCGAGGATCAATGTCGCGGTCGG
>JAYVYQ010000111.1:0-4495 GCA_043784125.1 Afipia sp.
CGCCGCAAGCGCCGGTCGCCGAGTGCGAGCGCGCAAAGGATCAGGCCGACAATCGCCGCGACCCAGAGCCGCACATCGCTGCCCAGCGCATGCGACGACTGCGACGCCATGTCGGAGCGTGCGCCATCCGGCATCGCAATCGACAAGTTTTCAAGAAAGCCTATTCGCAATCCCGACAGCACGCCGCGCAATGTTGCGTAGGCTGTGGCACCCAGCACGATGACGACAACGAGGCTGCGCAAATCGCCAGTCCCGAGTCTTACTAGCGAACCGAAGCCGCAGGTGCCGACCATCGCCATGCCGATGCCGAACATCAGGCTGCCGATCAGGATCGCAATCACCGGCAGGGCGGCGGGGGTGTAGGGGATCAGATCGGGCGCGATGACGTGGCCGAGGATCAGCGCCTGTGTGCCGAGGATGGCGATGCCGAGTGCGAGACCGAACACGCGAAGCCTGCGGCTGTCGCCGCCCATCAGCGCATCTTCAACCGCGCCGAATGAACAGAGTTTGGCGTGGCGCACCGCAAATCCCACAGCGACCCCGACCGCAAGGCCGCTCAGTGCGGGCATCCAGGCAGACAGGCTTGGCACATCCACTCTCCCGGTTACTCCCGCGCGTTCGGCAATCAGCCTCGCACGGGTTTTGCCTCAGGGGATTACTTTTTTGCCGGCGTCGCAGGCGGCGCGCAGAAAATGTCGTACACCACCGAAATCACCCGCCGCACATCTTCATTGGCGAGACTGTAATAGATCGTCTTGCCGTCGCGCCGCGTATCGACCATGCCGTCGTAACGCAACCGCGCAAGCTGCTGCGACACGGCGGATTGCCGCAGCGACAGAATGTTTTCCAGTTCCGTCACCGAGCGCTCGCGTTCCGCCAGCAGGCACAACAATAGCAGACGATTTTCGTGGGACAGCGCTTTGAGAAAATTGCTGGCCTTGCGCGCTTTGCGCATCAGCAAATCGAGTTCGGGGGAGTATTCCGCCCCGTCGCGCAGTTCGGTCTCGATGTCCGAGGGAATAATGGAGGTCATGTGATGCGCTTTGTTCAATCGGTTGACGGGAAATTCAAATGCGGTTCGGTTCGGGCGCGATTTTCGCAACGATCTTGGCGGCAATTCCGTCCAGCAATCCCCAGAACGAATCGTCGCTGCTGAAGCCTTCGATGCGGCCGATCTCACGTCCATTGTCCACGACGATGAATGTCGGCGTGTAATGCACCGGCTCCGACAGCGTCACGCCGCTGGATGACTGCCGGCTGATATCGATGCGGCGCAGCGGAAGAACTTTCGCTTCCGCCGTCTTGTCGTAAACGCTGCCGACGGCGCGTTCCCAGCGCTGGCAATAAATGCAGCCGGCGCTGTCGAACATCACGAGTTCGGCGGCACGCGCAGCCACCGGCACAAGGTTCGCCGCAGCTGCGAGACACGCGATCAACAAAATGTTTGAAGTTGTTTTCCGGGACATGTGATACATATACTCAAATTCGCATATATCCACCAGACCCCATCGTTACGGGCTTTATCAAGAAAAATTCAAGAGGACTCGATGCCGAACCTCACCAAGGCTCATGTGACCAGACGCCGGGCCATCGCGGTGGCAGGTGCCGGCTTGCTGGCGCTTCACGTTAGACCGGCGCTGGCCAAGGCCACGCTCGGCGACGACGGCATCTATCACATGGACTGGTATCTGGAGAGCTTTCTCGACCTCACCGAAGACCTCACGGGCGCGACCGCGAAGGGTAAGCGCTTTGCGGTGATGTGGGGCATGAAAGGCTGTCCCGGCTGCAAGCGCATGCACGAAAGCTACATGGCCGATCCGAAGGTCGAGGCTTACATTCGCGACAATTTTGAAATCCTGCATCTGAATTTTCTCGGCTCGCGCGAGGTGACGGATTTCGACGGCGGGAAATTTCCCGAAAAACCATTCAGCGCGACTTACGATGTGCGCGGCACGCCGACGATCCAGTTTTTTCCCGAAAAGGCCGATGGTCTTAGCGCGCGCAAGGGGCAGGCGAGGGAAGTGGCGCGGATGACTGGCCTGCCCGAGAAGCCTGAATTTCTCGCGATGTTCCGCTACGTGCGCGAGAAGGCCTATGAGCAGGGGCCGTTTGCGGACTGGTTCATGAAGCAGGTGTGAGGGTTTGTCTTTCGTGACCTCACTGTTGTCATCACCGGGCTTGTCCCGGTGATCCCGATGAACTGAGCACAGTGCTCCCCTGATCGGGATGGCCGGGAAAAGCCCGGCCATGACACCCGAAATAGAACCCCGCTCTCAAAAATCCAGCTTGTCCTTCACGGCACCCACACCCGCTTTCGCGCAGGCCTCGTCCATGTCGCCGCCCGGCGCGCCCGATACGCCGACCGCGCCGACCATCGTGCCGCCGGCTTCGACCGTGATGCCGCCGCCGATCATCACCACATTGGGAAGATTGCGCAGGCCCGATTGCGGCGAACCCGGTTGCGACATCGCCATGAGGTCGATGGTGTTGGTGCGGAAACTCGCCGCCGTCCACGCTTTGCCCTGTGCCGTGGTCGGCGTGTGCGTGCCCGCAAAGCGATCGCGCAGCATCACCTGCGGATTGCCGAACCGATCCGTGACCACGACTGCGACCTGAAAGCCGCGCTTCTGGCAATCGGCCAGCGTCGCGCGTGCAAGATCGAGCGCGAGTTCGGGACTGAGCGACTTGTATGTCACTGTCGCGTCCTGCGCGACTGCCGGACAAGCGGTGAGGGCAAGCGCGAGCGCTACATGACGCATCTTCATTTTGCGTTTCCTTTTGCCGAACGCTTACTTGTTGACCGGCGATTCAGGATCGAACAGGAGCGCCACCAGATCGGTGATTTGTTTTTCGCTCAAAACCTTGTTGGCGCCGAAACGTGGCATGTTCGAGCAGGCCAGCACCGCCTGCGAGTCGAAAATCTTGGTGAAGGCGTTTTTCGCTTCCGCCGCGTCGAACTTCCGGTCGCGGCCGTAATTGGTCAGGCTTGGACCGAGCGTGCCGAAGGAGACTTCGGATTTCTCCAGCTGATGACAGGCGTAGCAATTGCCACCCGCGACCGTGCCTTCGGGATCGGAAAACTGTCCGCCGCGCCCGTTGTTGGCGATCTTGCGGCCTTCCTTCCAGTCGCCGAGAAATTTTCCGTCGGCCGGATAGACGACCTTTGCGAGTTCAGCCTTGACGATTTTGTCGGCGTCTTTCGAGGCCACGTCGTTATGCACGGCGTTGCACATCTTCAACGTCTCGTCAGGCGCGATGCGCGCCTGCCATTCGGGAGACTGTTTTCCGAATGTGTTTTTCAGATAGGCCTCGACCAATGCGGGGTCGGCCTTCTTGGGCGCAGGAGTCGCAGCCGCTTTCTTGGCGGGTTCGGTTTTCTTCGCGTTCTGCGCAGAGGCTGCGAGCGAGACGCCGGCAACCAAACCAGCGGTGAGGAGCAGCGCGGTGAGTTTCGTGACGTTTTTCATGGTGCGCTCCCTTATCGCTTGATCGATGGCACGTTGATCTCGCCGCCCGCTGCCTGCTTTTGCAGGAAGACGGTGAGCGCGGTCAGGCTGTCGGAGCCGTATTCAGGAATTGGCCAGCGCTGCTGGCGATAACAGTCCCACAGCCGATGCTGCATGGTGCGCAGCGCGCCCTGCGAGACGCGATAGGTCGGCCAGCCAGCCATGGTTTCCTGCGGCTGCTTGCCGGGCTTCGACAGGTTCGGAAGTCCCTGCAGGCGAATGCGCTTGCCTTCGTCGGCATGACAGGTGGCGCAGGAGAAATCCATCACGCCGCCGCGCCGATAGAACAGCGCTTCACCGACCGCCGCCATTTCCTGCTCTTTCGGATGCGCCAGCGGAATGGCGATCTTCATGCCGTTCGATTTGTTGGCGATGTAGGCGACGAGGTCTTCCATGTCGGACGCTTTACCGACGCTGGAGAATCTGCGCGCCACGATGTCCTTGGTGTCGAGGTCTTGGACCTTCTGCATGCACCACAACAGGCGCTGCTCAAGGTCCATGACCTTGTCGGCGTCCTTGAAGTAGCGCGGCAGATGCGCGAATGCGCCTTCGAGTTTGCCCGCGCCTTCGCCGAGGTCGCATGTTTCCAGTGAAACGTTTTTAGCGCCGCGTTTTTCTTTCCACAGCACTTCGCCGCGATCGACCGCCAGATAGCCCGGATTGGACATCGGATCGGAAATCATCGCGCGATAGCGCTCGATTTCTTTTTCGCTGGCGTCTTGTGCATGTGCAGCAAGACCCGACAAACAAAACACAAAAGCAGCGGCTGCCGCTCGAATCGCGGAATGTCTCATCTTCTTCTCCTCCCATCCGTAGAACCATCTTGTGCAGTTCTTGCGGAGCGCCCCGGATTGTCGGGCATCTTTACATTCAAGAAAAACAATATAATGATGTTTGCAGATCATGATAGATCGCGGTCGGAATCGTCAAGCGATACTTCCGGCGATACTGTCGCAAAGGGAGAGCGAAAAACTCCCGAAGAAATTGTT
>JAYVYQ010000112.1:0-11195 GCA_043784125.1 Afipia sp.
GCTGGAACAGCCCGACCTTCAGATCCTTGGCTCGATAGATAATCTCGCCGTCCGATGAAAGCCACCCGTCGGCGATGCCGAGAACCAATTTGGCGCGCATCACCCGCTTGATGTCGATGCCATACACAACCTTCGTGACATTCGGCAGAACCTGACCGGCCAGCTTCAACTCGCCAAGACCGAGTGCGCGCCCGCGTCCCGCGCCACCAGTCCAGCCCAGAAAAAATCCAACCATCTGCCACAGCGCATCGAGGCCGAGACATCCCGGCATCACCGGATCGCCTTTGAAGTGACAGCCGAAAAACCAAAGCTCGGGATTGACGTCCAGTTCGGCGCGAATAATGCCCTTGCCGTACTCGCCGCCGGTTTCGGCAATCTCGGTGATACGATCGAACATCAGCATGGGAGGCAGCGGAAGCTGCGCATTGCCTGCCCCGAACAGTTCGCCCCGACCGCAGGCCAGCAACTCCTCATAGGTGAAGCTGCTTTTGCGCTCAGTCATTCTGCTATCCTTTTCGGCATGCCCCGGATGCGGCGGCTTAGTGGACCTCTAACATAGGCGCTTTGCCCGTCAAAGCGGCCTAAATCCCACAAATTGCGACTGATTCGGCGCTCCCAAGCCCATGATCCAGTTGCGAAAAACTTGCATGTAACTGCATCCTTTCCTATAGTAAGACCAACCAATTCTCAGGATGAGGGCGGGCATATTCCCGTTGCAGCATGAGTGAAATCGTCACCAATGATCGAACCAAGGACCCGCAGAGTCGCGGCCATGAGCCAATTCTGACCGGCTGCCCATGGCACGACGTCAACGAGATGCTGCAGTCGGTGGGCTTGCGCCCGACCCGCCAGCGCATGGCGCTCGGCTGGCTGCTGTTCGGTAAGGGTGGCCGTCACCTGACCGCCGAAATGCTCTACGAAGAAGCATCCCACGCCAAGGTGCCGGTGTCGCTGGCGACCGTTTACAACACGCTCAATCAGCTGACCGAAGCGGGGCTGCTGCGCCAGGTCAGCGTCGATGGTACCAAGACCTACTTCGACACCAACACCAGCGCGCATCATCACTTCTACATGGAAGGCAATCACGAGCTGGTCGATATTCCAGACCCGAGCCTCGTCTTGCAGAAGATGCCGGAAGTGCCGGAAGGCTACGAGATCAGCCGCATCGACATGGTCGTACGCCTGCGCAAGAAGCGCTAAGTTCTTTTCGCTCTACTCGATCTTCTCGTCCGCATAAACACCCCACAGCCGCTGCTGTTCGATCCAGCCATCGAAGCCGCTTCCTGTGACGCGGCACCAGCCGTCCTTGCAGCGTTTGACCTGAGCCAGCACACCGACTTGCAGTTTCGCCGCGACCGCGCTTTGCGGATCGGCGCTGTCGTATAAGGGCGCAAGCGCGTCCTTCTGTTTCATCGTGATGACGGCCGTGCGTTTTCCCGACAACAGCGAATGATAGACCCAGCCTTCCGCGCCTTCGGAATCGCGCACTCGGCGCCAGTTCTCGAACTCGGCCGTGATCTCGACCGGCAATCCGGCGCGGGTATAAACCCACGCGACCTCATGATCCTTGGTGGGACCGGCGCGAACATTGACGTGATCCGATTTCAGGCTGACGTAACGCGGAACGGGGAGTCCGCTGGTCGTCACGCCTGCATCCTTCGCGGCATGGAGCGCAGAGCCGGGCACCCATGCGACAAAGATGCCCAGTGTCAGCGTTGCGAAAATGCGTCCGAGTCTCATTGCCCCTGCCCTTGACCTCTTTCAGAGACCGCCTCGCCGCGTTCCCCGCAGCCATTCGGCGACCGATTTTCCGTCCCCCGGCAATCCGCGGGGTTCTTGTCTTGGCCCCGCCTTCTGCTAGAGAGGACCAAGCACCAAGCGGCCAGAAAACCTGAGGAAAGCTCAACCGTCCGGCTCGATTCCTACCTTCGAACAGGCCGGTTAATGTGGGCTGAACGCGCGGACGATCCTTAAGAGTTCCAGTAGAGTTTGTTCAAGAATGGTAGCTGCCAAGAAAAAACCTCTTGTGGTTGTGACGCGGAAGCTGCCTGACAGCACCGAAACGCGGCTGCGCGAACTGTTCGATACCCGCCTCAACCTCGACGATACGCCGATGACGACGGCTCAACTCGCCGAGGCATTCCGTACCGCAGACATTATCGTCCCGACCGTCACCGACGAGATCACCGCCGACATCATCAACCAGCCGGATGTGAAGTTGAAGCTGATCGCCAATTTCGGCAACGGCGTCGACAACATCGATGTGGCTGCTGCAGTTGCGCGCGGCATCATGGTCACCAACACGCCGAAGGTTTTGACCGAAGACACCGCCGACATGACGATGGCGCTGCTTCTCGCAGTCCCCCGCCGCCTGATCGAAGGCGCTGCGATTTTGCCTGACGGCAAGGAATGGGCAGGCTGGTCGCCGACATGGATGCTCGGCCATCGCATCGGCGGCAAGCGGCTCGGCATCATCGGCATGGGCCGCATCGGACAGGCAGTCGCGCGGCGCGCACATGCCTTCGGACTGCAGATCCACTATCACAATCGCCGCCCCGTCGCGCCGCAGATTGAGGAAGAGTTGGGTGCGACCTACTGGGAAAGCCTCGACCAGATGCTTGCCCGCATGGATTTCATCTCGGTGAATTGCCCGCACACCCCGGCGACGTTTCATCTGTTATCCGCGCGGCGACTCAAGCTCATTCGTAAAGACGCCTACATCGTCAACACCGCGCGCGGCGAAGTCATTGATGAGACCACGCTCATCAAAATGCTTGAAGATGGCGAGATCGGTGGTGCTGCGCTCGACGTTTATGAAAACGAGCCGGCGGTGAATCCGAAACTCGTTCGGCTTGCCAAAGCCAACAAGGTTGTGCTGCTGCCGCATATGGGATCGGCCACGATCGAGGGCCGCGTCGAGATGGGTGAAAAGGTGATGATTAACATCCGCACCTTCCTCGATGGCCACAAGCCACCGGATCGCGTGCTGCCGGGTGTGGCGTAATTTTTATTTATGCCCGCTCAAATCCTTGATCGTCGGATTATCGCCATTCAGTGGGTTTGACGGATCGCGCGCATAACGCAGCGTCTCGAAGCGCATCGCGCGCGCATCGATCATCACCAAACGCCCGACCAGTCCCTCGCCAAAACCGACGATCTCGCGGATCGCTTCCAGCGCCATCATGGATCCCAAAACGCCAGCCAGCGCGCCGAGGACACCGGCTTCCTCGCAGGTTGGCGTGGTGCCGGGAGGCGGCGCTTCGGGAAACAGGCAGCGATAGGTCGGATTGAGTTCGCCTGATGCCTTCTTCTCAAGCGCGCGGATCGTAGTGAGTGACGCGTCGAACACGCCGAGCGCGCCGGCGATCAAAACCTTCCCGGCGAGATAGCATGCGTCCGAGACAAGATAACGCGTCGCGAAATTATCGGACCCGTCGACCACCACATCGTAGCCGCCGATCAGCGCCATGGCGTTTGCCGCATTCAACCGCACCGCATGCGTTCGCAGCGTGACATGCGGATTGAGCGCAAGAATTTTATCCGCCGCGCTGTCCACCTTCGACCGTCCGACATCCGGCGTCGCATGAATGATCTGGCGTTGTAGGTTGGACAGCGAGACAATGTCGTCGTCGACCACGCCGAGCGTGCCGATGCCCGCCGCTGCGAGATACATCAGCACCGGCGCACCGAGACCTCCGGCGCCGATCACCAGCACACGCGCGGCTTGCAGCGCGGCCTGACCGGGGCCGCCCACTTCGCGCAGCACAATATGGCGCGCGTATCGTTCGAGTTCTTCGGGCGTCAGCATCGAACCTTCGCAGTGCTTTTGCGGACAAAACAACTGTGCTTAAGTAAGCGTCGTATCAGTAAAGAGTACGGGCATGAAGCCGTTGTTCGCATATGCGTTGCTTATCGGGGTCATGGGGCAGCCTGCTTTTGCGCAACTGGTTGCGACGCCCACCCCGGTGAAGCCAAAGCCGGTCGCAACGGTGCCGGTTCGACCGCAGCTTCAGACACCCGCCGATACCGCGAACGACATGGCGCGCACCGACCGGCTTTCGATTCAGTCGGACCTGGCATGGGTCGGGCTCTATAACGGCGCGATCAACGGCGAAGTCAGCGACCGCATGCTCACCGCCATCAAGGAATTCCAGAAAGACCACGGTGCGCCGCGTCAGACCGGCGTGCTCAATTCGAAGGAACGTGACACGTTGAGCGATGCTTCCCAAAAGCTGCAGGACAATGTCGGCTGGAAACTTGTCAGCGAACCCGTGACCGGCGCGCGCATCGGCCTGCCGATGAAATTGCTTCCGCAGGTGACCAGCGACGCCAACGGCACCAAATGGTCGTCTGCCACCGGGACGATCCAGATCGAAATGTCACGTCGCAAGGAAGCGGGGGCGACAGCTGCGAAAGTTGCGGACAGCGAAAAGAAAGCGAATGCACGCAAGACCGATTACAGCGTCATCAAACCGGACTTCTTCGTGCTGTCGGGCTCGCAGGGGCTGAAAAAATTCTATATCCGTGGCCAGACGCGTGACAACGAAGTGCGCGTCATGACAATTCTTTACGATCAGGCCACTGAAGGCACCATGATCCCCGTCAGCGTCGCGATGTCGAGCGCCTTCAATCCATTCCCCGGAGGCGCTACAGCGCAGAGCGGCCCTTCGCGCAAGAAAGTCGAATACTCGACCGGCATCGTCGTCAACGCCAGCGGCGCTCTCATTGCAGACCGGCAGGCAACCGAGTCATGCGCGTCAATCGTTGTGCAGGGCTATGGAAATGCCGAACGCGTCGCCGACGATGAAGCACGCGAACTCGCGCTGCTGCGTATCTATGGCGCGAGCGCCATGAAGCCACTGGCGATGGCCGCAGGTGCCGCCGCCAAGCCGACCGCATCTGTCACAGGCGTTCCCGACCCGCAAAGCCAGGGCGGGCGCGCAGCGGTGACGACGGTCGCCGCGAGTTCGACCGAGGGCGTACTCACGCCCGATCTCGGGCTCGGCTTCTCCGGCGCGGCGGCGCTCGATAGCGATGGAAAATTCACCGGCATGGCGCGGCTCAGGCCTGCGGTTGTTGCCGGTCCTGCGAATGCCGCCGCGTCATCTCAGGCTATTCTTGTCAGCGCCGACACCGTGCGCGAATTCCTGAAAGCAAATTTTGTTGTGCCCATCGCTGGCACTTCCGACGCCAAGGCTTCGGTGCTGCGCGTCATCTGTGTCAGAAAATAAAAATCATTTCTGACATTTCGGACACCAGAACGTCGAACGACCGTTCTGCGTGAATCGTCTGACTGTGCCACCGCATCGTGGCGTTTTGCATCTCTCGCCTTCGCGATCGTAGACCTGAAACGAATGCTGGAAATATCCCAATTCGCCATCGGTCTGACGGTGATCGCGCAGCGATGAGCCGCCGGCTTTGATTGCAGCATTCAGGACGTCGTGAATCGCGTTGACCAATCGCTTGGCATGCTCGTTCGGCGATCCTGTCTTGGTCGCAATCGTCGAAGCCATTCTTTTTGGGGAGAGTTGCGCGCGGAACAGCGCTTCGCAGACGTAGATGTTTCCGAGCCCCGCCACCACGCGCTGATCGAGCAGCGCCGCCTTCAGACTGGTTTTCTTGCCCGCGCAGGCGCGCGCCAGCATCGTCGCATCAAATTCATTGCCGAGCGGTTCAGGCCCAAGGCCGCGCAGCAACGGTTCCTTGTCCAGTTCCGCGCGCGCGACGATTTTCATGTAGCCGAAGCGGCGCGGATCGTTGAACGAAATCACGGCACCCGATGCCATGTGAAATACCACATGATCGTGCGTGCGATCCTCACTGCGTGGATGATGAAAGACACCGGGCGTGACGGTGCCCTCGCCCTTGCCGACCCGAAACGATCCGGACATGCCCAGATGCATCATCAGCACGTCGCCGGTTTCCAGATCGGCCATCAGGTATTTGGCGCGGCGGCCGAGTCCGGTCACAACCTTGCCCTCGAGCCGCGCCACGAAGTCCTTCTGGAACGGAAACCGAAGGTCGCGGCGACGGGTTTCGACCCGCACGATCCGCACCCCCTCCATGACGGGCTGCAGGCCACGGCGCACGGTCTCAACCTCGGGTAATTCGGGCATTTTAGCTGCGTTCACCTTTAAGGACGGACGTGATAGCGCCATTGGCGGCGGCGCGCTATGGTCTGACCCAAAGAGAGCATGCGATGGAACGGACTGACGAAACAACGCATTTTGGCTTCAGGGACGTCGATCTGAAGCAAAAGCAGACGCTGGTGAACGACGTGTTTCACAGCGTCGCCAAGCGCTACGACCTGATGAACGACCTGATGTCGGCGGGCATGCATCGCGTCTGGAAGGACGCGATGATCGTGGCGCTCAATCCGCCGCGCGGCAATGCGCCGTTCGCCCTGCTCGATGTGGCCGGCGGCACCGGTGACATTTCGTTCCGCGCAGCCAAAGTGTCAGGCCAGGGATTTCACGCCACCGTCTGCGACATCAACACCGAGATGCTGGCCGTGGGGCGCGAACGCGCCATCGCGCAGCATCTGGAACACACGGTCGATTTCGTCGAGGGTAACGCCGAGCAACTCGCGTTTCCCGACAAGAGCTTCGATGCCTACACCATCGCATTCGGCATTCGCAACGTGCCGCGCATTCCGATGGCGCTGACCGAAGCCTACCGCGTGCTCAAACCGGGTTCGCGTTTTCTCTGTCTGGAATTCTCGTCGGTCGATGTGCCGGGACTCGACAAAATCTATGACGCGTTCTCATTCAACGTCATCCCGCAACTCGGCAAGGCCGTGACCGACGATGCGGAGTCCTATCGGTATCTGGTCGAATCGATCCGGCAATTTCCGAAGCCCAATGCCTTTGCCGACATGATCCGCGCCGCAGGGTTTTCGCGCGTCAAGCATGACATCATGTCCGGCGGCATCGTCGCTCTGCATTCGGGCTGGCGTTTGTGATTGCTGCCATCACGCATACGTTGAGGCTATCGCGCGCCGCATTCGTTTTTGCGCGCGAGGGCGTATTCGGAATCGCCGATCCGGACATGCTGCCGCCGCAGGCGCAGTTCGCGGTTCGCATGGCGCGGCTGATCGAGCGGCGCAACGCTGCGACGAGTGGACGACTCTCACGTGCGTTGACGCGTCTCGGACCCACTTACGTCAAGCTTGGGCAATTCCTCGCCACCCGTCCCGATGTCGTCGGCGTCACCATGGCGCGCGACCTCGAGAATCTGCAGGACCGGCTGCCCCCGTTTCCACAGGCGCAGGCTGAAGCCGCCATCGTGGCGGCGTTCGATAAGCCTGTGGCGCAGGTGTTTGTGAGCTTCGGCGCGCCCGTTGCCGCTGCCTCAATCGCACAGGTGCACCGCGCCGAAGTTGAGAAGGATGGCGTTCTCACGCCTGTCGCGGTGAAAGTGCTGCGGCCCCATGTCGGCGGGCGTTTTCAACACGACCTCTCCTCATTTCTGTTCGCAGCACGCAAGATCGAGGCGATCTCGCCGGAGGCGCGGCGATTGCGGCCGGTCGAGATCGTCGAGACGCTCGCGCGTTCGGTCGCGATGGAAATGGATTTGCGGCTTGAGGCTGCGGCGCTCTCCGAGATGGCGGAAAACACGCGCGACGATCATGAGTTTCGCGTGCCGACGGTGGATTGGGATCGCACCAGCCATCATGTGCTGACAATGGAATGGATCGACGGCATCGCGCTGAACGACCGCGCCAAACTCGAAGCCTCAAATGTCGATCTGAAAGACCTCGGTCGCAAAGTGATCCAGAATTTCCTGCGCCACGCTTTGCGCGACGGCTTCTTCCACGCCGACATGCATCCGGGCAATCTGTTCGTCGATCCGCAAGGACGTCTCGTTGCGGTCGATTTCGGCATCATGGGGCGGCTCGGCCTGAAAGAGCGGCAGTTTCTCGCCGAGATTCTTCTGGGCTTCATCACGCGCGACTATCAGCGTGTCGCCGAAGTGCATTTCGAGGCGGGTTATGTACCCGCGCATCACTCGGTCGAAAACTTCGCGCAGGCGATCCGCGCCATCGGTGAGCCGATTCACAATCGCGCCGCCGACGAAATCTCGATGGCCAAACTTTTGTCGCTGCTGCTCGAAGTGACCGGACTGTTCGACATGCGCACGCGTCCCGAACTGATCCTACTGCAGAAGACCATGGTGGTAGTGGAAGGCGTGGCGCGCGGCTTCGATCCCAAGCTCGATATCTGGACCACAGCCGAGCCGGTGGTGCGGGAATGGATCGAACGCAATCTCGGCCCCCTCGGGAAAATCGAGGGCGCCATGGCGGGTGCCGGCCAGCTTGGCCGGGTGCTATCCGGGCTGCCCTCCATTGCGGCCCGTTTGGTCGCGGCACTCAATCAATTCGAAGCCATGACCCGTGACGGGTTGGTGCTGTCGCCGGAGACGGTCTCGGCCATTGGCGCCGCAGAAGCTAAACGGACCCGCTGGCAGACTATGGCGTTGTGGGTGATCGCCTTGGCATTTCTGGGGATTTTATGGTCGATGCAATGATGCTATCATTGCAATCATTATTTGATTGCAATGATAGCATCTGATAGATTTCCCTCGTCCCGGGAGATCGCATGGCCAGCCTCACTGTCCGCCAACTCGATGAGAGCATCAAAGCCAGCCTCCGGCTGCGGGCTGCGCAAAGCGGCCGTTCGGTCGAAGACGAAGTGCGGGTGATCCTGCGCGAGGCGACGGATCAACGGCAGACAATTTCGAGACCGGCGCCGGTCTCGCTGAACAATCTTTCCACCCAATCGCGCTCGACCGGAACGAGCCTGCCGCGCGTCACCCTCATTATCGGCGGCGGCATCGCGGCCTATAAGGCGCTCGATTTGATCCGCCGGCTGAAGGAGCGCGGCATTCACGTGCGCTGTGTGATGACACGCGCCGCGCAGCAATTCGTGACGCCATTGACCGCCGGCGCACTGGCGGACGAGCGTTGCTACACGGATCTGTTCGACGCCCAGAGCGAATTCGACGCCGGACATATTCGCCTGGCGCGCGATACCGACCTGATCGTTGTCGCGCCTGCCACTGCCGACCTAATGGCGAAGATGGCGCAGGGTCACGCCGACGATCTCGCCACCGCAATTCTGCTGGCGACCAACAGGCCGATTTTGGTGGCGCCCGCGATGAACCCGCTGATGTGGAACAATGCTGCGACCAAACGCAATGTTGCTCAGCTCGCGCGTGACGGCGTCACTTTCATTGGACCGAATGCCGGCGAGATGGCCGAAGCGAACGAGGCCGGAGTCGGCCGCATGTCGGAGCCGACGGAAATTGCCGTTTTGGCCGAGAGCATACTGCGGCCGTCGCATGCGCATCGCCTCGCTGGCAAAAAAATCCTTATCACCGCTGGGCCGACCCATGAGCCGATCGATCCGGTGCGCTACATCGCCAATCGCTCATCGGGCAAGCAGGGCTATGCCATTGCGGCCTCGGCGGCAGATGCTGGGGCCGATGTGACGCTGATATCCGGGCCTGTCGATTTGCATGACCCCTCAGGAGTGTGTGTGATCCGCGTGGAATCCGCGCGCGATATGCTGGCGCAAGTCGAGCAGGCACTCCCGGTCGACGTTGCGATCTTCGTCGCCGCCGTGGCCGACTGGCGCGTCGCCAATGCGGGTGAGCAGAAGATCAAGAAAACCCAATCAGGCCTGCCGAAACTGGACCTGACGGAAAATCCCGACATTCTCGCCACCGTCGCCAAGCTCAAGCAAAACCGGCCGAAGCTCGTGATCGGCTTTGCGGCGGAAACCGAAAACCTAATCGCCAACGCGACCGCGAAGCTCAAGCGCAAGGGCTGCGACTGGATCGTCGCCAACGATGTCTCTCCCGCAAGCGGGGTGATGGGCGGCGACCGCAACACCGTTCACATCATCAGCGCCGATGGAATCGAGTCCTGGCCATTGATGACCAAGAATGAGGTCGCCGAAGCGCTGGTGAAACGGATCGCAGATTCGATGGGAGAAAAAACATGACCGGCTCCATCACCGTCGAGATTCAGGTTCTGGCGAATGCTCACGGTCTGGCGTTGCCGGCCTATCAGAGCGCGCATGCGGCCGGCCTCGACCTTCTTGCGGCAATCCGCGACGATGCGCCGCTCATCCTGATGCCCCGTCATCGCGTGCTGGTACCGACCGGCCTCATCCTGGCGATGCCACCCGGATATGAGGCACAGGTGCGGCCACGCTCGGGCCTTGCGCTCAAGCATGGCGTCACAGTCCTTAACGCGCCGGGGACGATCGACGCAGATTATCGCGGCGAAGTGGGCGTGCTTTTGGTCAATCACGGCGAGGTGCCGTTCACGGTCAACCGCGGCGAACGCATCGCCCAGTTGGTGGTTGCGCCCGTCACGCGTGCGAGTCTTGTGGCGGTTGCGTCGCTGTCGGCGACCGAACGTGGCGGCGGCGGGTTCGGCTCCACCGGGCGTTAAGTTTCCCGCAAAGCTTCGAGACGCCCGCGCAGTTTGACGCCGATAAATGCCATTATTTAACGGCACGAATCACGTTCACGATCTGGACTCTTATGCGGCGAGTCCCCTTGAGGATATTGTCAATCGATTCGCGAGTCGCGATTGGGATCATTCATGTTGGGCGTGGTCGGGGGGATGCGGCGGACCCTGCTGTCGTGCACGTCGATTGTGCGCGTCGGCATCGCCAGCCTTGCGACATCCCTCGTCACCACCCGGGCCTCGGCTAGCCAACACGGATTGCTTGACGGCGCATTCGCCGCGCTCGCCGACATCAATCGCCAGGAGCTGGCCGCTCTCACCGTCGCCGCCGCGGTGCTGGGCTTTTCCGTCGTTGCCGCCATCCTTCTGATGCGAACCCGGATGCGGGCGTCGGGTGTGGAAGCGCGGCTGCTGTCGGAAAATCAGGCGCTGCAGGCCGAGTCGGATCGGTTCCGCGCGTTGCTGTTTGCAGAGCCGCAAATTCTCATTTCATGGCATGCGGGTGAGGATCGGCCCGACATCAGCGGCGATCTCTCGCTGTTGCTGCCGCATGGATCGCAACCTGTTATCCAGCAGCGCATCCTTGCGTTCGGCACGTGGCTGCATCCCGAGCAGGCGCTCGAGATGGATCACGCGGTCGATGCGTTGCGCGACGCCGGTGAGGGCTTCCGCCTCAACATGACGACGTCGACGGGACGAAGCATCGAGGCGATGGGCC